>JAJTFN010000010.1:0-2964 GCA_021298285.1 Verrucomicrobium sp.
ACGGTTTGCCAACCTCCGCCATCATGCGCCTGTTCTGCTGGTGGACCCTGCTGTTGTGCGTCGTCTCCCGAGTCATCTGCGGGGAGTTCCGGACCATCACCGGTGACGTGTACGACGGCGAGGTGTCGGCCGCCGACGCCGATGGGCTCATCGTGCGCCTGCGCACGGGCACCTTCTCGCCCCGCATCGACTGGGCCAAGCTGGACGAGGCCACCCTCAAGGCGCTGGCCGGCCATCCGCGCGCCGGGCGCTTCGTCGAGCCGCTGCTGGAGCCCCCGGCCGAGGAGATCGCCCGCGCCGAGGCCCGCAAGATCGACGTCCGCCAGCCCGATCGGGTGGCACGCCCCCCGGCCGACATCGCCGGCAAGGGCATCTACGCCGCGCTGACCACGCCCAATGGACTGATGCTGCTCGGACTGCTCTACCTCGCCAACCTCTACGCCGCCTTCGAGATCGCCCGGTTCCGCTGGCGGCCGGTGCCCCTGGTCTGCGGCATCTCGGCGGTCCTGCCGGTCATCGGCCCCACCATCTTCCTGGCCCTGCCGCGCCGGGAGGAGGAGGAGGTCGTCAGCGCCACCGACGAGGCCGTCGCGGCGCAGTCGCTCAACGTGCCCGCGGCGTCCGCGTCGGCCTCCTCGGCCTCGGCCGCCCACGCCCCGGGCTCCACCAGCACCGCGGCCAGGAACGCGGCCGCCCCCAACGAGGGGCTCCCGCGGCAATTCCGCCGAGGCGAGACGACCTTCAACCGCCGTTTCTTCGAGACGCAGTTCCCCTCGTTCTTCAAGGTCGTGGCCTCGGAGGCCGACAAGGACCTCGTGCTCGAGGTGACCACCGCCGCCGGCGTGACCGTGGCCAACCGCATCGCCCGCATCGGCGGCACCGACCTCGTGCTCAAGGCGGCCGACGGGTCCGAGACCCCGGTCGAGTTCGCCCAGGTCCTCGAGGTCAAGCTGCGCGACCGGAACGCCTGAGGCACCGGAGATCCAAGCCGCTCCACCCTCGATGAAATATCGGGCCATCCTCCTCTTCGGCGCCCCCGGTGCGGGCAAGGGAACCCAGGGCAAGATCCTCGGGCAGATCCCCAACTTCGTGCACTTCTCGTGCGGCGACGCCTTCCGCAACCTCCGGGTCGATTCCCCGCTGGGCCGCACCTTCGTCGAGTACGCCTCGGCGGGGCGCCTGGTGCCCGACGAACCCACCATCCAGCTCTGGAAGCAGACCATGGACGGTTTGGCGGCAACCGGCCGGTTCAATCCAGAGGCCGACACGCTGCTCCTGGACGGCATCCCCCGGAACCCGAGGCAGGCCGAGATCATGCGCGACCACATCGAGGTCAAGGCCATCTTCAACCTCTTCTGCCCGGTGATGGACAAGCTCATCGTGCGCCTGCAGCGGCGCGCGCTGAAGGAGAACCGCCTCGACGACGCGAACGTCGAGACCATCCGCAACCGCCTGGAGACCTACCGCCGCGAAACGCGAGCGGTCCTCGAATGCTACCCCGATGACCTCATCCACCAGATCGACTCCACGCAGGAGCCGATCCTGGTCCTGTCCGACATCCTCAAGGTCATCGTGCGCATCCCCAAGCCCGCGGTGAGCGACGGCAGCACGGTCTTCAACGCCTGAGCGGCCCGGTCGCGGGATCCGCCCCGGAAGCGCCGGCGCCGCGGCGATCTTCCATCTCGCTCAGAACGCTGTTGACACCCCGCCCCGGGTTTCCTATGCATTGCCGCTCAATCGAAGCGTTGCATGCACCGTGTTCGGTTTCTGGCCCGCGGAGGGCTGGAGATCGGACCTTTTGCCGTCGAAAGATGGCGATCGGCCGGCAGACCTGACGCATCGCACCGGGGCCGAGGCCACGGGGTGGTTGAAGGGTCGAAGGTTGGGGTGGGATGCAACCGGACAGGGCCCGCGTAGCTCAGTTGGCAGAGCACGTCCTTGGTAAGGACGAGGTCATCGGTTCAAACCCGATCGCGGGCTCCATCCGGAGTCGGTTTCCAGGTTCCGTGCCCGCACGGGAACGAATCGACCGCACGGTTGTGGAATTTCGGAAACGAAGAACAGAAAACGATACGACACATGGCTAAAGAAACCTTCAACAGGACGAAGCCCCACATGAACGTGGGTACCATCGGTCACGTCGACCACGGCAAGTCCACCCTCACCGCCGCGATTGTCGCCGTGCAGAACCGCAAGGGTCTGGCCCCGATGATCGAGTACAAGGACATCACCAAGGGCGGAACCGTCCGTGATGACACCAAGACCGTGACCATCGCCGTGTCGCACGTCGAGTACGAGAGCCCGAACCGGCACTACGCCCACGTCGACTGCCCGGGCCACGCCGACTACGTCAAGAACATGATCACCGGTGCCGCCCAGATGGACGGCGCCATCCTGGTGGTCAGCGCCGCCGACGGCCCGATGCCCCAGACCCGCGAGCACATCCTCCTGGCCCGCCAGGTCGGCGTGCCCAGCATCGTGGTGTTCCTCAACAAGGTGGACCTCGCCGATGCCGACCTCCTCGAGCTCATCGAGATGGAGATCATCGACCTGCTCAACAAGTACGGCTTCCCCGGCGACAAGACCCCGATCATCCGTGGGTCGGCCACCGCCGCCATCGCCGGCACCCCGGAGGGCGAAGCCGCCATCGCCAACCTGCTCAACGCCCTGGACACGTTCGTCCCGGAGCCGGTCCGCGAGCAGGACAAGCCCTTCCTGATGTGCATCGAGGACGTGTTCAACATCGAAGGTCGCGGCACCGTCGTGACCGGTCGTGTGGAGCGCGGCGTCATCAACACGATGTCCGAGGTCGAGATCGTCGGTCTGCGCGAGACCCGCAAGACCACCGCGACCGCCATCGAGATGTTCCGCAAGCTGCTCGACAGCGCCCAGGCGGGCGACAACGTCGGCGTGCTGCTCCGCGGCACCAAGAAAGAGGACGTCGAGCGCGGCATGGTGCTCGCC
>JAJTFN010000010.1:3035-5469 GCA_021298285.1 Verrucomicrobium sp.
GTCGCCATGGAGAAGGGTCTGCGCTTCGCCATCCGCGAAGGCGGCCGCACCATCGGTGCGGGTCGCGTCGCCGAGGTGATCGCCTGAGGTTTCGATCAAGGGAGGGAAGGATCTTTCCCCTGGAATGTGTCCTTCCCTCCCGAGATCTTCTGTGTCCAAGTCGTCGGTGTCAGCGTACAGGGCGTTAGCTCAATTGGTAGAGTAGCGGTCTCCAAAACCGTTGGTTGGGGGTTCGAGTCCCTCACGCCCTGCCAGCCTCCCGGAGGGGTGGCAGAGTGGTCTAATGCGGCGGTCTTGAAAACCGCTGTGGGCTGACGCTCACCGGGGGTTCGAATCCCTCCCCCTCCGCCAATCACAAAAGCTAATTAGGAAAGCCGATTAGGAGAGCCAATTCGCCTTCGCACCACCGCCCTCACCGAAACATTTTTTGTGAAAGACTATCTTCCGTTCCTGATCTGGTTCGCCGTCATCGGCGCCGTCTTCACCTTTGCCTGGAAGCAGGGGCAACTGGCCCGCTTGGCCGCCTACGTGGCCGCCACCCAGCAGGAGCTCAAGAAGTGCAACTGGCCGTCTCGTGAGGAACTGATCCAGTCCACGGTGCTGATCTTCGTGGTGATCGGCCTCCTGGGCATTTTTACGATGGGGACCGACCAGATCGTTGTCTACCTGGTCGAGCGCATCATCAAGCCCTCCTGATCGCCACGGCCTCCCCGGCCAGCTGCTCTGAATCCCTCCGCTCCACCCCCAGTTTCCCGAAACCTGCCCATGAACACCCAGTGGTTTGTCCTGCACACCCTCGCCGGTCAGGAGCAGAAGGTCCGGGACACCATCAACCGCCGGATCAAGACCGACGAGATGGAGGAGTACATCCGGGAGGTCCTCCTGCCGATGGAGAAGGTCGTCGAGGTGCGGGGTGGCAAGAAGACCGTCACCAACCGCAAGCTCCACCCGGGCTACGTCTACATCGACATGGCCCTGCTCGACGACGGCAAGCGGCCGATGGAGAAGCCCTGGTACTTCATCAAGGACATCCAGGGCGTGATCGGCTTCGTGGGCGGCGAACGCCCGATGACCGTCACCGACGACGAGATCGCCACCATCAAGGCACAGATTTCCGACAGCGAGGACACCGAGCGTCCGAAGGTCAGCTTCGACGTGGGTGAGACCGTCAAGATCAACGACGGTCCGTTCCTCAATTTCACCGGCATCATCGAGGAGCTGGAGCCCGACAAGGGCAAGCTCAAGGTGACCGTGGACATCTTCGGGCGCAAGACGCCCGTCGAACTCGAATACTGGCAGGTCGAGAAGTCGTGATGCCTCTCAAGCGACGTCGTACACCGCCGCAAACCAACTGGATAGAACATGGCAAAGAAAGTCACAGGCATCGTCAAACTGCAGATCCCCGGCGGTCAGGCCAACCCGGCGCCCCCGGTGGGTCCGGCACTCGGCTCGCAGGGCATCAACATCATGGGCTTCTGCAAGGAGTTCAACGCCGCCACCAAGGACCGCCCCGGTCTGGTCATCCCGGTGATCATCACCGTCTACCAGGACAAGTCCTTCACCTTCGTCCTCAAGTCGCCCCCGGCCTCCGTGCTGCTCAAGAAGGCCGCCGGCATCGCCTCGGGCTCCAAGACCCCGAACAAGGACAAGGTCGGCAAGGTCACCCGCAAGCAGGTGCTTGAGATCATCAAGGCCAAGGGAAGCGACCTCAACTGCAACACCGAGGAGGCGGCCTTCCGCACCATCGCCGGCACCGCCCGCAACATGGGCATCGAGATCGTGGGCTGAAGCCCGGGATTGCGAACCCTTTCCCGCCGACGCCGTCCGGATCCCGGACGGCGTCGTTGTTTCCGGCTCGGCCGGTCACTCCCTCGGATCGCCCGCCGAGAACCGGTCCTCGGTCCACGGGTCGGCCGTGTTGGAATAGCCGCGCAGCTCCCAGAAGCCCAGGATGTCACGGTCGAGGAAGGTGATCTCGCGGATCCACTTCGAGCCCTTCCAGGCATACCGCTTGGGCAGGATCACCCGGGCCGGGCCCCCGTGCTCGACGCCGAGCGGCTGGCCGTTCCAGCGGTGGGCGATCAGCACATCGTCGTCCATGCAGGCTTCGATCGGGTTGTTGGTCGAGTAGCCATCGTGGCCCTTGAAGAAGACGTGCGTGGCGCTGGCCTTCGGTCGCACCAGATCGGCCAGCGTGAAGAAGGCCACCCCCTGCCAGACCATGTCGAACTGGCTCCAGGTGGTGACGCAGTGGAAGTCGCTCGTGTCCGTGAACTGCGGCAGGTCCATGAAGGCCTTCCAGTCGAGGGTGATCGGATTCTCCACATGGCCCCCGATGTGCAGCCGCCACTGGTCCAGCGGAACCTCGGGTTTGACCCCCAGGTCGAGCACCGGGAAGTTGTGCACCTGGCGCTGTCCCGGTGGCAGTCGATCC
>JAJTFN010000011.1 GCA_021298285.1 Verrucomicrobium sp.
GGTTTCTTTCTCTGGGACGCTCGCCAACGACGTGCTGCGATTGGCAAAACATGATTAGAACGGGTCGGACCCCGGGTCGGCAAGGGGGACTTCGGGGTGGCCGCGGGGCGCGCCGACGATCCAGGCCCGGCCGGACCGCCACGCCTCGGAGGGCGCTGGCGTCCGGGGCGGCCGACGGGGCATGCTGGGGTCACCATGAACGTGTTCGTCACCGGCGGTGCCGGCTACATCGGATCGGTCTGCGTGGAGGAACTGCTCGAGGCCGGCCATTCGGTCACCGTGTTCGACAACCTGTCGGAGGGCCACCGTTCGGCGGTGGATCCGCGGGCCACGTTCGTCGCGGGCGACTTCAGCGACCGGGGGCTCATCGACTCGTCCATCGCGCGGGCCAGGCCCGAGGCCGTGATCCACTTCGCCGCCCATGCGCTGGTCGGCGAGTCGATGACCAACCCCTCGAAGTACTTCCGCAACAACGTGGCCTCGGGCATCAACCTGCTCGACGCCTGCGTGGCCCACGGGGTGCGGAAGTTCGTCTTCAGCTCCACCTGCGCCACCTATGGCATCCCGGAGACGATGCCCATGGACGAGGGGCTGCCGCAGCGCCCGGTCAATCCGTATGGCGAGTCCAAGCTGATGTTCGAGCGCATCCTCTCATGGTACCGCGCGCTGCACGGGCTGGAGTTCGTGGCCTTCCGGTACTTCAACGCGGCCGGGGCCAGCGCCCGCTTCGGCGAGCACCACCGCATCGAGACGCACCTCATCCCCAATGTGCTCAAGGTGGCCCCCGGGCAGAAGGCGCAGGTGGAAATCTACGGCACCGACTACCCGACGCCCGACGGCACCTGCATCCGGGACTACATCCACATCGCCGACCTGGCGCAGGCGCACATCCAGGCGCTGGTCCCTGGAAAGCAGGGCTTCTTCAACCTGGGCAACGGCTCGGGCTTCTCGGTGCGCGAGGTCATCGAGGCCTGCCGGAGGATCTCCGGCCGACCGATCGCCGTGCTGGAAAAGGACCGCCGTCCCGGTGATCCGCCCCGACTGGTCGCCGCCGCGCAGAAGGCCGCGGCCGAACTGGGGTGGAAGCCGCGCTACCCGCACCTCGACCAGATCGTCCAGACCGCCTGGGACTGGCATGTGCGGCACCCGGACGGCTATCCGGACTGAGCCAAGGCCACCCCCACCCGAGAGCCTCCCCGACCATGCACACCGCCCGCCCCAAGATCGCCCCGCTGGCCTGGTTGCTGGGCTGCCTCTGGCTCGTCGCGCTGACCGCCCGGGCGACGCCGGCCGGACACCGCACGCCCCGGCCCGACCCCATCGCCGGCAGCCGGCCCAACATCGTCTTCATCATGAGCGACGACCAGGGCTACGGGGAGCTGTCCTGCCATGGCAACCCGATCCTGCGGACCCCGCACCTCGACCGTCTCCACGCGCAGAGCCTGCGCTTCACCTCCTACCACGTCAGCCCCACCTGCGCGCCCACGCGCTCGGCCCTGCTGACCGGCCGGCACGAGTTCCGCAACGGGGTCACCCACACCATCTTCGAGCGAGAGCGCCTCCGGCTCGACGCGGTGACCCTGGCCGAAGTCCTCCGCTCGGCCGGCTACTCGACCGGCATCTTCGGCAAATGGCACCTGGGCGACGAGGACGACCACCTGCCCGAACGACGCGGCTTCGACCGGGTGCTCATCCACGGGGGCGGGGGCATCGGGCAGACCTTCCCAGGCAGCTGTGGCGACGCGCCCGACAACCAGTACCACGACCCGGTCCTGTGGAACGGCCGCGCCTTCGAGAAGACCCGGGGCTACTGCACCGACGTCTTCTTCGACCGGGCCGGCGACTGGTTGGCCGAGGCCGGGGCGCGCGGGAAGCCCTTCTTCGCCATGGTCACGCCCAATGCGCCGCACGATCCCTTCGTGATCCCGTCGGAGGAGTGGGCCGCGCCCTACCGGGGGCTCGGTCTCTCGACCAATGCGGTGGCCTACTACTCGATGATCGCCCACCTGGATGCGGCGGTGGGACGGCTCCTGGCGCGGATCGATGCGCAACCGTGGGGCCGCGACACGCTGGTCATCTTCCAGACCGACAATGGGCATTCGGTGGATGGCCTCTTCAACGCGGGGATGCGTGGCATGAAGGGCACCCCCTACGAGGGCGGCATCCGGGTGCCTGCCTTCTGGCGATGGCCCGCCCGGCTGCCGGCGGGCGTCGACTGCGCGGCGCTGACCGCCCACGTCGACGTCTTCCCCACGCTGGCGGCGCTGGCGGGCGCGGACCTCGGGCCCCTGCGTCGCCAGGTGGAGGGCCGCTCGCTGTTGCCACTGCTGGCCGACCCGGGCGCGCCCTGGGCCGACCGGCTGCTGGTGACCCACTTCGGCCGCGGGGAATACGGAGAGGCGGCCGCCGCGCGGCACCGGCTCTGCGCGATCCGGGACCGGCGCTTCAAGCTGGTGAACCACCGGGAACTGTACGACCTGCAGGCCGATCCCGGCGAACGGACCGACCTGTCCGGCGCCCATCCCGAGGTGGTGGCCCGGCTGCGCGCGTCCTACGACGCGTGGTGGACTTCGGTGCTGCCCGAGACCGAGGAGAACGACCGGGCGCTGGGCCCCTACCTCAATCCCTTCAAGCAGCGCTACTGGGATCAGTTCGGCCTGCCGCGCGATCCGGGGCTGGTGGGTCGCATGGACCCGGTCTGGAAGTTTGTGCGGCCGCGCCCCCGGTGACACCTTGCGGCCCATGAGACGCACGCCGGATCGCTCCGGGCTCCGCCGAACCGCCCGCGGTGCGGTGCTCGGACTCGCCGCGGTCCTCGGGCTGGCCCTCGCGGGGCATCCCGTGCGGGGCGACTCGACGACCGCCGCGTGGGAGCCGGACGCCTGCTCAAGGCCCTGGACATCCCCGAGTCCTCCCAGCTGCTGGTCTTCTCCAACACCAGCCTCCAGCTCAGCCTCATCCATCCGGGCAATCCCCGGGCGCTCTACTTCAACGACGAGCTCTACCTGGGCCATGTGCCCGGAGGGAAGATCGAGGTGGCCACGATCGATCCCGACCTGGGCGCGGTCTTCTACCTGTTCGACCTGCAGCGCGAGGGCTCGCGGGTGACTGTGGAACGGCCCCGGCGATGCATGAACTGCCACGCCAACGAGGACACGCTGCAGGTGCCGGGCCTGTCGGTGAAGTCGGTCGCCCCGGGACCGGAGGGCGGCAGCCTCGACACCTTCCGGGCGGGCCTCTCGGGCCACGCCGTGCCCTTGTCGGAGCGCTTCGGGGGCTGGTACGTCACCGGCACCGGCGGCTTCGACGGGCATTGGGGCAACCGGATGGGCCGCCTCTTCCAGGGCGAACTCAGCGCCACGCCCCTGGAGCCGGGCCGGCGCTTCTCCTTGGACCGGTACCCGGTGGCCACCAGCGATCTGCTGGCCCACCTGCTCCACGAGCATCAGGTCGGCGGCGTGAACCGGCTGGTCCGGGCCCAGTACCGATTCCGCGAGGTGCGCCACCGCCACGGCGGTTCCCTGCCGCTGGAACTGCCCGCGGACCTCGAGGCCGAGCTGGCCGGATTGGTGGGCTACCTGCTCTTCGCCGGGGAGGTGCCGCTGCCCGCCGGAGGCATCGCGGGGGACCCGGCCTTCCGGGAGGCCTTCGCGCGCAACCGGCGGGAGGTGGAAGGCCGTTCACTGAAGGACTTCGACCTGCGGACCCGCCTGATGCGGCACCGGTGCAGCTACCTGGTGCACACGCCGTTCTTCGACGGCCTGGATCCCGCCCTGCGGCACCGGATCCTCGGGGACCTCGACCGGGCCCTGGCCGACGTCCTGCGGTCCCCGACGGCGACAGCGACGACAACGGGAGATCCCGGGACGCGCAACGCGGCCTCGCGCCACCTGGGTGGCGACGAAGCCGCGATGATCCGGCGGATCCTGAAGGCGACCGTCCCAGGGTATCCGGGCGGTGCCACCTGACCGGGCGGGTCGGCGGTGCCGTCGGGGAAGAGGCGGACGGTGACGAGCCTCATGGCCACGACCCGGGACCGCAGGCTCCACCGCGCCCACTCCGCCACGGTCACTTCTTGGACTTCTTCTCGGTCTTCTCGCCGGCGGCATTCCAGCCGGAGATGCCGGCGGACATGTGCTTCACGTTCTTGTAGCCGAGCTTCTCGGCGGCCTCGGCGGCGGCCTTGTAGGCCTTGCAGCGCGGGCCACCGCAGTAGGCGACGATCAGCGTGGACTTGTCGGCCGGCAGCGACTTGGCCAGGTCGTTTTCGATGGCGTCGAAGTCGAGGGCGCCGGGCACATGGCCCTTGGCGTACGACTCGGTGCCGTTGACGTCGATGAACACGGCCTTCTTGGCGGCGACGAGCGCCTTGACCTCCTTGATGCTGATGTCGGGGTACTCCCCGGCGAAGACGGAGACGGAGATGGCGAGGGATGCGGCCAGAGCGAGCAGTTTCTTCATAGGCCCACCAACTTCGGTCGGAACCTCCGGCAGGCAAGCAGAAACTCCGGGCCGCCGGGACCCCGGGCCGTGCAATCCGCCGCACCCGCACCATCCGCCAGCGCCGCCGCTTGACCCGGCGCGACGGGATGGTCTTCTGGGAAGCATCGAATCTCCGCCAAGGAACCTTCCGCCCATGCCCCGCCGATCGTCCATGCGTCTCCGAGCCCTCGCGGCCGCGCTCGGGGTGCTCGGACCGCTGCTGGCGGGCCTGCGATCAGAGGGCGCGGGCGGTGGGCACTGGGCCTTCGAACCGCTCGGCCGGGTCGAGCCGCCCGTGCCCCGGGCGGCCGGTTGGGCCCGCACCCCGCCGGACCGATGGGTGCTCGAGGCACTGGAGCGTGCCGGTCTCGGGCCGTCGCCCGAGGCGGGCCGCGTGGCCTGGCTGCGCCGGGTCCACCTCGACCTCGTGGGCCTGCCGCCGGACCCGGAGGCCATCGAGGCCTTCGTGCGGGACCCCCGGCCCGACGCGCATGAGCGCGTGGTGGAATCGCTGCTGCAGTCGCCGGCCCACGGCGAGCGCTGGGGCCAACATTGGCTGGACGTGGTGCGCTACGCCGACACCCACGGCTTCGAGGTGAACACCGAGCGCCCGCACGCCTGGTCCTACCGCGACTACGTGATCGACGCCTTCAACCGCGACACGCCCTTCGGCCGCTTCGTGGGTGAGCAGCTTGCCGGCGACCAGCTCGGCCGCGACGCCGCCACCGGGTTCCTGGTCACCGCGTCGGTGCTGCTGCCCGGCCAGATCGGCGCGGACGACGTCTCCAAGCGGCTGGCCCGGCAGGACGCACTGGACGAGATCGTGGTCAACACCTCGCAGGCCTTCCTGGGCCTGAGCATCGGCTGCGCCCGGTGCCACGACCACAAGTTCGACCCGATCACGGCCCGCGACTACTACGGGATGCAGGCCTTCTTCGCCGGGGTGGAGTACGGCGACCGTGAGCTGGGTGACCCGGAGGCACAGGCGCGGCGCGCCGGGATCGCCCGGGGGCGCGAACGGCTCGGCGTCCTCGGGAACGAGCTGGCCCGCCTTGAGCCGGCGGCCCGGCCGACGCCGGCCACCGGGGGTGCGGCCGGCGGCGGACCCCTGCGGCCGGCGGTGAAGGCCCGGGGCAATTCCGACCGCTTCGCCCCGGTCGTCGCCCGGCGGGTGCGCTTCACGGTGCTCGAGACCAACTCGCTGGAGCCCTGCCTCGACGAGCTGGAGGTCTG
>JAJTFN010000012.1 GCA_021298285.1 Verrucomicrobium sp.
CGACAACGACCGCGTCATCTCCTTCACCTTCGGCCTGGGCTCGGCGCTGGCCGGGGCGGGTGGGGTGCTCTACGCGATGAACTACCCCAGCATCGATCCTCTCATGGGAACCCTGCCCGGCCTCAAGGCCTTCGTCGCCGCGGTGTTGGGCGGGATCGGCAACCTGCCGGGCGCGGCGCTCGGGGGGCTCGTCATCGGGCTGGTCGAGACCTTCGTCTCGGGCACCCGGCTGTCGACCTTCCGCGACGCCATCGCCTTCGGCATCCTCATCGCCATCCTGCTGTTCCGTCCGGCGGGCCTGCTGGGCAGGCCCAGGGTGGAGAAGGTCTGACCATGGCGATCCCGAAGGCCCAACGCTGGTTGCTCGTCGCCCTGGTGCTCTCGGGGGCCGCTTCGGCCGTTTCGGGATCCATCGACCCCTACTTCCTCGACGTGGTGATGGGCGTCGGCGTCGGCGTCGTGCTGGCCTCCAGCCTCAACCTGATCAACGGATTCACCGGGCAGTTCTCGCTGGGGCACGCCGGTTTCATGGCCGTGGGAGCCTACACCTCGGCCATGCTGTCGACGGTGGTGGCCCCGCGGATGGGCTGGGGCGCGGGCGCGTTGCAGTGGGTGTTCTTTCCCGCCAGCCTGGTCGCCGGCGGACTGGTCGCCGCACTGGCCGGCCTCGCCGTCGGGGCGCCGTCGCTCCGGCTCAAGGGCGACTACCTGGCCATCGTGACGCTGGGCTTCGGCGAGATCATCCGGGTGGTCCTCCAGAATGTCGATGCGGTCGGCGGTGCCCGCGGGCTCACCGGCGTCCCCACCCACACCAACCTGCTGTGGACCTTCGGCACGGCCTCGCTGACGGTCTACACGGTGTGGGCCCTGCTCGAGTCCACCCGCGGGCGCGGCTTCCTCGCCGTGGCCGACGACGAGGTCGCCGCCGAGGCCATGGGGCTCGACACGACGCGCTACAAGATCACGGCCTTCGGCATCGGATCGTTCTTCGCCGGGGTGGCCGGCGGCCTGTACGCGCACCTCAAGGGATACCTCAACCCGGGCGGCTTCTCCTTCGAAAAGAGCATCGAGATCGTGGTCATGGTCATCCTCGGCGGCATGGGGCGTCACGCCGGCGTGGTCTTCGCGGCCATCCTGCTGACCTTGCTGCCGGAGGGTCTGCGGGAGCTCGGCAGCCGCTCGATCCCCAACCCCTTCGGCGGCCCGGCCTGGTCGCTCGACTGGATCAAGGACGCGCGGATGATCCTCTATTCGCTGCTGCTCATCCTGCTGATGCTCCTGCGTCCCGAGGGGCTCTTCCACCGGCGCCAACCCCGGAGGCCGTCGTCATGAGCGCGTCAGCCTCGCTGTTGCAGCTCACGGGAGTCACCATCCGCTTCGGCGGGTTGACGGCCGTGTCATCGGTGACGGCCGACGTCCGGGAGGGCGAGCTGGCCGGGCTCATCGGTCCCAATGGCGCGGGCAAGACCACGCTCTTCAACCTCATCACGGGCGTCTACCAGCCGACCGACGGCCGGATCGACTTCGCCGGGTCGGGCACCGCCGGCCGGAGGCCCTTCCACCTGACCGGCCTGGGCATCGCCCGGACCTTCCAGAACATCCGGCTCTTCCCGAGCCTCTCGGTGGCCGAGAACGTCCGGGTGGCCTTCCACCGGCACCTGCGGCATCGCGCCTGGCACTCGATCCTGCGCGGGCGGGCCTTCCTGGCGGAGGAGGCCGAGCTGGCCGAGCGTGCCCTCGAGCTGCTGGGCATCTTCAACCTCGAGCGCTTCCGGGACGCCCCGGCCCGGAGCCTGTCCTACGGCGACCAGCGCCGGCTGGAGATCGTCCGCGCCCTGGCCACCCGGCCCAGGCTGCTGCTCCTCGACGAGCCGGCCGCCGGCATGAACCCCTCCGAGAAGGACGAGCTGATGCGCCTGATCCGCTTCGTGCGCGACCGCTTCGGCCTGGCGGGCTCGAGTACGGCCGGAAGATCGCCGAGGGATCGCCCGCCGAGATCCGCGCCGATCCGAAGGTGATCGCCGCCTACCTTGGGGACTGACCCCGCAACCCCCGACCCGCCGCCGCCGTGCTCGAAGTCCAGAACCTGAGTGTCCGATATGGGGCCATCACGGCCCTCCACGGCATCTCCTTGAGCGTGCCGGCCGACGGCATCGTCACCCTCATCGGGGGCAACGGCGCCGGGAAGACCACCACCCTCCGGGCGATCTCGGGCATGGTCCGACCCGCCTCGGGGCGCATCGTCTTCGACGGGCGGGACATCACCGGCCTGCCGCCGCACGAGATCGTGCGCCTCGGTCTGGCCCATTCACCCGAGGGCCGGCTGGTCTTCGCCAACCTGACCGTGATGGAGAACCTCCGCATGGGCGCCTACCTGCAGCGCGATGCGCGCTGGATCGCCTCGGAGCTGGAGCATGTGTTCTCGATGTTTCCCCGGCTGAAGGAGCGCCTCGCCCAGCCCGCCGGCACCCTCTCGGGCGGCGAGCAGCAGATGCTGGCCATCGGCCGCGCCCTGATGAGCCGCCCGCGCTTCCTCATGCTCGACGAGCCGTCGCTGGGCATCGCGCCGCTGCTGGTGAAGGAAATCTTCGCCCGGCTGGTGGAGCTGAACCGGGAGCGCTCGCTGCCCATCCTGCTGGTCGAGCAGAACGCTCATCTGGCGCTGGAGGTCAGCACCCACGGCTACGTCCTCGAGACCGGGCGGGTGCTGCTGTCCGACCGCTCCGAGGTCCTGCGCGACAGCCCGCAGGTCCGGGGTGCGTACCTCGGCGGCTGAGCCCGAAGGTCAAGGGGTCCATGCCGGTTGGCTGGGCAAAAAGATTATAAATGTAAACAAACTGGAAACCTGCGCCTTCCGCACGACGTCCGACCGGATCGCATGGTGCGTCTGCGGAAGTTCATCCCCCCGGCCCTTCATCGGTGTCTGCTGTGGTCCGCACTCTGCGGGCTGGTGGCGGCACCGATCTGCCATGGCTTGGAACGGCAACCCTGGGATGGTGGTGCGATCCCGTTGGAACCCGCCGCCGGACCGTGGGTGCTGGAGGAGGCCTTTCCCGCGTTGGGCTACATGCCCGCCATCGTCGGCTTCGCGGTGCCGCCGGGTCAGACGCGGCGGATCGTGCTTCTGGGCATGGGTGGGGTGGCCCACGAGGTGAGTCTGGGCAGTGGGGGCGCCGGAGGTGGCCCGGTCACCAACCGTGTGTTCCTCGACCTGTCGCAACGGGTGTTCTTTGAGCAGGAGGCGGCTCGACCGGGCGGCCCGGGGACCCGAGCCCTTCCTTCAACCGGCTTTCCCGCTTCACGGTGCCGCCGGGCGGGGACGGGTTACCGGACCCCGCGTCCGAGACGGTGCTCTTCCACCAGCCCGATCCGGGGCCCAACCACAACGGAGGCTGCCTCGCCTTCGGTCCGGACGGCTGCCTGTATCTGTCGGTCGGGGATGGCAGCCTCTGGGAGAACCGGGTCACCCAGCGCCTCGATGCCGGTTTCTTCGGGGGCATCCTGCGGCTCGATGTCGACCGCAAGCCCGGCAATCTCCCGCCCAACCCCGGGTTCGGGGTCAACCCGGAGGCCTATTCCATCCCGGCCGACAATCCCTTCGTCGGGATCACCCGGTACGAAGTCGGGGGGAGGGTCGTCTGGGACGGGTCGAACCCGTCGGCCCTGCGCACCGAGTTCTTCGCGCTGGGTCTGCGCAATCCCTGGCAGTTCAGCTTCGACCCGCTCACCGGCGAGCTTTGGTGCAACGACGTCGGCTTCGGCTCGCGGGAGGAGATCAACCGGATCCGTCCCGGCGGGAACTACGGATGGCCCGCGTGGGAGGGCACGATGCCGACGACCGATCCGCCCGTCGCGGGCATGTCGTTGCCCGAGTTCGAGTACACCCACCTCTCCGGCAGGACGGCGATCACGGCCAGCCGGTTCCATCGCGGCACGCGCTACCCCTCGCTCGACGGGACCTACCTCTTCGCCGACTGGTCGGGGGACATCGGCGTGCTCCGTCCCGGCTTGCCGGGGGAACCGGAGGTCGAGTGGATCGCCAACCTTCCCGGGGTGATCGCCTTTGGCACCGACCCTCGGGACGGCTCGTTGCTGCTGACCACGGGCTTCGGGCGCATCCACCGACTGGTCCACCGTCCGGTCACCGACCGCCGGCCGTGGCCCCGCCGCTTGTCCGAGACCGGGCTCTTCTCCGATCTCCGGGCACTGGTCCCGAGGCCGGGGTTTCAAGCGGCGCTGGTTCGCCCTTCCCGGGGACGACGCGTTCATGACCTTCGCCCGGGACGAGCCGTGGACGTTTCCGAAGGGGACGGTCTGGGTGAAGCACTTCGACCGGCCCTATTTCCGGCCCGCCACGATGCTCCTGCGCACGGAGACCCGGATCCTGGTCCGGACGGAGGACGGCGTCTCCGGCGCGACCTACCGCTGGAACGACGAGGGGACCGACGCCGAACTGGTCCCGCCCGAGGGGGCCAACGCCACCTTCCATGCCTGGACACCTGCCGAATTGACCACGCAGTCCTGGCGGTTTCCGTCCCGGGGCGAATGCCTTTCCTGCCACACCCGGGCGGTCGGCGGGCCGGCCGGATTCAACACCGCCCAGCTCAACCGGCGCACCCGCCAGGGCGTCACCATCGTCTCCCAGCTCGATGCGTGGTCCGCCGCCGGCTGCTTCGAGGAGCCTTTGGTGCGGACCCACCAGATGCCGGCGCTGGTGTCCCCGGCCGACGAAGCCCAGGACCTGGAGAAGCGGGTGCGGGCCTACCTCGACTCGAACTGCGCGTCCTGCCACCGCCCCGGTGGCCTCACGCGCACCCCGTGGGATGCCCGCATCGGCACGGCCCTCGACCGGATGGGATTGATCGGGGTGGCCCCGTCGGCCTCGACGGTGGCCGGTGCGCGGGTGTTGGTCGATCCGGGGCATCCGGAGAATTCCGTCCTGTTCCAGCGCGTGGCCCGCCCTGGGGAGTTCCACATGCCCCCGCTGGCCACCTCCGAGATCGATGCCGCCGCGGTCGACCTGCTCCGGCGGTGGATCCTCGAGGCGCTTCCCGCCCGGCGCGGTTACGACGCGTGGGCCGCCGGATGGCTCCCCGAACCCTGGGGTCACCTGCGCTCCCCGATCCTGGACCCGGATGGCGACGGCCTCGACAACTTCACCGAATACCTGCTGGGGGAGGGGCCGATGACGCCCGTCCGGAGCTGGCGCCCGGAGATCGTCCGGAACGGTGTCCGCCTGGCGTTGCGTTTCGACCGGCGGGCTGGCCGTCGATTCGAGGTGCAGTGGGCCCCGGATGTCGGCCCGACGGCCCGATGGACCCGCCTCGAGGTGGAGGAGAACGACCCCCGGGCACGCCCCGTGGACGCGCAGGCGATGATCCCGTTGCCCGACGGGCCCACCCGATTCTACCGGGTCACCGTCGCCGGGGAATGACCGCCCGGGTTCCGCCCGTGGACGACTCGGGGGCACCGCGGTGCCGTCGCGTGCGGTGGCGTGCGGTGGCGTGGTGGCGGGCCGCAATGATCCCTTGTGTTGGGCGGGAATCCGGACAGAAGATGCCTGAAAACCTCCCATGCGATTCGGAATCAACACCTTCCTGTTCACCTCCCCGTTCACCACCGACTCGGTCCGTCTGTTCCCCAAGTTCAAGAAGTGGGGCTTCGACACCCTGGAGCTGCCCATCGAGGCGCCCGAGCACATCGACCCGGCCAAGGTCCGCGCCGCCGCCGACAAGCACGGCCTGGCCATCGGCAGCCTCTGCGCCTGCATGGGCCCGGGTCGTGACTTCCGGGGCACGCCCGAGGAGCAGGCCACGGCCTCGACCTACGTGCGCACGCTCATCGACCAGGCGGTGATCCTCGGCTGCCCCTCGATCATCGGACCGATCTACTCGGTGGTCGGACGCATCGGCGCGCACACCGACGCCGAGAAGAAGGAGCACTTCGCTCTGGTGGTGAAGAACCTCAAGCCCCTGGCCAAGTACGCCGAGTCGAAGGGCGTGACGCTGTGCATCGAGCCGCTCAACCGCTTCGAGACCGACTTCCTCAACACCTGCGACCAGGGCCTCAAGCTGGTCAAGGCCGTCGGTTCCAAGGCCGTGAAGCTGCACCTCGACACGTTCCACATGAACATCGAGGAGAAGAACCAGGCCGCCGCCATCAAGAAGGCCGGCCCGCTGCTGGCGCATTTCCATGCCTGCGGCACCGACCGCGGCACCCCGGGCAACGACTCGCTCGACTGGAAGCCCATCGTGGCCGCCCTCAAGTCGATCAAGTATTCGGGCGACGTGGTCATCGAGAGCTTCACCACCGACGTCAAGGTCATCGCCCGCGCCGCGGCCATCTGGCGTCGCATGGAGCCCACCCGGGACGAGATCGCCGTGAAGGGCCTGCAGAACCTGCACCGCCTGTTCGGCGCCAAGAAAAAGAAGTGACCCGGCCCGGTCCGGACCCGGTGGGTGGGTTCTCCTCCCCCGGGCCTTCCCGGAGGCCGTTCCACCCGCCGTCGGCCTTTCCCCGCTTCGGACCCGGGCCTGTGCCCCGGGGTTGGGGCGGATCGTCGGCCCGGCCTCAGTCCACGTAGACCAGCAAGACGGGCGCGAGGGTCCCGATCTGGTGGTGATTCCGGATCGCCTCCACCTGCGCCTCGGTGAGGATCTGCCCGGCGGGTGCCAGCAGCATGCCTCCGGTGGTCTTGACCCCTGACGCCAGCGTCATGCCGGGGGCGAGCTCTCCGGGTGGAATCTCCCGCTCCTGCCGGGGCAGCGAGGCCTGGGACAGCGCCCTCAGCAGGGTGCGGACGGCCGCGGGGTCGAAGCGCCAACCGCTTCCGAGCGTGACGCCCTCGACGGCCTCGGCGTGGGGCTTGGGTTGTTCGGCGTAGGCCACCGCCACGGCCAGGATGCGCGACAACCACGGGATCTCCTTGCCGGC
>JAJTFN010000013.1 GCA_021298285.1 Verrucomicrobium sp.
ACCTTGGCCTTCTCGCCGTCCTCCTTGCGCTTCTCCTCGGCCTTCTTGCGCAGTTCCGTGGTGTAGTTGCGCAGGATGAGGTTGGCCTCGCCGTCGGTGATCAGGGTGGGTTTGCCACGCAGCGCCTCGGAGAAGGCCTTGATGACGATCTCCGGGTCATGCTCGTAGTTGCCCCGGGCCAACTGGCGCTTGATGTCTCCGGCCAGGAGCACGCCCATGGCGTAGCTGTGCTTCTCGAGTTCGGTCTTGAACTTGCCCTCGCCCGGGTCGGCGGCCGCAGCGGAACCCGGTCCCGAGGCGGTGGACGAGGCCGCGGTGGCGGCGTTGTTCTGCCCCAGCGCAGATCCCGCCAGGACTCCGGACAGAAGGACGATCGATAATGTTTTCATGTCTGCCTGCGTGTTCCGCCCCGGGCTCAACGGCGTGTTCCAAGGCGGTATGGACCCGTGGGTATCAGCCCGCCGGTGCGAAGTCGAGCCCGGGCGCGGAGCGCGGAGGGGGGCACGCGCCGTCGACGCACGGCACCTTCCGGGACCGCGTCGCCAGTTTGCCTTGGCCGGCCTGGCGGCGAGGTTCACGGTCGATGTCAATGAACCGCTGGAGGCCCAGACCCGAGGTCCCGGACGCCGTCCGACGGGCCGGTTTGCCCGGGTCGCACGGGCGGCGTCGTCCCGCCCCGCCCATCCCATGGCTGGCCGGCTGGCTGCCGTGGCTGCTCGGCATGGCTTCCGGCGCGGCGGCGGCCGTCATCGAGGTCGTTCCGTCCCCCAACCTCACCTTCCGCAGCGGTCAGACCTATGTCGTCGGCGGCCCGGTGCGCCTGGACGGCAGGGTCCGCTTCGAGGGCGGCTGCGTGGTCAAGTTCCGGCCGGGCCGATCGGCGGGCCTCGTGCTCGGGCCGGGGGCGAAGGTGTCGTGGGAGGCACGTCCGGAGGCCCCGGTCGTGTTCACGGCCTCCGACGACGACTCGGTGGGCGAGCCCGTGGCCGGGTCGAGCGGGACGCCGTCAGCCACCCCCTACGCCGACGTCGCTCTGTCGATGAGCGATGGAACGATTTCCGGATCTCCCATGCCCGGGTGGCCCTCCGCTGGACCCGGTCGTCCGCCGCACTGTGGCATTTCCAGATCCAGCGCTCCGGCGTCGCCATCGAGGCCACCAACAGTTCCCTGAGGCTGCGCAACGGCCTGATCCACCGGGTCGACGCGGCATTCAGCGACCTGAACTCCAGCCCGGTCGACGGCCAGCAGCTGACCGTGGCCCGGGCCGGCGCGCTGCACCGCCGGCCTTCCGGCTCTCCCCTGACCCTCCTGCGGTGTGTGATCGGCGAGGTGGCCGATCCGTCGGGGTTCACCCACCCGGCTCCCGAAGGCAACCCCAACGCCGTCCTGCCAGCGACCGTGACCAACGCGTTCATCGAGGCGGCCGGATCGCTCTACCTGCCCCCCGGCAGCCGCCGCGTGCGACCAGGGTTCGGGCATGCCTGGCTCGACCCGGAACTGGCCGCCGTGCTGCCGGACATGACGGTCCTGCCCCCGGAACCCCTGCCACCGCTGGTGACCCGTCACCTGTACCTCGGCCCGAGGCCGATCCGGGATCGCGCGCTGCCCGCGGCCGAGGGCATCCCCCCGATCAAGCTCGGCTTCCACCACTGGCCGATCGATTACTGGGCCGAGGGAGTCACCGTGAGCAACGCCCTGCTCACCTTGGCACCGGGAACGGTGCTGCACGAGGCCCCGGGACGGGGATTCCGCTGGATCGGAACGGCGGCGATGCGGCGCGACGCCGCGGTGGCCAGCCCGTCGATGACGACCGCCGCTCCGAAGGCCCGGCCGGTCCCGGGCCGGGGGGACCGCGATCGGGACGGCCGCTCCGACCTGGATGAAACCATCGACGGGACCGACCCGGACGACGCGTCCAGCGTGAGGCCCCTCACCCTGTCGGTGCTTGGCTTCGACGCCGGGACCTTCGAATCGGAGGAAGGGGTCCGGCCGCTGGCGGGTTCGAACGCCGACCGTGAGCCGTCCTTCGACCGATGGGCGGCCGGATTCCACCGGGCCGGCCAGGTGCTGCGCTATCCGCTGGTGGTCCGACAGGAGGGCCTCAGCCGGACCAACCTCCAGCCCCGGCACGGCTCGCTGAGCCTCGATTACTGGCCGGACTGGTTCCACGGGAATACCAACGACGCGCCGGGTGCCGAGTGCGTGCTGCTCGAGGCCCCGGGCCTCCGTGTGGTCATCGATGCGGCCGGCCGACACCTGGGGATCACCCGCGTCTCCGAGACCCACGAGCAGACGGTGTGGTCGCCGCTGCCCCGGTCCATCACACAAGACCAGCCGATCAGGGGTCGCACCCACTGGCTGCTGCAGGCCTCCTTCGGCGCGGAGACCTTCGACGGGCTCGCCAGGGAGCCCCACTCGCGGGCACCCGGGCCCACCGAGGAGATGCCCAGCTTCCGCGTGGGCAATGCCGCGGACGGACGGTCCCCGGCGCTCGGGCGCATCGACCGCGTGATCCTCCGGAACCACCTGCTGCCGGGCACTCCGGGCCATCCCGGCCCGCTGCCGGGCGCGCCCCGGGGCACTGATCGCCCCCTGGAGGGCGACCCGGAGGAGCGGATCTCGGCCGAGTCGCTGGCCACCGGCATCCGCCTGCGCTTCCGTCGCGACTGGGAGGGGGACTGGGAGGAGAAGAGCCTCGGGCGGTATCCGATCGAGCGCCGCCGCCTCGAGCCAGGACCGACCGGCTGGGAGGTCATCACCCGGGACGCCCGGACCTCGGTGTATGACGACACGGCGGTTCCACCCGGCCACACCTATGCCTACCGTGTCCTTCGCAACGGCCGCCCGCCCCTGGAGGTCTGCGCCGCCCATGACACCCCACCCCCCGCCGACCGTGGCCGGGTGCTCCTGCTGGTCGATGAAACCCTCGCCGACCGACTCGGCCGGTCGCTGGCCCGCCACCGTGCCGACCTGGTGGCCGAGGGGTGGGAGGTCGTCCAGCACCGGGTGCCCCGGCATGTGGACGCCGACCCGCAGGACTTCGATTGCCGCCGCCACGACGCCGAGGCGCTCCCGCGCAACCGGACCAACCTGCTGGCCATCCAGGCGCTGATCCGCCGCGAGTTCGAGGCCCACCCCGGACGTCCCCACGTGGGTGTGCTCATCGGGCACCCCACCATCCCCCAGAGCGGCTGGGCCGCCGAGGACGGCCACGTGGCCTGCGACGATCCGGCGGGCATCCACCTCGGGGCATGGCCGGCCGACCTCTTCTATGGCGACCTCACGGGAGCCTGGACCGATGTCCGATCGTTCCGCACGGGATGCCCCGATTGTGCCCGCAGCCAGTGCACCTTTTGCATCCTCGGCAACGAGCCGGGGGATGGACGCTGGGATCCCAACGACCTGCCGCGCGAACCGGACGGCAGCCCCGGACGCATCGAGGTGGCCCTCGGTCGCATCGACTTCGCCCGGTTGTCCCACTTCGACAGCCGGTTCGCCGGCCTCACGGGCTCTCCGAGGAACGCCCTCGACGTGGAGGTCGCCCTCCTTGAGCGCTACCTCGAAAAGGCCTGGCGGTACCGGCGCGGACTCCTCGAATTCCGCGACTCGGCCATCGGCTACGCCAACGCCGTGCCTTCGCTCGTCGACCGGAATCCTGTTCGCCTTCGGGTCGTTCCTCGGGCAATGGTACAGCGGCTACGGCGAAGACTTCCTGCGCACCTGCCTGGCAGCCGAGGACGCCGTGCTCCTGGCCGGAACCGCCCACTCGCCCACTCCATGGGCCACCGACCGGGTGCATGCCGGGGCTCCGGTGCACGCCCTGTTGACCGACACCGCCGCGCGAAGCCCCTCGGTCAACGTGCGGTTGACCTTCCTGCTCGGAGACCCCTGCCTGCTCGAGCACCCGCTGAAGGCGCCCACGGATTTCACCGCCCGGGCATCGGGTGGGGCCACCGGAGGAACGGTTGAACTGGCGTGGACCGCCTCGGCCGAGGCCGACCTGGGCTACCGCATCGACGAGGCCACCTCGGCAGACGCCACCATCTGGACGACCGTCCGCGACCTGCCCGCCGGCACCACCCGCCTGAGCCTCGGCCCCGGGGCCCTCGGCAAGAC
>JAJTFN010000014.1 GCA_021298285.1 Verrucomicrobium sp.
CCTCTCGGGGGCAAGGTCTTCATCTCCATCGCCGACGCCCACAAGAAGGACCTCGTGGACGTCGCCAAGAGCTACCTGGACCTCGGGTTCGAGCTGGTGGCCACCGACGGCACCGCCGCCCGGCTGGAGGCCGCGGGACTGAAGGTGCAACGGACCCTCAAGGTGCTCCAGGGCCGGCCGAACATCGTGGACCTGCTCAAGAACAAGGAGATCCAGCTGGTCATCAACACCCCCAGCGGGGCCGCTCCCCGCGAGGACGAGGTCCGCATCCGGACCACCGCCGTCATCACCGGCACGCCCATCATGACCACCATCAGCGGGGCCAAGGCGGCCGCGCTGGGCATCGCCGCCCTTCAGCGCCAAGGCTACTCGGTCAAGACCATCCAGGAATACCACTGACGGCCGGGCGTGGCCGAGGAGCCACCCCCCGGGTCGGCGGAGCCCCGGTCCCCGGTCCCGGAGCCGGCCCAAACCCAGGAGTCCCTTGACCGAGCACCGTCCCACCGAATACCCGCCGCTGGCCCCGGTCCTCGCGGTCCGGGATGCATCCACGGCGATCGGGCTCTACACCAGGGCCTTCGGAGGCGTGGAACTCGGGAGGCTCATCGATCCGGGCACCGGGCGTGTCGCCCATGTTGAAATCCGCCTGCCCGGAGGGCCGCTGCTGCTGCTCGAGGAGCGGCCGAGGTCCGCGTCAGGATCCGGGTCCAACCCCTCCCCGGGCTCCCTGCCGCTTCCGGCCCCGGGCCTCCGGCTGTGTCTCTTCGTCGCCGACGCCGATGCGGTCACGGCCGCCTGCGCCGCCGCCGGCATGCGGGTGATCCAGCCCCCGAAGACCCACTTCCATGGCCACCGCTGCTCCCTGCTGGAGGATCCCGATGGCCATCAATGGATGGTCTCCCAGGCCGTGGAACCGCTCGGCATCCCCCAGATGCAAGCCCGCTGGGAGCGCACCGCACCGGCCCGCCCGGCCCGGTGAGTCTGTCCGTCAGGGCACCGCCCGGGACCTGTGCCGAGGGCGCCGGTTCCGGGGTCTCGACACCGCGAAGTCACCATCCTGGGATTGAGTCTCCGTGAGATCGGCCTACCTTTCGCCTCGCCCGAAATTGATCACAAAGAGAGGCTTGACCGAGGCGTAGGGGAACCTCTATCCAAGGGGCCGTTCTCCCCATCCAGGTCCGGACCCCTTCCGTGGGGTTCTTGGAATCCTGCCACTTTCATCCCCGTGTGGGGGTGGGCCGGCGGGCTTTGGCGGTGTAATCCGTGTGTCACCCCAAAGCCCGCCGTCGCTTTTTCAGGCGGCCCCTGCGGCCGGAGCGGCGGTGGCGTCACGAAACAAACCGGCGTCGAAGAGGGCTCCCCGGTCTGTCCCGATCGCTGCCCCTGTTTCTCGATCCCCCGGGGAGCCTTGCCTCCCCGCGACCACGGGAATCAGGTCGCCCGTCATGCGAATGGGTTGATTGAATCAGCGGCAACGCTCATACTGCCGGCGGCAGACAAGGGATTGAACACCGCTGCCGAATGCTGACCTCCGCCCCTTATGCCAATCCGCCAGATGCCAGATCCGGATTCCGGATCATCCGACCATCCCGGGCGGTTTCTTGAAAAACCCCTAGGGAAACCGGCCTCCGGGGTGCAGGGTCGGCCATGTTCTTCGCGAGACTAGCTGCGCCCTGAGTTACGAATCCGAAATCCTGCTGCAGTACCAGGACGCCAAGGACCGCTTGGCGGCCCTCAAGGTCGACTATGACGCGATCTTCGGTCTCGCCAACACCCCTGAGGAGTACGAGACCCTCAATGTCATCAAGACCCAGATCCGGGCCGAGGAGAAGGCCATCCGGGACCTGCAGGCCAAGTTGCCGGCCCGCGAGTCGTTCGGCGCCAAGTATTCGGCCGAGATCCTCGGCTCGCACGAGATCTCCTTCACCATCCCGGCCAACGTGCCCCGGATACGCATCCTCCAGGAAGCCCAGGACATCTACTACAAGCTCGAACGGCGCAACTACGTGTTCCCGACGCGCTACAAGGTCTGGCTCGACATGCCCTCCTTCACGGAGGGCAAGCCCACCGACACCCATCTCTCCATCGACGGATGTGTCGACGAGTCCCAGAACCGGACGCTGATGGACCAGAAGCTCTTCCTCAAGCGCCGGTTCGAGGAAGGCGAGGCCTCGTTGACCGCGGTCGAAGACCTGGCGGCTGCGCATGCCATCTTCTTCATCGTGACCCGCCAGAACCTGTTCCGCGGCCTCAAGATCCGCACGATCAACGGGGCGCTGTACTACGACAACCTGGGTCTCGGGATGGACAAGTTCTCGCTCGATTGGAACCGCTTCTCCGACGTGGCGGCGGCCTGTTACCTGCCTCCCGGCGTCGTCGAGCGTCCTCGCGACGAGAAGAAGAACCCCCGGGCCTGAGCCCTCTTCCTGGCGGTTCCCCGTGGTGGATGCCGGTCGCGAGTCCGTCGGCACCGGCCCGTTGCCCAATCGTCACTGTCGACACCGGGTGGTCCTGAGCTACGCTGAGGCCTCTGCGTCATGGGGACCCTTCGGTTCCCCTGCTGGAGCGGGTCAAATTCCTCGGGATCGCCCATTCGAACCTCGACGAATTCTTCGAAGTCCGCGTCGCCGGCCTGAAACAGCAGATCGAGTCCGAGGCGCTGCAGCGCACCCCCGATGGCCTGACCGCTGGCGAGTGTCTCCGGGTCGTGACCCGTCGGGTGCGGGATCTCGTCCGCGAGGCCGACCGCTGCTGGTCCATGGAGCTGAGGCCTGCGCTCGAGGCCAAGGGCTTCCGCCTGCTCAGGCCCGAGGACCTCGACGAGGCCGACCGGCGCTGGCTCGCGGCGTACCACCGGGACAAGGTTCATCCGGTCCTGACGCCTCTGGCGGTCGATCCCTCGCACCCCTTCCCCCAACTGCTCAACAAGTCCCTGAACCTCATCACCCGCCTCGTCACGCCGGGTGGCCGTGATCCGGGAGTTTCCCGCCTGGCCATCGTGCAGGTGCCGCGGGTGCTGCCCCATCTGGTTCGGATTCCCCGGCCGGATGGGCGCTGGGATGCGGTCCTGATGTCGGACCTCATCGGGGCGAACCTCGCCGGTCTCTTCGGCGTCGATCACGTGGGGCCGTGGTGGTCGTTCCGGGTGACCCGCAACAGCGAGCTCTACATCGACGAGGAGGAGGTCTCGAACCTGCGGCTGGCCGTGGAGACCGAGTTGCACAACCGACGCAAGGGCGAGGCCGTCCGCCTGGAGGTCTCATCCGACTGTCCCGAAGGGATCCGGCACGAGCTGCTCGCGACGCTGGGCCTGGGGCCGCACGACCTGTACGCCATCGACGGTCCCATCGCTCCGGCCCGGTTGATGGCGATGCTCGAGGGCGACCACGCCCCGGAGCTGCGGGATGTGCCCTTCGTCGCGCCCCTGCCGCCCGGCCTCCGGGAGGGGATGGACGTCTTCGAATCGATCCGCGGCGGCGACCTGCTGCTGCACCATCCCTATGAGAGCTTCGACGGTGTGCTGCGGTTCCTGCAGCAGGCGGCCGTCGACCCCCGGGTCCTGGCCATCAAGCAGACCCTCTACCGCACCGGCGGTGACCGGCGCATCGTCGGTGCGCTCATGGATGCGGTGAAGAACGGCAAGCAGGTCACCGTGGTGGTGGAATTGAAGGCCCGCTTTGACGAGGCCAACAACATCGCCTGGTCGCGCAAGGTCTGCCTGGTGGTCCGTCGGGACGACGACGGGCTCCGCCGCTACGTGCACCTGGGCACGGGCAACTACAACCCCTCCACGGCCCGGCTCTACACCGACCTGAGCCTGCTGACCTGCCGCCCTGACCTCGGCGAGGATGCCACCACGCTCTTCAACCTGCTCACCGGCGTCTGCCAGCACCGGCCGACCCGTCGGCTGGTGCTGGCCCCCTTCGAGCTGCACGACCGGGTGCAGGTGCTCATCCGCCGGGAGGCCGAGCACGCGCGGGCGGGTTTGCCCGCGCGCATCGTGGCCAAGATGAACGCCCTGGTGGACGAGGAGACCATCCGTTCGCTCTGCGAGGCCTCGCAGGCCGGCGTGGAGGTCGATCTCATCATCCGGGGAATCTGCTGCCTGCGCCCGGGGGTCCCGGGCCTGAGCGAGCGCATCCGGGTGCGCAGCATCATCGACCGCTTCCTCGAGCACAGCCGCGTCTGGAGCTTCCACAACGCGGGCAATCCCGCGGTGTTCGTGACCAGCGCCGACTGGATGCCCCGGAATTTCTTCAAGCGCCTTGAGGTGGCCTTTCCCATCCTCGACGGCCGGCTCCGCGACCGCGTCCTGCACGAGATCCTCGAGGAGTCGCTGGGCGACACCGCCAAGGTGCGGCTGCTGCAGCCCGATGGCACCCACGTGCGCCCACCCCAGTCCGGCAAGCCCGGGGCCCGCCGTT
>JAJTFN010000015.1 GCA_021298285.1 Verrucomicrobium sp.
GCAGGACGCTCATGACCCGGCCTTTCCGCCCCGGCCGAAGCGCCGCCGCCCGAGCCACTCCACACCCGCCACCGAGAAGGCCACGACCGTGACGGAGCTCAACGGCATGAGCACCGCGCAGACCACCGGGGAGAGGCTGCCGGAGGCGGCGATGGCGATGCCGACGACGTTGTAGAGGGCCGACACGAGGAACCCCCGGCGGACCCAGGAGACCGAGTCGCGGGCGAAGGCCAGGATCCGTTCCAGGTCGGCGACACGGTCGGCCGAGAGGATCAGGTCGCTAGCCGGCGAGAACGCCCCGGCCTCCTCGACCACGGCGACGCCCACGTCGGCCTGACGCAGGGCCCCGGCATCGTTGAGGCCGTCCCCCATCATCAGGACGGTCCGGCCCCGGGAGGCCTGCCAGTTCCGGACGAACCCGAGCTTCCGGGCGGGATCCTGCCGGAACACCAGCACCGCGTCCGGGCCCAGCAGGGCGCGGAACCGGTCGGCCTCGGCGTCGTTGTCGCCGCTCAGGAGGGCCAGGTCGAAGCGACCCCGGAGCGACCCGAGAAGGGCCCGGATGCCCGGCCGCAACGGTTGGCCTGCGATGAACGTCCCGCGGTGGACGCCCTCGATGGCGACGTGGATGCAGGTGCCAACCGGAGCATCCTCCCCTTCCAGGCCCGGGGCGGTCCCCGGAGACGGCACCCGCCCGACAGGAGGCACGCCGGCGTCGGCGAGATGATCCACCGAGCCGACCAGCACCCGCAGCCCGTCGAAGGTGCCGGAAATCCCCCGCCCCGGCGTCTCCCGGAAGGCCTCGACGCCAGCGCCTGGAGCCACGCCATCCGGGCCGTCGGTGCCGAGGGACTCCCGGATCCGACGCGAAAGCGGGTGGCTGGACTGGGCCAGGAGCGCCGCCACCGCCCGTGTCTCCGAGGGCGCGAGCCCACGCCCCTGCCAGGCCACCGGGGCGGCCCCGGGACGGGTCAGGGTGCCGGTCTTGTCGAGGACCACGGCGTCGACCCGGGCGAGCGTCTCGAGGACGAACGGGTTCTTCAGGTAGACCCCGATCCGTCCGAGCACCCGCTGGGCGGTGCCGAGGGTGAACGGCGAGGCCAGCGCCAGCGCGCAGGGACAGGCCACGATGAGCACCGCCACCAGCGCCTGCACGGCACGGAACCCGTCGCCGAGCATCCACCACCCGGCCGCCGCGGCCGTGGCGATGAGCAGCAGGAGCCGCGAGAACCGGCGGCTGTAGGCCTCGGTGATCCGGTCGACGGGATCGGCCTTGCGGTCCTTGCGGAAGGCCTCCTGGTTCCACAACGAGGTGAGGTACCCCTGCGATACGGGCTTCAGGATCTCCACCTCGATCCGACCGCCGGTCTGCCGGCCTCCCGCGAAGAGCACGGCCCCCGGGCTGCAGGTCTCCGGCTGCGATTCGCCCGTGACGAAGGCGTAGTCGATGCGGGCCTCGCCCTCGACCAGCCGGGAGTCGGCAGGCACCAGCTCGCCGTGGCGCAGCACCAGCCGGTCGCCGACGGCCAGGCGGCCCACGGCCACCCGCTCCTCGCCGGGGCCCGCCCGCCGGCTGACCGCCAGGGGGAAGAACGCCGTGTAGTCCCGGTCGAAGACCAGGCGCGCGTGGGTCTTCTGCTGGAAGAGCCGACCGCAGAGCAGGAAGAAGAGCAGCCCCCAGCTGCCGGAAGGCCGGCCCGCTGACGCTGTCCAGGCCGAGGTACATCGCCAGGCTCAGGAGCATGGTGTTGCCGAAGGCGAAGCCGGCGACCCCCAACTGAAGCCAGAGGCGGCGTGAGACCGGTCTCGGTCTCGGACCACCGAGGTCGGAGGCCCGCAGCTCCGGCTCGTACCCCAGCGCGGCCAGGAGGGCGGCGACCTCGCTGAGGCGCAGGCGGGATGGGTCGAAGGTCAGCGACACCTCGCGGCGGAGAAACTCGACCGAGGACTGTCCGATGCCCTCCCGGAGTCGGAACACATGCTCCAGCAGCCAGACGCAGGCGACACAGTGGATCGCCGGCACGCGGAAGGTCACCCGGGTGCGCTGGCCGTCGGAATAGTCCACCAGCGCCGCCCGGACCTCCGGGGTGTCGAGGAAGGCGAAGCGGGACGGGTCGTCGGCCCCGCCACCGCGCACCCCTTGGGCGCCGCCGAGACGGTAGAATTCGTCGAGACCCCCATCGCTGAGGAGGCCGAAAACCGTCTGGCACCCCGCGCAGCAGAAGCTCCGGGTCCCGACGCGCAGCGGGGACCCGCCGCAGGGCAGGCCACAATGGGAGCAGGCCTGCGGCCCTGCGGACGGTCCTGCGGCAGCGGCGGCGGGTCCGGGGCGGGCACGGGGTGCTTCGGGTTCAACCAGATCCAATGCGGGCACGGCGGGACCACTGTGGGAGGCGATGGGGCCGCCGGACTTCCCGGATCTTGTCGTCCTGGGGCCGAGCCTTGCCTCGTCGGATCGGCCGGCGGCGCGCGCCGGACCGGACCCGCCGGGTCTCGAAACATCACCCTCGGGACCAGGACCATGAACTCCCGCCTTAGCTCCCTGCTGTGCGCCGCCGTGGCGAGCGCGCTCCTTGTCTCCCCGACCCTCGCCGAGGAGAAGAAGCCCAAGAAGTCCGCCAAGGAGGGCTGGACCCAGCTCTTCGACGGCAAGGACACCTCCAAGTGGCGCGGTTACAAGGCCACCGCGTTCCCGGCCAAGGGCTGGCGCGTCGAGAACGGGACCCTGCGCCACGTGGCCGGCGAGGGTGGCGGCGATCTGGTCACCGTCGACAAGTTCACCGACTTCGAACTGCGTTTCGACTGGAAGGTGGCCCCCGGGGCCAACAGCGGCGTGATGTACCGGGTCACCGAGGACCACAACGCCTCCTACGAGACCGGCCCGGAGTACCAGGTGCTCGACGATTCCAAGCACGGTGACGGCAAGAACCCGAAGACCAGCGCGGCCGCCCTCTACGCCCTGAGCGCGTGCAACTCCGAGAAGGCCCTGAACCCGGTGGGCGAGTGGAACAAGGCCCGGATCGTGGTGAAGGGCAACCGGGTCGAGCACTGGCTCAACAAGAAGAAGGTCGTCGAATACCAGTGGGGTGGCCCGGAGACGATGAAGCTCGTCAGCGAATCGAAGTTCAAGGGCATGCCCGGCTTCGCCCGGAACACCTCGGGCCACCTGTGCCTTCAGGACCACGGCGACGACGTTTGGTTCCGGAACATCAAGATCCGCACCTTCTGAGGGCGACAAACTCCCGGTCGGGCATTTCCAGCCGGGCATTCCCTGTCCGCCCGGCCCGGCCCTTTCAGGCGTGAACCTCATCCACTGGGACCACAACGCCACCACGCCGACGGACGCCCGCGTCCTGCAGGCGATGGAGCCGTTCCTGCGGGAGGTTTGGGGCAACCCCTCGAGCATCCATGCACTCGGGCGCCGGGCACGGGCCGCGCTCGACGAGTTCCGCTACCGCATGGCCGGGCTCTGGAGATGCCGTCCCAGCGAGGTGGTCTTCACCGGCGGGGGCACCGAGGCCAACAACCTGGCGATCCTCGGCACCGCCCGGCTGGGCGGCAGCCGGGGTCGACGCCACCTCGTCGCCTCCCCGGTCGAGCACCACGCCGTGCTCCACGCGCTGAGGTACCTCGAGGCCCACGAGGGCTTCGCCCTCACGCTCCTGCCGGTCGACCGGTTCGGCCGGGTCGACCCGGGCTCGGTCGCCGCGGCGCTTCGCCCCGACACGGCGCTGGTCTCGGTCATGACGGCGAACAACGAGACGGGCACCGTCCAGCCCGTCGCCGCCATCGGCCGCCTCTGCCGCGAACGCGGCGTGCCCTTCCACACCGACGCGGTCCAGGCCTTCGGCAAGCTGCCCTTCCGGGACATCGACCAGTTCGAGGCCGACCTCGTCTCGGTCTGCGCGCACAAGTTCCATGGACCCAAGGGCGCCGGGGCGCTGATCATCCGCTCCCCCCTGCTCCCGCACCCCACGCAGCATGGCGGGGCCCAGGAGAACGAGCGGCGCGGCGGCACCGAGAGCCTGGCGGCGATCGCGGGCCTGGTGAGCGCATTCGAGTGGATGGTGCCGGAGCCGGTGTTCCCGGCCGTGCATGCCGATCCGCTCGAGGCGCAGACCCCCTCGAGGTCGAGGTTGGCCAGGAGGGGGAGGCTGTCGGTGCCCTCGACCGAGAAGGCCAGCGTGTTGGGCAGCCGCTCATC
>JAJTFN010000016.1 GCA_021298285.1 Verrucomicrobium sp.
CGTTGCGCAGGAACCCGGTGGCCACCCGCTGGGCCTCGGTCGCCCCGGGCAGGAGGTCGCCGGCGATCTGCTCGACCAGGAACCGGTCGTAGGGCAGGTCGCGATTCAACGCATCGACCACCCAGTCGCGGTAGGCCCACACGAAGCGCGGCTTGTCCTTCTCGGAGCCGTCGGAGTCGGCATAGCGGGCCGCATCCAGCCAATGACGCCCCCAGCGCTCCCCGTGATGCGGCGAGGCCAGAAGGGCCGACACGGTTCGGTCCCAGGCACCCGGCGAACGGTCTGCCAGGAACCGGTCGACCTCGGCCGGCGATGGCGGCAACCCGGTGAGGTCGAGGTGGAGCCGACGCAGCAGGGTGATCCGGTCGGCCTCGGGCGAGGGCTTGAGCCCCTCGGCCTCGAGGCGGGCGAGGACGAACCGGTCGATCGGGGTCCGGACCCAGCCGGCCTGGCGGACGACGGGGAGCGCCGGGCGGACCGGCGGCTTCCAAGCCCAGTGATCGCGGCGGTCGGTCGGCTGCGGCGCGGCGGCCCAACCTGGGCCGACGGCCAGGACCGACGCCGCCCACACGACGGCAAGGCGACGCAGCCAGGCGGGGACCCGGCGGAGGGAGACAGCGGGAACCTTCACGATTGCCCCTCACGATGCCTTTGTTCCGCACCCCGGTCCAATTGGATTTGGGCGCCGGGCACGGGAGCGAGCGGCACGTTCCCGGGCCGGGATCAACGCCCGCGAACACCCACGGAGCCCTCAAGGATCGCAGCGCGGGCAGGCACCCGCGGTCGAGGGACTCAGGTAGGGGATCCCAAGGCCCAGGCCCCGGAGCACCAGCAGGGTGCCCACCCCGGCGACAATCCAGGGGACCGCCGCCTGCAGGCGACCTCGGCCCGCCGCAGGGAGGTGCCGACCGAGGCGATCGAAGGCCAGCAGCACCGGCAGGGTGCCGCAACCCACAGGGAAGGAACCCGTTGGCCATGCCCAGGAGCACCATCGACGGGACTCCCCGGCGTCCGAGCCCCAGGCCGAACAGCCTCTTGACCCACCCGACCGACCGGACCAGCCAGGCATCCAACGCGAGGCGCGAGGCCAGGAAGCCGCCGGTCAGCAACAGGACGCCGGCGACGAGCGAGAGGCCCCGTTGCCAGCCGGCAAGGTGGAGCCCATGGCCCACGAGGCCGAGCACCAGACCGAGGAGCACGTAGGTGAGGATCCTTCCTCCATGGTAGGCGGCCCCGCCCCGCCCGCCGGGCAGGAGGGCGACCATCAGCGGGCCGCACATGCCGGCGCAGTGCAGACTGCCTCCGAGCCCGAGGACGAAGGCGGAAAGGTATTCCATGGCCGGCCGGTTCGACGCGGACGGATCAGCGCACGGGCGGCGGGATCACCACCGCCGCCTCGGCGAAAAAGCCGGATGCCTCCGGACCCCATCGGACGCGGACCCTCCAGAGCCCGGGCTTGAGGCCGGAGGCGTCGAGGGTCTGCACCCCGTCGGCCCCCACCCGGAGCGGGATGCGGCGGTCGAGCGACGCCTCCGACGGGCGGTACAACCGCCGGCCAGGCGATGCGGAGGACTCCGCCCTGACGGCCGGGGAGGTGGGTGATGGACACGCCGGCCCCGGCCGAGCGCCGCAGTCGGTCGATGTGGCCCTGGTAGGCCAGTTCCTGCTCATAGTAGTCGGCGCTCACCAGCTCCTCCCGGTTCCGCTGGGCGACGACGGCCCAGGAGACCAGCAGGCCGATGACGACGGCGAAGAAGGCGGCGATGCCGACAGGCCAGGGCTCGATCCGCGGGGACAGGGTGTTCATGGGGAGGGGGTGGCAGGGCGTGGGCGTGGACCGGAAAACTGCGTCGAGACCCGCTCCAGGAGTCGCCCCCCGGAGTAGATTCCCAGCTCCAGCCCGGTGGTCGATCCGGTCAACCGGTCCGGATCGAGATCGACCAGGGCCGAGGCCTGCAGGTACTGGCCGACGGGCACCACCGGGTTCGTCGCCCCCAGGAGACGCACGGAGCCGGGCGGATGCTCCAGCCGGACCTCGACGGGCAGCGGGCGCTGGCGGCCGCCCCATGGACCGCCGCGAAGATCGGCCGGCGGATGCTCAAGCACGGGGTGTTCTTCGGGCTTTCCCTCGTCCACGAGCCACAGGAACACCCCGACCAGCGCCGCGAGCAACGCGGAGTACATGGCCATGCGCCGGGTGAAGCGCTGGGGTTCGCCACGCTCGAGATGGTCCTGGGAGGCGAATCGGACCAGCCCGGCGGGCCGGCCCACCTTGTTCATCACGGCGTCGCAGGCATCGATGCAGGCCGTGCAGTGGATGCATTCCATCTGGGTGCCGTCCCGGATGTCGATGCCGGTCGGACACACCGCCACGCACTGGCGGCAGTCGATGCAGTCTCCGAGGCCGGACGCCCGGCGGGCCTCGTGGTCCTGGTCGCGGCGCCACGGGGCGCGCCCCTCGCCCCGCCGGCGGTCGTAGGAGACCAGCAGCGAATTCGTGTCGAGCAGCGCCGACTGGAAGCGGCCGTAGGGACAGATGAAGGTGCAGGCCTGTTCGCGGAACCGGGCGAAGATCGCATAGAACAGCAGCGAGAAGAGCATCATGGCGGCGAGGCCCGCCCAGTGCCTGCGGGGGTCGTCGAGCTGGATGGCCAGGAGTTGCTCGCTGCCGATGAGGTAGGCCAGCAGGGTGTTGCCGACGACGAGGGAAAGCCCGAAGAACACCCCGTGCTTGAGCATCCGCCGGCCGATCTTCGCGGCGGTCCATGGGGCGGCCGCCAGCGCCCGCTGCGCCGCACAGGAACACGAGCATCGCCACGGCGAAGACCGCCGAGTCGTGGGGCCAGAAGACCTGTCCAAGGATGGAGAAGCGGCGCTCGACCACGTTGAGCAGCAGCAGGGGGTTGCCCTGGATGCGGATCCAGGGACCGGCGAACATGAGCACCAGGAGCAGCCCGGCGAACCACGCCCGGCGCCGGTGCCAGGGTCCCGACGGCGCCTTGGGGTACAGCCAGCGCCGCCGGCCATCCCGGTCGGCCGTGGCGATGTGGTCGCGGAAGTCGCGCCAGTCCACCGCCTGAAGGTTGCCGGGTGCCTGCGGGTCGGGTCCATCACCGGCCGGTCCGCCGGGCCTCTGTGGGGCTTGGGGATAAGGGTTCATCGGGTGGGGATCGGCGACGACGGGATCCCCGGAGGGGAAGTCATTCGAAGTCCATCGGGACCGCCGGCCGGGACGGATCCTCCGGCGGCTTGGGATCGGGTGGGTTGCTGCCCCGCAGCGTGTGGATATGGCTGGCCACGGCCTGGATCTCGGCCGGCTTCAGCACGCTGCGCCAACTGAGCATGCCCTTCTCGGTGACGCCGTTGACGATGACCTTGACCGTGTCCACGTAGTTGGACCCGTGGATCCAGACCTCATCGCAGAGGTTGGGACCCACCAGGCCGCCGCCGTCCTCGCGGTGACAGGGCGCGCAAAGGTTCACGAAGGCCTGGCGCCCCTGCTGGAGCACCCCGGGTTCGGTCAGCGGTTTCAGGGAGGACAGGTCGGACTCGAAGCGCGCCAGGGCCGCGCTCTTGAGGGCGTCGCCCCGGGCGGCCTCGGCCTGGTATTCGGCCGCCTGGAGCGGACCGGCCTTGAGCACGTGGTAGTGCACGAGATATCCCACGGCAAAGACCGTGCAGAGGACGAACAGCCAGACCCACCAGCGCGGCAGGTTGTTGTCGAGTTCTCGGATGCCGTCGGCCTCGTGGTCCAACAGCAGTGGGTCTTCAGGATCCTGGTTCATGGTTCTTGGAAGCGGACGGTGCAAACGGGCGGGTCTCCCCGTCGTCGAGGGGCAGCGCCCCCATGCGGCGGACATGGGAGGTCCGCTGGACGAGGGTCCACGCCACCGCCGCGAGGAAGACCGCGAAGAAGAGGCACACCGAGACGATGCCGTACACGGCGATGCCCCCGGTGTGCGTGAGGACGTTGCGGATCATGGCTGGACGGAGGCGGCGGCCTGGCCGGCCGGGTTGGAGGCCTTGATGTCGGTTCCCAGGCGCTGCAGGTAGGCGATCAGGGCGATGATCTCGCGCTCCGGCGGCGTTTCGATGCGGGCGGTCTTCAGGCTGGTGACGATGGACGAGGCCTGCTTCTGGAGATCGGCGACGGCCTGGGCCTCGTAGCCCACCGGGTACGGAACGCCCACCGAGCGGAGGGCGGCGATCCTGGGTGCGACGGCACCGAGGTCGATCTTCTGCTCCAGCAGCCAGGGATAGCGGGGCATCATCGAGCCCG
>JAJTFN010000017.1:0-2295 GCA_021298285.1 Verrucomicrobium sp.
CCGCTGGCCCGGCGCGATGACCCAGGGGGTCTGGGGCAGCTTGGCGACGGTGCAGCCACAGCTGGTCCGGGTGCCGGTGATGGTGACGGCATTGGTCCAGACGTTGGTCAGGGCGAAGCGGAAGTCGACGGCCTGCTGGCCGTCCTTGGCCTGGAGCTCCCGGCTCTGGGCATCCCAGGACAACGCCTGCGGGTAATTCAACGGAGGGACCGGCAACGCCCGCTGGAACGCGGCAGTGTTGATGCCAGTCGGCGGGTTCGGGGAGGTGGTCTGGGCCAGCAGCATCGCGCCGCCGAGGGTCGCCACCGTCCACGCCGTCCAACGCATCCATCCCGATCTCATGGCAGAGGCAATACCAGAGCCTCCCCGGGGCGCGAGCCTGATTTTGCGGCCTGCCCCGGGCTCCGGCGCCGGCGGATCGGCGTCGATCGCATCGGGTTTCGGTTGGAACCCCGGCCCCGGGCGACGTATGCAGACGGCGACGACGATGGCGGGCACCTCCTTCCAGTGGCTCAGGACAGGTGACGAGGCCTTCTCGACGCTGCTTGCGGCGATCGGGGGAGCCCGGGATTCGGTCTGCCTGGAGACCTACATCTTCGCGGTCGGCGAGCCGGGGCATTCGGTGCTCGCCGCCCTGGTCCAGGCCGCCCGCCGCGGGGTGTCCGTCCGGGTCCTGGTCGACGGGCTGGGTTCCTCGTCGCTCGATGACGGGTTCTTCGACCCGCTGCGCGCCGCGGGCGGGGAGGTCCGCGTGTTCAACCCACTGACCCTGCGCCGCCTCCCGGTGCGCAGCCACCGCAAGCTGCTCATCGTCGACCGGCAGACGGCCTTCACCGGTGGCTTCAACGTCGCCCCCGAGTACCTCGGCGACGGCATCCGTTCCGGATGGCGGGACATCGGGGTCCGGCTCACCGGTCCGGTGGTCGACACGCTTGCGGACACCTTCGAGCCCCTCTGGGAGCGTGCCGGGTTGCGTCCACCCCGCTTCGTGCGGCTCCGTCGTCGCGACGCGGCGGCCTGTCCGCCCGAGCCGGCCCCGATGGACGGCCTGCGGGTGCTGGCCCTGCGCGCGGCGCTCCGCCGGGTCGCGGCCCGGGGCGGGAGGGTGCGCATCCTCGTGCCCGGAAAGTCCGACGTGGCCATCTCGCAGCGGGCGGGCCGCTTCCTCTATGGCCGACTGCTGCGCTCGGGGGTCGAGATCCGCGAGTACGGCCCGCAGGTTCTCCACGCCAAGCTGTACCGCGTCGACGACTCGGTCTTCGTGGGCTCCTCGAACCTCGACACCCGCAGCCTGCACATCAACCACGAGCTGATGGTGCGCATCCGGCACCCCCAGGCCGCGGCCGAGACCGCCGAATGGTTCGATGCCGCGGAGGCGCTGGCGCGGCCGGTGGACCCGGCCACCTGGGCGAGGTCACGATCCTGGTGGGAGCGCATCCGCGAACGCTGGAGCTTCCTGGTGCTCTCGCGGATCGATCCGTATGTGACCCGATGGCTGGCGGAAGATCCCCGCTAGGCCGGCCGGGACAGGACGCGCCGACCGGCCCGGGCTCCTCAGGCGGCTCCCTGCAACGCCCGGATGCGGTCGTCCAACGGCGGGTGCGAGGCGAACCAGTTGCCGTAGTTGTGGCTGATCTTGAAGGCCGCCAGGGCCGCCGAGCGGTCGTCGAGCACCCCGCCGCCCTCGTGGATCATCTTCAGCCGCTGCAGCGCCCCCACCATCGCGTCGCGGCCCTCGATGCGGGCGGCCATGGCATCGGCCGCGAATTCGCGCCGCCGGCTGTAGGCCACCCTGCAGCAGGGTCATGGTGACCATGTCGCCGTTGGCGATGTGGGCCACCTCGTGGGCGAGCACGCCTTCCACCTCACGCTGGCGCATCTGGTGGAGCAGGCCGGAGCTGACGGCCACGAGGGCGCTGTTGCGGGAGCGGCCCGTGGCGAAGGCGTTGGCCTCGGGGCTGTCGTAGACGCCCACGTCCGGCATGGGGATCCCGGCCTTGTGGGCCTGCTCCTCCACCGTCTGGAGCAGCCAGCGTTCGGTCTGGTCGCGCGGCTCCCGGATCAGCTCGATGGAGTAGGCGCGGATGGCCATCCACTTGGAGATGAGCAGCGAGAAGAGGCTGCCGGAGAAGCCGATGACCAGGGACATCACCATCAGGCCCGGGTAGCTGATGCCGTGGGCGCTGATCCACCGGTCGAGCCCAAGGGCCCGGACCACGATGGAGATGACCAGGAGGATCGCGAGGTTCGTCAGGGCGAAGAGCGTGATGCGTTTCATGGATCGGGTGTCGGTCG
>JAJTFN010000017.1:2369-5620 GCA_021298285.1 Verrucomicrobium sp.
CTCCCTTACCACACCGGAGTCGCCCTGATATGCCCCTGTTCGGCAAACCGAAGAATCCCGAGGAACACCGGTACTACCTGCTGCCCGGACAGGGCCGGGGAGCCCGGAAGAAGCATCGCCAGCAGGTCCTGGCGGGCATCGTCGTCGGGTGCATCGCCTCGGCGATCCTTGGGCTGCTCCTCTGGCAGATGAACCGGCGCTGAGCCGGTCGCCCTGATGAAAGGGCCCCCCGTCGGCCTTGGTGAACCGGCTCAGCGCCGGGTCTGCTCCCACTGCAACATCAGGTCTCCCAGGCCATTGAGCGGCGTTGGGGTCGTGGCGGGTGCCAGGTGCTGCCGGAGATACTGGACCGCCGACTCGTGGTCGTTCACCGAGCGGGGCAGCGTGGTTCCCGAGGCGTTCGGGTGCCCGCCCCCGTCGAAGCGGGCAGCGACCTTCAGGGCCTCCCCGTTGCGGCTGCGGAAGCTCACGATGAACGCCCCGTTGCCCTTCTTGAACAGGGTCGCCAGCACGGGGTGCGTGGTGGCCCCGCGTTCGAGCAGCTGGTGGACGATGACGTTGGTGTTGCCCACCACCGGCCGGACCAGCCCGACCTCCGGACTCAGCGCCTCGACATGTTCCCGGGCCCAGGCGAAACCGATGGGGTCTTCGACCCTCCGCCGGACCCGCATCACCTCGAGCAACGGGTGATCCAGCAGCGCCTCGATGCGCCCACCGATCAGGGAGTGCAGGTTCCGGACGATCCGGTCGAGCTCCGGCGAACCCAGCCCATGCTCCCGCACCAGGTCGTGGCACAGCCGGCTGGCCGACTTCGACGGGTCATGGATCAGCCGGGCGGCCGACGGCCGGGTCTCGGTGGCGTGATGGTCCACCACCAGCCAGCCCTTCCGGTCGAGGCGCGCCTCGAAGGTGAAGTCGCTGACCCAGGCCGTGCGCTCGGAGAGCTGCCGGGCCTTCCAGCCCTGGTAATGGTAGGCCTCGAGGGGCACCTCCTTGCCGAACAGGTGCCGGGCCAGGCGCTGCAGCAGCAGGCCGGAGACCAACCCGTCGAGATCGCTCTCGTGGGTCAGCACCACCTGGGGTTCCGTCAGGGGATCCATGGGAGGGATGAAGGTACCGGCGATGGGATTGCCCGGAAACGCAAATGATGGACCGAAACCCTCATTTCGCCCCGGGCAGCTGCTCCAGGTAGTCGAGCAGGGAGGCCAACTCGCGCACGGTCAGCCCGGAGGCCAGGCCCTCGGGCATCAGCGAGCGCTGCTGCTTCTCGCGGCGCGCGATCTGCGCGACCGGCAGGGTCTGCTCGACGGCGGCGATCGTGCGCACGGTGACCGCGTCGGCGGCCTCCCGCACCACGAACCCGTCGACCTCGGTGCCGTCCTTGAGCTCGAAGTGGTTGGCCACGAAGCCCTGCGCCAGCGTCTTGCTCGGCAGGAGGATCGCCTCGGCCAGTTCTCGCCGCTGGTAGACGGTGGCGATGGTGCCGAGGTAGGGACCCTTGAGCGGCTCGTCGGGCCGCACGGTGTGGCACCCGTTGCAACCGACCTGCCCGAAGAGCTGTGCCCCCCGCGTGGCGTCCCCGGAGGTCTTCTGGACCTGTGCCAGCGCGTCCTCGACGGCCAGGTCGCCGACCTTCGCGGCCCGGGACTCCGCACGGAAGCGTTCCGGGTCGATCTTGAGCCTGCCGACGGTCTCCTTCGCCGCCTTGGCGATGGTGGGGTCCGGGTCGTCCAGGGCGGCGACGAAGGCGGCCGCCCGGGAGGCGTCCCCGACCTGTGCCGCCGCCTTGAGGATCTGCAGGCGTCGTCTCGGCTGCGACCAGCCGGCGTCCAGCGACGCGTTGGCCGCCGCCCGGGCTTCCGGAGCCCCCACCTTGCGCGAGGCCAGGCGCAGCACCGCGCCCTCGGCCAGCGCGGAGGCCGGCCCATCGGCCTCGGCTGCCACCGCCTCGAACACGCCGTGGACCTGGTCGAGCTTCGGCGCGTTGTGGAAGGCGTTGCCGGCCTTCTCGGCCAGGTTGTTCTCGGACTTGGTGGCCTGCACCTTCGGCAGCGCCCGCAGCACGGCGCGCCAGGCCCCAGGATCCACGGTCTTGGTCAGGGCGATGACCGCCTGGGCTCGGGCGGCGTCGGGGGTCTCGGCGGCCTCGGCGGCCCGGACCAGCAACGGCACGGCCTTCGCGGGGACGTCCTCCGCTTCCGCCAACTGGCCGGCCACCGCCGGCAGCAGGGCCGGCTCCGAGGCCGCGCGCCCGATCAGGGTGTCGAGGGCGTCCGGGCGACCTCGGCGGCATCGGCACCGTTCAGCCGGGATCGAAGGGTGGCGGCGATCCGTGCCGTGCCGTCCCAGGCCTCGGGCTGGTAGTAGGGCCCGCGGGTGTCCGGGCGGGTGCCCCAGGAGTCGCCCTTCCAGGGGCCTTCGCGGAAGTGCAGGCGGCAGAGGGCGGTGATGAGGCCGGCTCGACGGGCGGCCTCCTTCTCGGTCGAAAGCCGCTGGATGAGCGCGTCCACCACGCGCGTCCGGTGCAGCGACTGCAGCACCCGCAGGGCGGCCTGCCGGGCGGCGTCGGTCGCCTTGGCCTGGTCGACGACCTTCAGGCAGGCCGCGTCGGCCTCGAGGTCGGTCAGCGCCCGCACCACGGCGTGGGCGACGATGGGGTCGGGATCGTCCAGGTGGCGCACGAGGGTCGAGGTGGCCGACGGCCCGGCCAGGCGGGACGCGGCGTTGGCGGCCGATCGGCGCACGACCGGGTCGCGGGAATCCAGCGCGCGGCCCAGGAGATTCGCCGGGACGAGGCCGAGCGGCTGCCGGGAACCGGCCAAGGCGTGCAGGATGGCCGGAGCGATCGTCTCGTCGCCCATCAGGCGGACCAGGCGCCCCTTCGACGCCTCGGGGAAGCCCAGGGCCAGGGTGTTCACCGCCGCGATGCGGGAGGCCTTCGGGGCGGTCTTGTCGGCGGCGAGGTCGCGCGCGGCCGCCAGCACCGGATTCCGGTCCACCCGGGCACCCGCGGTCCGGCGGAGCAGGGTCCGCTGGGCCCCGAGGCGGCGGCGGTGGCTGGGCGAACGCAGCGCCTCGACAAGCTTCTCCGGTGCCATCGACTCGAAGTCGGGCATCGCGGGCGGGGTGTAGCCCTTCGGGGCGACCCGGGCGATGAACCCGACCTCGGGCCCGACCCAGGTGAACGACGCGCCCTTCCAACTGGCGGCGTACACCGCGCTGTTGCCGTCGACGTCGAGGTCGGTCACGCG
>JAJTFN010000001.1 GCA_021298285.1 Verrucomicrobium sp.
GCCAACACCCTCACCAAGCTCGCCGCGCCCTACGCCGGCCGGGTGATCGGCGCCAACGACAAGATCGTCGTCGGCTTCATCGGCGTCGGCAACCAAGGCGGCGGCGCGCACGTCGGCCTGAACCTCGAGCATTACTCGGAGAACAACGTCGGCCTCGCCGCCGTCTGCGACGTCTCCCAGCACCGCGTCGACGACCACGTCGCCAAGATCGAGAAAAAGACCGGCACCAAGCCCGAGGGCTTCGCCGACTTCCGCCGCCTGCTCGAGCGCAAGGACATCGACGCCATCTTCTGCGCCACCGTCGACCACTGGCACACCAAGGTGAGCTGCGAGGCGATGGACTCCGGCAAGCACGTCTACGTCGAGAAGCCGATGACCCGCTACCTCGCCGAGGCCTTCCAGATCCACGACGCCTGCAAACGCACCGGCAAGCTGGTGCAGGTCGGGTCCCAGGGCTGCTCCGACCGCAAGTGGCACAAGGCCGCGGAATGGATCCGGGCCGGCAAGATCGGCCCCATCGTCATGAGCCAGGGCAGCTACATGCGCAACAACCCGCACGGCGAGTGGAACTACACCATCGCCCCCTGGGCCAAGCCCGACGACATCAACTGGAAGATGTGGCTCGGCGAGCAGATCAAGACCGCCCACGGCTTCGATGCCGACCACTACTTCCGCTGGCGCAAGTACTACCCCTATTGCTCCGGCCTGCTGGGCGACCTGTTCCCGCACAAGCTGCACCCGTACATGCTCGCCACCGGCAACCCGGAGTACCCCGTCCGCGTCGCTGCTGTCGGCAGCAAGGCCTTCAAGACCGACCTCAACCAGGTCGGCCGCAAGCCGGAGCAGGCCACCCAGTACGTGCGCGACGTCGAGGAGATCATCCAGCTCATCGCCGAGTTCCCCAGCGGCTACGTCATGCACATCACCTCCAGCACGGTCAACGAGGTCGGGTCGTCCGAGATGATCCGCGGCCACAAGGCCACCCTCACCATGGGCGGCAACAAGGTGCAGCTGAACCCCGAGCGGCCGTTCGCCGAGGACATCGAGCCCGAGACCAGCGAGGCCTTCCCCGGCGAGAGCGTCGCGGCCCACCACAAGAACTTCTACGAGTCCATCCGCGCCAACAAGCAGCCCAACGCCGGCATCGACCTCGCCACCAAGGTCCAGACGGTCATCTCGCTGGCCGAGATGTCCGACCGCCTTGGCGTCATGTGCTACTTCGACGCCAAGACCCGCAAGGTCACCGACAAGTCCGGGCGTGAGATCGCGCCGCTGACCTACGGCTGGGACAAGAACTCCTGAGGCGGTCACTGGCGGATTCCGAATGTCCCCAACACACGGCGGACCAGCCCTCCGGGGCGGGTCCGCCGTGTCCGCTTCCGCCGAACCCCGGCAACCGACACGCAACGATCCTCGTGGGACACTCTTGGGATTGCCCGACGCGGCGCGAACGGGTTGGCTTCCGGGCATGAGTTCCCGCTCCGCCGCCTCCCGCCCGGTCTCCTGCGTCGCCCCGGACTGGTGGGACTACACCACCCTCGACCCTGAGCTGGTGGCCGACGCCGCCGCCCTCACCCCGGAGAAGATGCGGCGCCTGTCGCGCCCCGGCTTCCAGGTGACCCTGTACGACACCCTCGAGGAATTCTACCTGGCCGAGGCCCTCGAATACATCGCCGCCTGGAAACAAAGCACCGACGACAACCCGGTGGGCATCTGCGGCCCCATCGGTCCCACCGAGCAGCTCCCGCTGGTCGCCCGCATCGTCAACGCCCTCGGCCTCGACATCCGCTCTGCCCATTTCTGGGGCATGGACGAGTGGGTCATCGACGGCAAGGAGGCCCCCGCCGACCACCCCCTGTCCTTCGAGAAGGCCGACCGGGAACTGTGCTTCCATCGCATCGCCCGCAAGCAGGTCATGCCCGACGCCCACCTGCACTTCCCCAAGGCCGACACCCGGGCCTATCGGGCCTCCTGGGACGCCGGGGTCCGCTGCGCGGTCATGCAGGGCGGGCAGGGCGACGTGAAGCACTGGGCCTTCAACGATCCCGTCCGCCGGGCCGGCAAATACCGCAACGCGCCGCCGACCCCGGAGGAGTACCTGAAGCTGGGCACCCGCGTCGTGGACCTGCACCCGCTGACCATCGCGCAGAACGCCCGGACCAGCGGCGGCGGCAACGTGTCACTGGTGCCGACCCAGGCCATCACCGTCGGCCCGGTCGAGACCTGGAAGGCCGAGGCCGTGTCCATCTGGCATGCCGGGCAACATGACAACCCCTTCGGGCAACGCCTCACCTGCCTCATGATCGCCAAGGGCCTCGTCGACACCTCCGTGCCCATGTCGCTGTTGGCCCGGCACCCGAACGTGCGGTTCAACTACTACCGGGGCGGCATGGGCCGCTGCGCCGTCGAGATGCACTGAGGCGCGTCGATTCCGCGGGCGGGAAAACGAACAGGGCCGACGGGCTGGACGCCGTCCAGCGCTCATCGGCCCCGAGGATCGGCCAGGTACGGTCAGTGGGCGACCACACCCTGCGCCGCCGCCAGGTCCACCTTGCGCTGGTTCAGGCTCCGGAAGAACTCGTAGCCTTCGCGGCAGCGCCGCACCAGCACGCTCTTGTCCTCGAGCATGGTCTTGATGATCCGCAGGATCGGACCCGGGCGCAGGTAATACTGGCGGTAGAAGCGGTCCACCGACTCGAAGATCTCGTCCTTGGACAGGCCAGGATACTCGAGGGTGGACTGCTGGAAGCCGTCGCCGTGGACGATGTCGGTCTTGTCCTTCTTGGAGAACCAGCCGTTCTGGCGGGCCATCTCGTAGAGCTCGGTCCCGGGATAGGGCGCGGCCAGGGATACCTGCATCGAGAACACATCCAGATCCTGCGCGAAGCGCATGGTCTGCTCGATGGTCTCGGGCGTCTCGACCGGCAGCCCGAGGATGAAGGTGCCATGGATCACCACCCCCGCGCGGTGGCAGGCCTTCGTGAAGCGGCGCATCTCATCGGTGGTCACCCCCTTCTTGATGCGCTTGAGGATGTCGTCGTTGCCGGACTCGTAGCCCACGAGGAAGAGCCGAAGGCCGCAGTCCTTGAAGAAGCGGATGGTGTCCTCGTCGAGATTGGCCCGGCTGTTGCAGCTCCAGGTCAGGCCCAGCGGCGCGAGCTTCTTGGCGATCTCGCGGGCCCGGGGCAGGTTGGCCGTGAAGGTGTCGTCATCGAAGAAGAATTCCCGGACCTGGGGGAAGAGCTTCTTCATGTAGGCCATCTCGGCCGCCACGTTCTCGGCCGAACGCACCCGGTACTTGTGGCCGCCGATGGTCTGGGGCCACAGGCAGAAGGTGCACTGGGCCGGACAACCGCGACCCGTGTACATCGAGATGTACGGGTGCATGAGGTAGCCGATGAAGTATTTCTCGATCTCCAGGTCGCGCTTGTAGACGTCGGCCACCCAGGGCAGCGCGTCCATGTTGTGGATCAGCTCGCGCTCCGGGTTGTGGATGATCTTGCCCTCCTTGCGGAAGCTCAGGCCGGAGATGGTCTCAAGGGCCCGGTCCTCGCAGACCTCCTTGCAGGTGAAGTCGAACTCCTTGCGGCCAACCCAGTCGATCGCCGGGGACGCCTTGAGCGTCTCGGTCGGCAGCACCGCCGTATGGGCGCCCACAAAGCCGATCCGGGTTTCTGGATTCTGCGCCTTGATGGCCTCGGCCACCTTGCAGTCGTTCTTCAGCGACGGGGTGGAGGTGTTGATGATGACATGCCGGTGCTCCTTCGCGATGCGCAGGGTCTCCTCCATGCCGATGCCATGGGGTGGGCAGTCGAGCAACCGCGAGCCGGGCACCAGGGCGGCGGGCTGGGCCAGCCAGGTCGGGTACCAGAAGGAAGTGACCTCGCGACGGGCCTGGTAGCGGGCGCCGGCGCCTCCGTCGAAACCGTCGAAGGAGGGCGGGGACAAGAACAGGGCGGACATGGGAAAAGGGTGGGGTCGAAGGATGCTGGGTGCCGGGGATCGCCCGAGCGGGGCCGCAGGGCGGCGACCTACTGGGAGTTCACCTCGATCTTCTTGGCGGCGGCGATCTTGGCCTTGAGGTCGGCGAGCTGATCCCCGGCGGCGCCGGACGGACCGCTCGAGCAGGCACCCGAGCCACCATGGTCATGGTCGTGCGGCAGGTCGTTGCCACCCCGCGCGAAGGCCGACTTCACGCCGGCGAACTCCCGGTTCACGGCCTCCTTGGCCTCGGCAAGGTGCCCCTTGCCGACGGACGCGCCATTGAAGGCCGCCCGGGTGAGCTCCGGACTGGACGGATAGGGGGCCGGCCGCGACCCGAAGTTGTACTTGAAGTTGATCCAGGAATCGCGGGGGCTGCTGCTCAGGGCGCCCGACGGCTCGAAACCCGAGTGCATCATGCAGTTCTCGCAGCGGGGATCGCGACCGCAGCCCCGTTCGTCCACGCCGAAGCGGTCCCACTTCACCTCGGACAGCATCTGCGCGTAGGTGGGATAGTGCCCCTCGGTCATCACGTAGCAGGGGGCCTTCCAGCCGCGGATGTTGTAGGTGGGCACCGCCCAGGCGCTGCAGGCGAGCTCGCGCTTGCCGGCCAGGAACTCCAGGTATCCCGGGGTCCCGAAGATGGTGAACATGCGGCCCCAGCGCTCGATGTCCTTGAACTTCTGGCGGGTCATCTCGCGGGTCAGGAAGAACTGTGCAGGGTCCTTGCCCAGGCGCTTGACCATGTCCTTCTTGGCCGCGTCGTAGTCGTAGCCCGGCGAGATGGTATGGCCGTCCACCCCGAGCGAGCTGAGGTACTTGAACATCTCCTCCAGCTCGGCGGTCTCGGTCTCCTTGTAGACGGTGGTGTTGGTGGCGACCTGGTAGCCCAGGATCTTGGCCATCTGGATGGCGGCCACGCACTCCTTGAAGACGCCCTCGCGCTCGACGATCAGGTCGTGGGTGTACTCCAGGCCGTCGACATGGACGTTCCAGTAGTGCCACTGGCTGGGCCGGATCACGACCTTCGACCGGGCGGCCGCATCGGCCGTGCGGATGGCCTCGGCCTCCTTCTCGGTGACGAGTTTCTCGGAAAGCAGCCGGGTCAACTGGGGCTCCAGGGCCGGGGTGTAGGCGCTGGCCAGGTACTCCCGCATCTTCTTGCGCATGAAGACGCCGTTGGTGCAGATGTACACCAGCCGACCCTGACCGTGGAGGCCGGCCACGAGCTCCTCGATCTTGGGATAGATCAGCGGTTCGCCCCCGCAGATGGAGATCATGGGCGCATCGCACTCCGCCGCCGCGGCCAGGCACTGCTCGAGCGGCACCATGTCCTTGAGCGAGGTGGAGTACTCCCGGATGCGGCCGCACCCCGTGCAGGTGAGGTTGCAGGTGTGCAGCGGCTCGAGCTGCAGCACCATGGCGAACTTGCCGCTGCCCTTGAGCTTATGCTTGACGATGTGCCGGGCGATCTTGGCCGTCGGCGCGAGGGGAAAACGCATGGTTGGGAAATCAGTGGGCCGACCCCTCATGGGGGGATCCGGACCGGGACGCAACGACCCGGACGGCAGACGCAGCCGCCATCGCCGAGGCTTCGACAGGGTCCAAGGCGGCCACCCGCCCGTCCTCACGGCCCGGATGCCCGGGCATCTTGGCGGGCGAGGGGTCGGCCTTGAGCAGACCGGGGAGCAGGATCGACGCCGGTGAAACGCTGTGGGATCCACTGAATCCGCCGCATCCCGACACCAGGGCGGAGATGGCCAGGAGCCACGACGTGGCCAGAGCCCGGGATCGGTGAGCCTTCTTCACGTCCGACAGGATAGGGCGGGCCGCCGCCCCGGCAATCCTGATTTTGGAACCCCGGTTTGTCCTGCCCGCGACGGCGCCGCAAGGACCCGCCCTGCGGGCGGAGGAAGGGCTTGTCGGTGCGCCCCGGGCGGACCACCGTCGGGCGGGTCATCCATGAAACTCATCAGCCTGTCGGGAATCCTCGCGCTCATCGGGGTGGCC
>JAJTFN010000018.1:0-1854 GCA_021298285.1 Verrucomicrobium sp.
TTGGCCCCCGCCTCCAGGCAGGCCCGGGTGACCGACGGGTGGTACGTCTCGACCGACACCACGTACCCCGCGGCGGCCAGCTCGCGGACGACCGGCAGGAGCTGCGAGGTCTGGGCCGCGTCGTCGACGCGCGCGGCATGGGCGAGCGTGGACTCCGCGCCGATGTCCAGGATCGCCGCCCCCTGCGCCGCCAGGACGTTGCCCCTCCGGATGGCGGCCTCGGCGGTGAGCACCACGCTCTCGCGGTACCAGGAGTCGGCCGAGAGGTTGATCACCCCCATGAGGTCGCTGCGGGCATTGCCATCGAACCGTCGGCCGCCGAGGTCGAAGGCGGCAACCCGGGCAGGCAGGGCTTCGGCGTGGCGGGCGGCCAGTTCGGCGAGATCCTCGAGGCGGAGCATGGAAATCAACGTGGTGGGACTCCGGCCAGCGTCAACCGGACTTCGGTCGATGTCCGGGGATGGGCTTCTGGCGGAGCACGCGCGTGAGGTACCGGCCCGTATGGCTGCCCGGCGTGGCCGCGACCGTCTCGGGCGTTCCCTGCGCGACGATGCGCCCACCGCCCGAGCCACCCTCGGGCCCCAGGTCGATCACCCAGTCGGCCGTCTTGATGACGTCGAGGTTGTGCTCGATGACCACCAGGGTGTTGCCCCCGTCACGAAGCCTGAAAAGCACCTCCAGGAGCTTGGCGATGTCCTGGAAATGCAGCCCGGTGGTCGGCTCATCGAGCAGGTAGAGCACACGACCCGTCTGCCGGCGCGACAACTCGGCCGCCAGCTTGAGGCGCTGGGCCTCGCCGCCGGAGAGGGTCGTGGCCGACTGCCCCAGGCGCAGGTAGCCCAGGCCCACCTCGGCCAGCGTGAGGCACGGGGCGTGCAGCTTGGGCACGGCGCGGAAGAAATTGACGGCCTCATCCACCGTGAGCTGCAGCACGTCGGCGATGTTCAGGCCCTTGTAGGTGATCTCCAGGGTCTCGCGGTTGTAGCGCCGTCCGCCACAGGCCTCGCAGGTGACGTACACCGGCGGCAGGAAGTGCATCTCGATCTTGAGCACGCCGTCGCCTTCGCACTTCTCGCAGCGCCCGCCCTGGACGTTGAAGCTGAAGCGGCCCGCGTCGTAGCCGCGCACGCGCGCCGTCGCCACCGAGGCGAAGAGGTCGCGGATCTCGTTGAACATCCCGGTGTAGGTGGCCGGGTTCGACCTCGGGGTGCCTTGGACCCGTACCACTGGCGGAAGAGCGCCCGCCGGAGGATGTCGTCGACAAGCGTGGACTTGCCGCTGCCGCTGACGCCGGTCACGCAGGTGAGGGTGCCCAACGGGATCCGGGCATCGACGTCGCGCAGGTTGTTCTCGGTGGCCCCGAGGATCTCGATCCACCCCTTGTCCTCGCGCGGATCGACCCGGTGGCGCGGCACGGGGATGGACAGGTCGCCCGACAGGTAGCGACCCGTGACGGAGCGCGCGCTGGCCATGATGGCCTCGGGCGTGCCCTGGGCCACCAGTTCGCCGCCGTGGACACCGGCGCCCGGCCCGAGGTCGAGCACATGGTCGGCCGCACGGATCGTGTCCTCGTCGTGCTCCACCACGAGGACCGAGTTGCCCGCGTCGCGGAGCCGACGGAGCGTCTCGAGCAGCCGGTCGTTGTCGCGCTGATGCAGGCCGATGCTCGGCTCGTCGAGGATGTACAGGACCCCGACCAGCCCGGCCCCGATCTGGGTGGCCAGGCGGATGCGCTGGGCCTCGCCGCCGCTGAGCGAGCCGCTCTCGCGGTCGAGGGTCAGGTAGCCCAGACCCACCTCCACCATGAAGTCCAACCGCTTGCGGATCTCGAGCACCACCTCACCGGCGATGCGC
>JAJTFN010000018.1:1889-4099 GCA_021298285.1 Verrucomicrobium sp.
CGGCGATGCTCCGGCCGGGCACCTGCGAGCCGGGCAGGCGCTCCTGGCCGAGGGTGACGGCGAGCATCTCCGGCCGCAGGCGGCGCCCCCCGCAGGCGTCGCAGGGCTGGAGGGTCATGTAGGCCTTGAGCCGGTTTCGGGTGAACTCGCTCTCGCTCTCGGCATAGAGCCGCTCGAGGTTGGGCAGGACCCCCTCGAAGGGCTTGCGCGTCTTCTTGGGCACGCCGCCGGACACGAACCAGAAGTCCACCTCGTCCGTGCCGGTCCCGTGCATGAGCGCCCGTCGGGCCGCCTCGGGCAGTTCCTTCCAGGGGCGGTCCATCGGGGCGCCGCAGTGCTGGGCGACGCCCTTGAGCAGCCCCTTGTAGTAGCTGGCCATCTTCTTGCCGCCCATCCTCCGGTAGGGCTGCACGGCCCCATCCTCGAGCGACTTGCCCTCGTCGGGGACGATCAGCGCCGGGTCGAAGACCATCTTCTGCCCGAGGCCGTGGCACACGGGGCAGGCCCCCTTGGGCGAGTTGAACGAGAAGTGCTGTGGGGTGGGCGTGTCGAAGGACCGGCCGGTGGCCGGGGAGAACATCCGCGTGGAGTGCAACGTCTCGGTCCATGGATCGGCCGGGCGATCCGGCGCCTGGTGCAGCACCTTGAGCCGTCCCTCGCCCCAGCGGAGCGCCGTCTCCACCGAGTCGGCCAAGCGCACCCGGACACCTTCGGCGATGACGATGCGGTCCACCACCACGTCCACGCTGTGCGAGGCCTTCGGGTCGAGCCGGATGGGCTCCTTGGGGTTCAGCTCGAGGATCTTGCCGTCGACACGCACGCGGACGAACCCCTCCCGCTGCAGGCGCTCGAGCACGTCCCGGAATTCGCCGCGCTGATCCTCGACGACGGGCGCCAGCACCATGAGTCGCGTCTTGGCGGGCATCTGTGCGATGCGGTCGGTGATCTCCGAGGCCGACTGGCAGGCCATGGGCGTGCCGGTCCCGGGATCGTGGGGCTGGCCCAGGTGCGCATAGAGCAGGCGCAGGTAGTCGTAGATCTCGGTGGTGGTGGCGATGGTCGAGCGGGGGTTGGCGCCGCTGGTGCGCTGCTCGATGGCGATGGCCGGAGACAGGCCCTCGATGTGGTCCACCTCCGGCTTCTGCAACTGGTCGAGGAACTGGCGCGCATAGGCCGAGAGGCTCTCGACGTACTTGCGCTGCCCCTCGGCGAAGAGCGTGTCGAAGGCCAGCGACGACTTGCCCGAGCCGCTGGGCCCGGTGACCACGACGAGGCGATCCCGCGGGATCTCCAGCGTGAGGTTCTTCAGGTTGTGCTGCCGCGCCCCGACGACACGGATGGTCTCCTTCGCCATGGGGCGGAGGCTACGCCGGGAACGCCGCGAGGGAAACCGGGGTGGATGAAAAAAGNNNNAAAAAAGGGGCCGGTCTTGCGACCGGCCCCCTGTCTGAACGGGGTCGAAGCCCCGGGGGAATCACTTCACCAGGCGGAAGAACGCCGCGGCCTGGCTGGGCGCGACGGTGGCAGAGCTGGCGCCATCGCTGCCCGCCACGTCGGCCCAGGCGCCACCGAGGGTGGCCGAGCTCTGGAGCTTGATGCCGGCGCCGCCGGCCCAGGTGATGACCAGGTTGCCGCCGCTGGCGCTGATGCCGGCGATCTTGAGGCCCGAGGAGACCGCGCCGGGGATGCCCTCGGCGGTGGCCCCGCCCAGGGCGGCGATCTCGGCGTCGCTCAGCGTGCCGTTGCGGATCTGGACGCTGTTGACCAGGCCTGCGGCCGTCTCGCCGTCCTCATCGGTGAAGAGCAGCGCGGTGGACCCGAGGGCCCAGCGGCCGTCGAAGCCCTCGCCGAGGGTCTGCTTGTTGACCAGGACACCGTCGATGTACTTGGACACCGACTTGTCGTTGAGGTTGAAGGCGAAGGCCAGGCGGTGCCAGGTGTCGGCGACGACCTTGCCCTGGTACTGGCCGCTGATGCCGATGCCGTTGGCCTTGTTGACGAACAGGTCGCCGTCGTTCGCGTTGGACGGTTCGGTCTGGAACAGACCGCGCCACTTGGCGTCGCTGGCCGCCGGGAACATCACGTCCATGATGAGCGTGTACTGGTTGAGCTTGGTGCCGCCGCCATTGGCGCCCGCCCCGTGGGTCATGACGTAGCCCTGGGCCTTGGTGGCCGCGCCGAAGGACATGACCTTGGCCGGCTTGCCGCCG
>JAJTFN010000002.1 GCA_021298285.1 Verrucomicrobium sp.
TCCCGGGGCCTGACGTGGGAAGCCTGCTGGTAGGTGTCGGAGGTGACGATCAGGCGCTGCAGGTCCTGGAGGTTCCACGGGCGGAGGCCGACCGACTCGTTGCCCCGCACGAAGGACACCGCCAGCCAGTCGAGCAGTTCTCGGTGGGTTGGTGCCGCCCCCTGCAGGCCGAAGTTGTCGGAAGTCTCCACCAATCCCCGGCCGAAGAACTGCTGCCAGACCCGGTTGACCGTGACGCGCCCCATCAGCGGGTTCGACGGATCCAGCAGCCATTGGGACAGCCCGAGCCGGTTGCGGGGGGCGCCCGCCGGGAGACGGCCCATGACGGCCGGCGTCTCCATGGTGACCGACTCGCCCGGCTGGTCGTAGGCCCCACGCCGCAGGACATGGGCCGGCTTGGGCCGGTCCATCTCGTCCATGACCATGATGTCGGGAATGGAGGTGACCAGGGCGTTCTGCTCCCGCCGCACCTTCAGGAGGGCGTCGAAGGCCTCCCGGTGCGGCGCATGCCGGGTGAGCAGGAAATGCTCGAGGACGGCCGCCTCGCCAGGAGTCGCGTCACCCTGACCGGCCAGCACGGCCACCTCGACCGGCGACAGGGTCCGGTCGAAGACGTGCAATTCGTCGACCTGCCCCTGCTGGAAGCCGAAGTCGCGCATGCGCTGGCCGATGGTCAGGTTGGGCTGCCCGTAGGTGATGTCCTTCCAGAGGTTGTCCCGCACGACCTCGACCTCGGCAGGGCGGCCATCGAGGTACACCTTGAGGCCGGCGGCACGGCTGGAGCCGTCATAGGCGAAGGCCACGTGGGTCCACGCGCCGACCGGGGCCGCCTGGCGGGTGCGCACCTTGAGGGCGTTGCCCGGCCACATGTGGTGCAGGCCGACCGCGACCCGCCCATCCTCCATCAGGATCTCGTAGCCTCGGCTGCCGGCATCCATCCAGGCCGAGCTGTGATGGATGACCGTCTGCCGGGGCACGTGCATGGCGGGACGGATCCACAGGGCCAGCGAGAACGGATCGACCCGGGAGAAATGCCCGATGCCCGGCATGGAGACGCCGTTCTCGCCGCTGAGCATCAGCGCCTTGCCGAAGCGCCCATCCACAGCCTGGGGGGATTCGAAAGGCTGCGCCCGATGGCCGCCCACGGCGCTCGGGTAGGCGTTGGACACCATCGCGTCGAAGGAGAACCTGGCCACCGCGCCAGAGACCTCCGGGGGCTTCCCCGCCGACTCGGCGCGCCATGCGTCGAAGGCCGGACGGGCCGCCTGGGCCACCTCACGCAACCGGGCCTCCCCGGCCCGGATCCGGGAGTTGAGGTCCTTGAGCCGGGCGTCCTGCTCCGGGGTGCTCAGGAGCAGGGTCGGCACGGGCATGATGTCGCCGAAGTACACGCTCTGCCCGGACTCGTCGATGTTCTGGAAGAAGGCGAAGAGCTGGTAGAACTCCTTCTGTGAAATGGGATCGAACTTGTGGTCGTGGCACCGGGCACACTCGAAGGTCATGCCCAGGAAGGCCGTGCCGAAAGTGTTCACGCGGTCGACGTTGTAGGCCACGCGGTACTCCTCCTCGACGATGCCGCCCTCCTCATTCTGCAGGTGGAGGCGGTTGAAGGTGGTGGCCAGGCGCTGCTCCTGGGTGGCCTCGGGCAACAGGTCGCCCGCCAACTGCCATTGCACAAACCGGTCGAAGGGCAGGTGACGGTTGAAGGCCCCAATGACCCAGTCGCGCCAGGGCCAGACCGGCCGGTAGCGGTCGGCCTGGAACCCGTGCGTGTCGGCGAAGCGGGCCAGGTCGAGCCAGTCGGTGGCCATGCGCTCGCCGTAGCGGGTCGAACCCATGAGGCGTTGGACCTCGGACAGGTAGTGCTCCCGGGTGGGCCGCCCCTCGAAGGCCACGATTTCCTGCGGCGTCGGCGGCAGGCCGGTGAGGTCCAGGGAAAGGCGGCGCAGCAGGCGCCCCGGCTCGGCCGGCGGGGACAACCGTTTCCCGGGGCCCAGCCGTGCCAGCACGAAGGCATCGATGGGGTTGCCACTTTTCCAGCTCCGATGCTTCGGAACCGGGGGCAGGACCGGGGGCACGAAGGACCAATGCTGCCCCCAGCGTCCCCCCTCCTGGATCCATCGGCGGAGGAGGCGCACCTGGTCGGCGCTCGGGCGCTTGCCGGTCTCCGGCGGGGGCATGACCTCGTCAGGATCGGTGCTCCCCAGGCGTCGGATCATCTCGCTCTGGTCGGCCTTGCCCGGGACGACGGCGGTCTTGCCGCTCTTGCCGGTCCCGAGCGCGCCTTCCTGCACGTCGAGGCGCAGGCCGCCTTTGCGGCCGGTCGTCGAGGGCCCGTGGCACTGGTAGCAGTGCTCCGAGAGGATGGGCTGGATGTCGCGGGCGAAGTCGACCCCGGCCGCGCGGAGCCGAGCGCCGGCCAGCAGGAGCCCCAGCATCATCCAACCCCTCAATGGCAACATCGAGACCATGGGAATCACGACGCCGAGTGTGGAGGAGTCTTCAATCGAGGCGATGGCAAACTGTCACGGCGGCTTGCCGGAAGAAGCGATTCCCGGGAACGGCACCGGGGGCGACAGCGTCAGCGCCATCGCCCCCGGTGGAGTGCTTCCGGGTGCTCCCCGGGTCATCGCGGTTCGGTCACTTGGCGAAGGCCTTGTGCTGCGGGTTGCCGCCGGACTGCAGGTAGGCGACGAGGTCGAGCAACTCGTCCCGGTTGAGGGGGTTGATCATGCCGGCCGGCATCAGCGACACCGGGTAGGGCTTGCGGCCCTTGACCTGGTCCAGCGCCACCGCCGTGAACTCCTCGGGGTTCCGCGGGTCGGCCGTCACCACCAGCTTTCCGTTCTCGGTGTAGGCCCGTCCCACCAGCGTGGAACCGTCGGCCAACTGGATCTCCTCCGAACCATACTGGTCGGAGATGACCTTGGAGGGCTCGATGATGTTCTCCATCAGGTCGCGCACGGTGTAGCGCGAGGCGACGCCGGAGAGATCCGGACCCACGCCGCCGCCCGCCCCGTCGAAGCGGTGGCAGGCCGCGCAACCGACCGAGTTGTACATGGCCTTGCCGTTCTCGAAGCTGCGTCCCCTGATGGCACCCGAGGCCAGGGCCACGGCCTCGTCGACCGAGTAGGCCTTGCCGGGACCCTTGGGCGCCGCGTAGGTCGGGTCGCCACCGGTGGCCCGGCGGGTGGAGATCTCCTCGTAGGTCTTCCGCTCGGCCGTGTCGGCGACGGTCGCCAGGGCGTCCTTGCGGATGTTCTCGAGGAAGCCGCGGAAGCTGTTGCCGCCCTGCCAGGGGGCCGTGCGCGGGAACCAGCTGAAGAACGATTTCCGCAGCGCCGGGGTCCAGCCCACCTTGGCTTCGCGCAGCAGGTAGGCGTAGGCGATCTGCTCCTGGTTCGGGCGGCTGGCCGTGGCCTGGGCGAAGGCCCCGGCGTAGCCCCGGTTGCGCTCGAGCAGGGCGTCGCTGGCGTAGCGCACGTCGGAATCGTTGGCCGTGAGCATCAGGGGCACGCTCTTGGCGACCACCGTCCGCGAACCGAGACGGATGAGCGCCCCGACGAGTTCGCGGTTCAGCTGGCGGCTGCCCGACGGATACAGGGCGTCCAGCCGGCGAAGGGTCGCCTGGAGGGTCTCGCCCTGCGGGTTGCCCTGGCGGATGAGCGCCAACTGGTAGGCACGCACCACGGCCAGCTTGGCCGGCTCGTCCAGCTTCCGCAGGTCCAAGCCGTTCAGGAAGCCCAGCAGGCGGTCGCGATGCTCGGGCTTGCCGACGCGGGCCAGCGCGACGGCCCCCTCGATGGCCGCCCACGGCCGGGTCTCGGCGAACAACCGGTCGGCCCAGGCCGTCACCGGCTGGCGCTCGATGGCGACACGGGCTGCATACCGGACGAAACGGTCCTCGTGGCCGAGGCTCTTCCAGGCCTTGGCGACCGCCTCGGGCCCGGTCCCCTCCAGGTGCAGGCGCTCGAGGTCACGCCGCAGCTTGGCCGCTGCCGTCAACTTCGGTGCGGGGGCCGGGGAGGTGCTCTCCTTGCCGACGTAGGTGACGCGGTACACCGCCGACTCGGTGCCACGGCCACCGATGGCGAAATACATCGCCCCGTCGCGGGGATGGATCAGCAGGTCGGTGAGGGGCAGCGGACGACCGCTGCCGAACTCCTCCTTCTCGGCCTTGTAACCCGCCCCGTCCGGGGTCAGGTGGATGGCGTACATCGTGCCGTAGGTCCAGTCGTTGGCGAAGATGGCGTTCTGGTAGCGCGCCGGGAACTTGGCTCCCAGCCCCGAGGAGACGCCGGTGGGCGACCCGGGCCCGATGTCCACCAGTGCGGGAAGGCTGTCGGGATAGTAGGTGGGCCACTTGCCCGCACCCGACCGCCACCCCATGTCGCTGCCGCTGGTGGCCATGGACACGCGCGTGGGACGGTACCAGGGCGCTCCGGCATCCCACTCCATGTCGGAATCGTAGGTGAACAGGTCACCCAGCGCGTTGAAGGCGATGTCGTACTCGTTGCGGTACCCGTAGCTGATGAGCTCGAAGGTCTTGCCGTCGGGGTCGGTTTTGCAGATGTAGCCGCCCGGGGCCAGGATGCCGCGGGCGTGGCCATTGGCGTCCCAGAGGCGGGTGACCACCTGGTCCTCGTCCCACGACCGGGCGGCGCGGGAGAGTTCCATGTGGTCGGGCAGCTTGGTGTGGTTGCCGCAGGCCACGTAGAGGCTCTTGCCGTCCGGGGACAGCACGATGCCGTGCGGGCCGTGCTCGCCGCCTCCCTCGATGCGGCGGAGCATCTTCTCCTCGTCGTACTGGTCGTCGCCGTCGGTGTCGCGCAGGCGCCAGAGGCCCTGGCGGCCACCCTGTTCATTGACCATCACATACAGGCTGCCGAAGGCGTGCAGCAGGCCGTGGGCGCCCCCGACGGCGTTCTTGAG
>JAJTFN010000003.1 GCA_021298285.1 Verrucomicrobium sp.
AAGGTCGCCGGGGTGGGGTGTTGGTCTTGAACGCCCCGCGGAAGAACCAGTGTCGCTTGAGCCCGCCGACGAAGTCCGAAGCGTTGGTGAGCACGCCGTCGGCGGCGGGCAGGGTGTTCGAGCGCATGGCACCGAGGGTCTGCCGCACCTCGCCCAAGGCTCCTGGAAGGGTGGCGTCGAGGTTGGAGACCAGCGGACCCACCCCCCGGATCTGCCGGTTGACCTGGGTGACCAGCGGCGGCACCGACCGACCCAGCTCCGAGAGCAGCGGAGGCAGCGTCGCATTCAGGTTGGTGACCAGTGCCGGGACCGAGGCGTCGATGTTGGAGACCAGCGAACCGATGCCTCCGATCTGCACGTTGAGGTTCGTGAGGGTCACCGTGAGGGCCGCGCCGAGGTTGGTCGGGATCATGATGTCGCCCAGGCCGCCGGGCCGGTCGAAGCGGGCCGACAGGTTGGTCGGGAAGAGCAGGTCGCCGAGACCGCCCGGCCGGGTGAAGGCCTCGCGGATCCTCGGCACCAGCAGGGTCAGTTCGCCGATGAGGTCGCCGGAGACCTCCGTCCGCAGGAAGTAGCCCTTGTCATGCTTCGTCACCGGGTCGTAGCGGATGAAGTTGGTGGCCTCCGGGCGACCGAGATGGTAGGCGTGCTTGTCCCAGAGCACGCCCAGCACGCCGCTTCCGGAGGCGTTGGTGGCCTCGGTCGTCGTGGCGATGCCCGCCCCCTGGCTGCGGGTGATCTCGAGGAAGTTGCCCCCGGCGATGTCGATGGGCAATCCACCCACCTTGAGCCTCGAGTCGGTGAAGATGTAGCCATGGTAGGGATCGCGCACGAGGAACCTCACGAACACGTTGAATCCCTCGCTGCGGTGCCAGGGGTCGTCCGGGGCGGTGTCGATCTGCACCACCTCACCGATGGTGAAGCCCATCATCTTGACGGGCGTCCCGACCTTCACCGCGCTGCCGTCCCGGAGGTAGGTGTAGTAGGGCACCTGGCGCACCCACCAGCCGCGCTTGTCGCCGGTGGTCTTGATGAAGAATCCCAGGCCGGCGAATCCCAGCGCGACCGCACCCAGCAGGAACAGCACGACCACCCACTCGACCTTCCGGAGGCGGGTGCGGAGCTGGGGGGTGAGGTCCTGGAGGGCCATGTGAGAGGTGCTCGAGCGGTTTTCGGCGACGGGGTCGTGACTGGGCGATGTCGGTATTATCCGGAGTTCCGGGTCCCATCCTCTCCGGTGGCCGACAGGACGGAGTCGATGCCGGGAAGGATGCGCCATCGGCCGCCATCGGCCAGCGCGAAGCGCGGGTCCATGCCGAGGTAGGGCCGCGCCGCATCGGTCGTGGCGACGATGGCCAGGGGTCGACCGCCGAGGATGGGATGCCCGGCGCGGGCCTCGGCGAGGAACCCGCGCCACCAGCGGAGGTGCACCGCGTCGAGGCCGGCCAGCGGGTTGTCGAGCAGCAACAGACCGGGCCCGAGGGCCAGGCAGCGTGCCAACGCCACCCGGCGCGACCACGAACGGCCAAGGGAGGCGGGGTTCCTGGCCAGGAGCGACCCGAGCTGCAGGTGCCGGATCAGGGGCTCAAGCTCGGTGAGCGCCTCGGCGGGACCGGCATTCCGGTGGTAACACCACGGCAGCAGGATGTTCTCGCCGACGGACAGGGCCGACAGGAGCCGACCGTTGCCGTCGAAGACCAGGCCCATCCGGCGACGGGCCTCCCGGAGGGTCGTCTCATCGTCCCCGGAACCTTGGACCGGATGCCCGAAGACCCGCACCGAGCCCGAGGCGGCCGGAATGAGCCCGGCCAGCGTCTCGAGCAGGGCGGTCTTCCCGGCGCCGTGCGGGCCGGCCACGACCCAAAGTTCGCCCGAGGAAACCCGCCAGTCGACCGGTCCGAGCCGGAGACCGCCCACCCCGGCGGGTGTGGCCACCTCAAGGCCCCGGGTCTCGAGGACCACCGCGGAATCCGTCTCCCTCATAGCAGCAGGTACACGGCGATGAAGGCCGCGTCGATCATCAGGCATCCGACACCGCACACCGCCACCGTGCGGGTGGTGGCGGCACCGACGTCGGCCAAGCTCAGGGGCCGGGCCAGCCCCTGGTAGCAGATGACCAGCCCGATGAGGGTCCCGAAGATCCCCGTCTTGAGGGCGGAAAGCGGGAAATCCAGCCCATGGAGGGCTCCGGCCACCTGGGTGAGGAACTCGATCGGCGAAGCCTTGAGGCCACGGGCATAGGCGAAGGCGTAGCCCGAGGCCAACCCGACGACCAGCAGGTACAGGCTCAGCGAAACCACCGAGATGGCGAAGCCGGCCACCCTTGGCACGACGAGGTAGTGGATCGGGTCGATGCCCAGGGCCTCGAGGGCCTCCACCTCGCCGAGCGCCCGGGCCGTGCCGAGGTCGATCACGGCGGCCGTGCCGACACGGGCCAGCACCACCAGGGCCGCCGTCATCGGGACCATCTCACGGAGGAACACGGTCACCATCAGGGTGCCCGTGAAGTTCCCGGCACCGATCTGCTCCATCAGCGAGGCCGTCTGGCCCACGAACACCAGGCCGAGGACCACCCCGAGGAAACCGACCAGGGGCAGCAACCGGACCCCGCAGCGGTGGATCTCGCCGAAGATGCGCGGGGTCACCACCCGGGAATTCTCGCGGAAGCGGAGGCGGGCGGTGGCCAGCGTGATCAGGGTGAAGGCCCCGAGCCCGGTGAGGTTGCGCCATCCCTCGAGCAGTTCCTGCAGGAGGCCGGCATCTTCCCCGGGGCTTCCGGCGGCTCCGGGTTCTCGGGCGGGAAGGATCGGATCGGAAGCCATGGGAGCCCCTCCAGTCCTAAGGGGCAGGCGCGCGCGGCTCACGCTCGAGGGTCGGGACCGCCGCCGCGATGAGCCGTGCCATGCGCTCGAAGGTGGCATCCTCGGCCCCGGGTTCACTCAGGCAGAAGAAGGAGATGTACGCCCAGCGGGGACTGCTGCCCTTCGAGAGGACGTCGCGGATCATCCGCCACTGCCGTTCCGAATGGCTTGCCGTCCGGACGCCGTCGGCGACGAACCAGAAGACGTAGATCCCCCGAACCGTCACCGGGGTCCCGTCGGGCCGCCGCACGGTCTGGGTCATGTCGAAGCGCTGGACCTCGAGGCTGCCCGGCGCCCATCCGGGGATGTCGATCCGGCGCAGGGTCTGCGACAGGATCTGCCAGCCCACACCGGTCATGCAGTACTCGGGACGGTGGATGCTGGTGCGGTCCGACCCCATGAGCACGACGCTGGCGGAGATCGGCGGCAGCCCCTCGCCGCCCTGGTACGACCGGCGACCGAAGGTCGTGTCCGGAGGCAGGAAGCTCAGTTCAAGGTCCGGTATCGGATCCAGCCGGGAGCGGTAGCCGGGGATCTCGGAGGGAAGCGACACGGAGTTGGAGGTGGCCAGCCTGCCCAACTCGGCGATGAGCGGCAGCCCGACGACGCGGACGCCCGGTTCCCCCATGCGGACGCGCTCCTTGAGCCACCGCAGGGAACCCGCGGCCGCGGCGATCATCGCCAGGGCCGCGACGGTCATGGTCAGCACGCGTGGATTCATAGCGTCTGGGTGCCACCCCCGGTGGCGGTGGCCGCGGCGGTCGTGGCGACCGGCGAGGGCGGCTCCTTGAGCCACCGGGCGACGAGAAAGACGCAGCCGAGGGCGATGAGGAAGGTGGCGAAGCCGAACTTGGTCTCGATGGCCTCCCCTGCCGCCTGGCCGGCCGCCTCGGCGACGGCGAACACCACGATCAGGCGGATGACATTGGCCAGCACCGCGAAGGCGGGGCTGAGGAGGATCAGGAAGAGCCTCCTCCAGGCGGAGCGGAAGTTCAGGAAGGCGAAGGTCACCGTCAACAGCAGCACCACGGTCGCGCTGCGGATGCCGGAACATGCCGGCGCAACGTCGAACCTGAACCCCTGGGTGGCGGCCGAGGCCTTCTGGAAGACGATGGTGCCCGCCCGCTCGAGCTTCATGTTCAACACCCAGTCGCAGAACGTCGTGGACATCAGGGTGCTCAGGAGGCGCAGGCCATGGGTGAGCGTGTCGAGGAACACCGAGACGGGGATGCAGAACAGGAAGAGCAGGTAGGGGAACGCAAAGCCCCGCATCCAGGCCCTTCCCCAATACATGCCCAGGATGCCATACAGGCCCACGAGGAACCCGACCATGCCCAGGCGGGTCTGCTGCACCATGTACCCGGAGAGGTGCAGGGCCAGTCCCAGCGGGACCAGCGCCAGGGCCGGGGCCCAGGGTTGCTTCGGGATGGCCGTCAACTCGGCCCGTCGCATCACCACGATGGCGCCGACCAACCACGGGATCATCACGCCCAACTCGTCGTCCCGGCCTTGCTTGGCCCCTCCCTCATACACGGCCTGCAACCAGCCGAAGAGCGATTCGCTCGGGATGTAGCCCAGCGTGGAATTCCCAAGGAAATGGAACAACGCCACCCAGGCGGCCACGACGAGCCCCAGGGGCGCCTTG
>JAJTFN010000004.1 GCA_021298285.1 Verrucomicrobium sp.
CGTCCCAGGACCAGTTGGTCGCCACGGGCTTCAACCGCAACAATGTCACCACCGGCGAGGGCGGGGCGATCGACGCCGAATTCATCTTCCGCTACGCCGTCGAGCGCACCGCCACCACCGCCCAGGCGTGGATGGGACTCACGGCCGGCTGCGCGGTCTGCCACGACCACAAGTTCGACCCGATCTCCCAGAAGGAATTCTACTCGCTCTATGCGTTCTTCCACAGCGCCGCCGACCCGGCCATGGACGGCAACGCGTTGCGCACGCCCCCGGTCGTCCCGGTGAAGTCCGAGAAGGACGCCCAGAAACTTGAGGAGTTCGGGACCCGCATCCAGGAGGCCGAACGGGCGGTCGAGGCCCGGGTGAAGGGCCTGTCCTACACCGATCCGGCCACCCTCAACCCGCCACCGCAGGCCCGGGACATCGAAACCGTGTGGCTCGAGGACGGCACCCCGGCCGGGGCCCGCGTGCAGGGTTCGCCGTCCTGGGTGACATCGGCCGACGGTCCCGTGAAATCCGGCAAGTCGGCCCTCCGCCAACGCGGTGACGGCCTCATCCAGACCGTTTACGAGGGCCTGTCCCTCGATGTGCCGGCTGCCGCGAAGGTCTTCGCCTGGGTGCGCCTGGATTCGTCCTCGCTTCCCAAGATGATCATGCTCCAGTTCTTCCAGGGAGACTGGGAGCATCGGGTGGTCTGGGGCGACCCCGACGCCACCGACTGGGGCGTGAAGGGCAAGCCCAGCCGTCAACCGGCGGGTCCGCTGCCCAAGCCTGGCGACTGGGCTCGGCTCGAGTTCGATGCCGAGGCCCTCGGCCTCAAGGCGGGCCAACCGGTCACCGGCATCGCCTACACCCAGAACGGAGGCACCGTGCACTGGGACCTGGCCGGGATCGGAGGCCGCGTCGACCCGGCGCGCGATCTGCGCAGCTCCTTCTCGGCCTGGCTGGCGCAGCATCAAGGCAAGGACTCCAAGGAGATCCCGGAGAGCCTGCGGAAGATCCTCAAGGAGGTGCCGGCCGACCAGCGCACGCCCGAGCAGACGCGGATGCTGCGCGAGCATTACCTGGCCCGGGTCTGCACCGACACCCGCACCATCATGGACCCCCTCCACGCCGCCGTGGCCGACCTTCGCCGCCAGCGTGACGCCTTCCAGGACCAGCTGCCGCAGACCTTCATCTGGCGCGACATGGACAAGCCGCGGGAGAGCTTTGTCATGGTGCGCGGCCAGTATGACGCGCCCGGCGAGAAGGTGGGTCGTGCCGTGCCCGCGGCGTTGCCGGCGCTCAAGGCCTCAGGGCCGACGCCCAACCGTCTCGACCTGGCCCGCTGGCTGGTGTCCCCGGAACACCCCCTGACCGCCCGGGTGACCGTCAACCGCCTCTGGCAGCAGTTCTTCGGGATCGGCCTCGTGAAGACCGCCGACGACTTCGGTTCTCAGGGCGAGCCGCCCAGCCATCCGGAGCTGCTCGACTGGCTGGCGGTTTCCTTCCGGCAATCCGGCTGGGATGTGAAGGCCCTGGTCCGCTCCCTGGTGACCTCGGCGGCGTACCGCCAGTCGGCGGCCGTCCCGCCAGCCCTCCTGCAGCGCGACCCTGAGAACCGCTGGTTGGCCAGGGGGCCGCGCTTCCGCCTGGATGCCGAGCAGTTGCGCGACAACGCCCTGTTCGTCTCCGGGCTGCTCGACGGAACCCTTGGCGGCAAGGGCGTGCGGCCGTACCAGCCGCCGAACATCTGGGAGCCCGTGGGCTACAGCGGCTCCAACACCCGTACCTACCGACAGGAATCCGGGGCGGCCCTCTACCGCCGCAGCCTCTACGTGTTCTTCAAGCGCACGGCGCCTCCTCCCTTCATGGCCACCTTCGACGCGCCCAACCGGGAGCAGTTCTGTTCCCGGCGTGAGCGCAGCAACACCCCCCTCCAGGCGCTGCAGTTGCTCAATGACGTCCAGCATTTCGAGGCCGCCCGCGGCCTGGCCACCCGGATGATGACCGAGGGCGGCACCCGTCCGCAGGACCGCATCGGCTTCGCCTTCAAGAGCGTCCTCTCCCGCCCGCCCAGCCCCGACGAGGCGCAGGTGGTCGGCGAAGCCTTTGCCCGGTTCCAGCAACGCTACCAGGCCGATCCTGAATCCGCCCGCAAGGCCGTCCGCGTGGGTGAATCGGCCCCGCGTGCCGGCCTGCCCGACGCCGAACTGGCCGCCTACACCCTGACAGCCAACCTGCTGCTCAACCTCGACGAGACCGTGACCCGCAACTGACCATGAATCCCCTCCTTGAATTCCATCGGAACCAGACCCGGCGTCAGTTCTTCGGCGACACGGGCATCCGCCTGGGCGGGCTTGCGCTGGCCGCGCTGGGGGCGGGCAAGCTCAACGCCGCCGCGGGCACCCCGCCGGTGGCGAGAGTCCATCCCCCGCTGCCCGGCTTCCCGCACTTCGCGCCCAAGGCCAAGCGCCTCATCTACCTGCACATGAACGGCGCCCCGTCCCAGCTTGATCTCTGGGACCACAAGCCGAAGCTGCAGGAGTACTTCGACAAGGACCTGCCCGACTCGGTGCGCAACGGCCAGCGCATCACCACCATGACCTCGGGCCAATCCAGGTTTCCGGTGGCGCCGACGATGTTCAAGTTCCACCAGGCCGGCCAGAGCGGGCGCTGGATCAGCGAACTGCTGCCGCACACGGCCCGGGTGGTCGATGAACTGGCGGTGCTCAAGTCGGTCCAGACCAATGCCATCAACCACGACCCGGCATGCACCTTCGTGATGACCGGCAGCGAGGTGCCCGGCAAGGCCAGCCTGGGTTCGTGGCTGGCCTACGGCCTCGGCAGCGAGAACAACGAGCTGCCCGCCTTCGTGGTGCTCACCCCCAACTGGTCGTCCAAGGCCGACGCGCAGGCCCTGTTCACCCGCATGTGGAGCAGCGGCTTCCTGCCGACCCGCTACACCGGCGTGGCCCTGCGGTCCATCGGCGACCCGGTGCTCTACATCGACAACCCGCCGGGCGTCAGCCGCGAGGACCGGCGCGGCCTGCTCGACGCGCTCAACCGGCTCAATGCTCGGACGCACGAACGCTGGGGCGACCCCGAGACGCTCACCCGCATCGCGCAGTACGAGATGGCCTTCCGCATGCAGAGCAGCGTGCCCGACCTGGTGGACTTCTCCGGCGAATCGAAGGCCACCATCGACCTGTACGGCGAGGATGTGAAGAAGCCTGGCACCTTCGCCGCCAGCACGCTCCTGGCCCGGCGCCTGGTGGAGCGCGGCGTGCGCTGCGTGCAGATCCTGCACCGCGGCTGGGACCAGCACGGCAACCTGCCCTCCGAGATCCGCGCCCAGTGCAAGGACATCGACCAGGCCTCCGCGGCGCTGATCCACGACCTCAAGGCGCGCGGTCTCCTCGAGGACACGCTGGTCATCTGGGGTGGCGAGTTCGGGCGCACCGTCTACTCGCAGGGTCGCCTCACCCGCACCGACTACGGTCGCGACCATCATCCGCGCAACTTCTGCATGTGGATGGCCGGCGGCGGGATCAAGGGCGGCATCTCGTACGGGGAGACCGACGATTTCAGCTACAACGTGGTCGAGAACCCGGTGCACATCAACGACCTGAACGCGACCATCCTGCAATGCATGGGCGTGGACCATCGCCGGTTCACCTTCAAGAGCCAGGGGCTCGACCAACGACTGACCGGCGTCGAGGAATCTCACCCGATCCAGGCGCTGCTGGCCTGAGGGTGGGCCCCGGTCGTGCCATCGCCGCCGCCCAGGTTGCGGCTCAATGCCAGCGCGGCTCCCGGCCCAACAGGTGGCGCACGAAGAAGTCCATGCGCCGCCGGCTGGCGTAGGGGGTCTCGGCCGCCCCGTGGTTGGTCGAGGGCATCACCAGCAGCTCGAAGTCCTTGTCTGCGCGGACCAACGCGGCGCTGACCTGCATCGTGCTGGCCGGGTCCACGTTGGTGTCCACCTCGCCGACCACGAGGAGCAGCTTGCCGTTGAGCTTGTGAGCGTCCTCCACGTTGGAGCAGCGGCGGTAGGCGTCGTCGACGGGCCAGCCGAGCCACTGCTCGTTCCACCAGATCTTGTCCATGCGGTTGTCGTGGCAACCGCAGTCCGCGACCGCCACCTGGTAGAACTCGCCATGGTCCAGCAGCCCCCGCAGGGCGTTCTGCCCTCCGGCGCTGCCGCCATACAGGCCGACCCGACCGAGGTCCATCCACGGACGGGATTGCGCGGCCGCCCGGATCCACAGCTTGCGGTCGGGAAAGCCCGCGTCCGCCAGGTTCTTCCAGGCCACGTCGTGGAAGGCCTTGGAGCGCTGGCTGGTGCCCATGCCATCGATCTGGACCACCACGAAGCCCAGTTCCGCCAGCGCATGCTGCCGCGTCAGGCGTCCGAACTCCTTGGGCACGAAGGCCCCCTGCGGGCCCGCGTAGATCTCCTCGATCACCGGGAACTTCGCGGCCGGATCCATGCGGGACGGACGGATGAGGA
>JAJTFN010000005.1 GCA_021298285.1 Verrucomicrobium sp.
GGACCGGTTGGCCGCCGAGGGCGCGCGCTTCACGCAGGCCTATGCGGCGGCCTCCGTCTGCTCGCCATCCCGCGCGGCGCTGCTGACGGGCCTGAGCCCGGCCCGCCTGCGGATCACGACCTTCCTCAATGGCCGCTCCGACCGGGCGTCGCATCGGCTCCTGGGAGCTCCGATCGAGCGGGGATTGCCGGCCGGGGCGACGACGCTGGCCGAGGCGCTCCGGGCCCGGGGCTACCGGACCGCCGCGGTGGGCAAGTGGCATCTCGGCGGGGCGGGCAACCTGCCCACCGACCGCGGCTTCGCGGAATACACCCCCGGCCGGTCGGATCCCGGGCCCGAGTCGCCGCTGGGCGGCAAGGGCGAGTTGGGCCAGGCCGACGCCGCCGTGGACTTCATCCGGCGCAGCAAGGGCCAGCCCTTCCTGCTGTACGTGGCCTTCGACACCCCGCACATCCCCTTGGCCGCGCCGGCCGGGGCGGTCGCCGCCAGGGCCGCCGGCAGCCCGACGGTGTTCCACCCGGCCTATGCGGCGATGGTCGAGTCGCTCGATGCCGCCTGTGGCCGGATCCTGAAGGCCCTCGACGAGGCCGGGGTCGCCGGCGACACGCTGGTGGCCTTCGCCTCCGACAATGGCGGACTGCACGTCTCCGAGCTCAGCGAGTCGCCGCCGACGCACAACTCGCCCTTCCGGGCCGGCAAGGGCCATCTCTACGAGGGGGGGATCCGCACCCCGCTCGTCGTCCGGTACCCGGGCCGGATCACCGCGGGCCGCACCATCCCGGAGCCGGTGGTGCTGGGCGACCTCATGCCGACAATCTGCGCGCTGGCAGGGGCTTCCGGCCCGACCGCAGCCGACTACCAAGACCTGTCGCCCTTGCTGTTCGAGGGCAAGGTCCTGTCCGCCCGCCCGCTCTTCTGGCACCAGCCGCATTACATGAACCAGGGCGGCCGACCCGCCGGCGCTGTGAGAGAGGGCGACTGGAAGCTCCTCGAGCACTACGAGGACGGGCGCCTGGAACTTTTCCGCCTGTCCGACGACCCGGGTGAGACGCGCGACCTCGCCGCCGCCGAGCCGGACCGCGTGGCCGCGATGAGGGGTCGCCTCGAGGCCTGGCGCCGGTCGGTGGGTGCCGAGCCGCTGCGGCCCAGCCCGGACTTCGACCGGGCCGCCTGGGACCGCTGCCATGCGGTGCTCGACGTCAGCCGCCTGGCTCCGCTCCCGACCTCCGAGGCCATGCGGCCGCTCCTGGCCGACTGGCGCCGGGCGATGGACGACCCGTCGCGTGCCGGTGTCCACAGCCTGGTCTTCCTCGAGGCCCGCGACGCGAAGGTCTCCGGCGAGAAGCTCCTGTACGAGAAGCCGCCCCACAAGGACACCCTCGGCTACTGGGTGAATCCCGCCGACACGGCCTCCTGGACCTTCACCGCGCCGAGGGCCGGCCGCCACCGGGTCACCGTCCTGCAGGGCTGTGGCCGCGGCCAGGGCGGGTCGGTGGTGGCCCTTGAATGCGGCGACTCGCGCCTGGAGTTCACGGTCGAGGAGACCGGGCATTTCCAGCGCTTCGTGCCCCGCGAGGTGGGCCTGCTCACGCTGGCCGCCGGCACGAACACGCTGCGGGTGCGCCCTGTGCGGAAAGCCCACGCCGCGGTGATGGACTTGCGCCGCGTCATGCTCGAGCGGATGGACTGACGCGACGGACGAGGGCCCTGGATCCATGACCTCTGCCGGCGACCCCGACCCGTGAACCCGAACCCGCCACGCCTCCGGTATCTGGAGGTCCTGACGTTGGGCTACCTGGGGTGCCTGGCCTTGGTGCTGCTCTGGAGGCACGGGGCCGCCGGCCCGGGGTGGTGGGCGTGGCTCTCGATCGACGGGGCGATCGCCGCTGCCATCCTCCAGGGGGCCCGGGCGGCCGGTCCACGGTTGGCCGGTCCGAGCCCGGGTGGCCTCCGGGGTTGGGTCGCCGACCTGTACCCGCTGCCGCTGTTCATCCTCCTGTACCGACAGAGCGAGGCCCTGAACCGTGCCTTCTTCGCCGAGCCCCTCGACCCCGCCTTCTTCGCCCTGGAGGCCCGGCTGTTCGGGTTCCAGCCAAGCCTGGCCTTCGCCGAGCGCTTCCCGGCCACCGCGCTGGCCGAGGTGTTCTATGCGGCGTACTTCGCCTTCTATCCCCTGATCCTCGGCTTCGGGGCGTGGGCCATTGCCCGCGACCGGGAGGATGGCCGGCGCTTCCTGGGCACCTTGGCCACGGTCTTCTACGACTGTTATGGGTGCTTCCTGGTGTTCCCGGTGGTGGGCCCGCGCATCCTCGACCTCGGGGGCCTGCCCCCGCAGGTCTTGGCCGGGTTGGGCCTGACCGGGGTGACACCCATGCCTCCGACCACTCAGGCCGGCCCCTTCGCCCGCCTGATGTCGGTCATCTACGAGGTGTTCGAGGGCGCCGGCGGGGCCTTTCCCAGCAGCCATGTGGCGGTGGCCTGCCTGGTGCTCCGGGAGGCGTTCGTCCGGCGGTTGGCCCTGAGATGGTTCCTGGCCGTCCCGGTGGCTCTGCTCTGCCTGGCCACGGTGTACGGCCGCTACCACTACGCCTGCGACGTCGTGGCCGGGTTGCTGGTGTTCTGGCCGCTCGCCCGGGGTGCCGAGTTCCTCCAGGCGGCCTATGGACGCCGAGGGTGCCCGTCGGCCGATCCTCCGATTTCCCGCCCGTAGAGCCGGTAGCGCTGGACCTCCACGCCATCGAACACGGCCACCATCTGCTGGACGGCCCGATTGTCCTCGAGGATCCACGAAGCCACGCACCGTTCGAAGCCCAGCCGCCGCGCCGCCGCGAGCGTCTCGGCGAACATCATGCCCTCGATGCCCCGTCGCCGGTGCGGGCTGCTCACCCCGAGGGCGACCAGGCGGAAACGCCGGGGCCGCCGCCATCCCAGGAGCATCGGCAGGGCCGGCAGGAGCGCCGGCCGCAGCAGTTCCCCCCGCAGCGGTCCCAGCACCTCGTTGACGTCGGGGATCGCCAGCAGCAGCCCCGCGGGCTGCCCGGACGACTCGGCCAGCCACACCAGGCCCTCGACCAACAGGGGCTTGAGCCGTTGCGCCAGGAAATCGATCTCCGGCCCGCTCATGGGCACCGCCGACCAGTTGCGTTCCCAGGCCTCGTTGTAGATGGCCTTCAGCGCCGGCAGCATCCGGGCGAGGTTCGATCGGGTGACGGCGGTCAGGCGGACCTCGGGCGCCCGGCGCCCGGCGGCCTTCCGGAACCGATCCAGCCGCTCGATCGGGCTCCTGGCCAGGTCGATGTCGTACACCAGCAGGTCCTTGGCCTTGACGAACCCCGCGGTCTCGACCAGGCGCGGCAGGTGCGGCGGGGTGTGCGGCATCATCACGCTGTTGGCGCGCTCGAATCCCGAGACCAGCAGGCCGCACTCCTCGTTGATGTTGGGGTTCATGGGCCCCAGCAGGTGCCGGCACCCCTCTGCCCGCGCCCAGCCGGCCACCGTGTCGAACAGCGCCCCGGCCGCCTCGGGATCGTCCTCGCACTCCAGGTAGCCGAAGAAGGCCGTGCCGGGGCCGTGGGTGCGCTGGTGTTCGTCGGAGACGATGCCGGCGATGCGGCCCACCGCGCGCCCGTGACGCTCGGCGATCCACAGGCGCCGCCGCGCCTGCGACCAGAAGGGATTGGCCGAGCCGAGCACGCCCGTCACCTCGAGGCGCAGCGGCAGCACGCACGCGGCCTGGGCGCCCGAGATGCCCACCATGACCCGCCAGAAGCGGTCCAAGTCCCGGGAGGTGTCTCCGAGTTCGCGGACCTGGATGGTTGGGCTCATGGGGGTGCGGGAGCGGGCCAGAGCATCGGACCCGTCCGGATTTCAGCAAGCTCTCCGAGGGTACTGGTCCGTGGGCGGTGGGTCACGCCCCCGGGAACGGGGCCGTCCTTTCTGGGAGTGCCGGGCGTCGTCCCGGGGGCAGTTCCGGGTCGCATGAAAAAGTTCATCCCGGATGGCCCCCGGAGGGTCATGAAATCCGCTGGTTGGATGGCCGGGAGTCGTGCCGGAAGGCAGTGCGCCATCCAACCACCGGTGCCGAGGAACCATTTTGGGGAAGATCGTGGCAAGATATGCAAAATGCGTACGGAAACATCCTTTGCAACTCATGAGCGGATGCCCTCATGCTCCCTACCAAGTCGGTCAGCTTGTAACCGCGCCTTTCCCGTGATCCTGCGTCTGTCCCACGTGCGTTCCGTTGGTGAACTTCCCGGAGTGCCGCTTGCCTTGCTGTTGGCGGGATTCGTGGCCCTCGGCGCCGACTCCTCTCCGAAGCCCTCGGGAA
>JAJTFN010000006.1 GCA_021298285.1 Verrucomicrobium sp.
ACCCCCGACGGCAAGTTCACGGTCGAGTTCGTGGAGTGCCTGGCCAGCTGCGGCACGGCCCCGGTCGTGCTGGTGAACGAAGAGCTCCACCACCAGGTGGGCGCGGCCGAGGCCGAGGCCATCCTCAAGAAGGGGCAGGCCGCCTGAGCCAGTCATGAGCGGCCCATTGGATCATCTGACCGACCGCTTGGAGCCGACGGCCCCGGGCATGGCTTTGCCGTCCCCCGAGCGAATGGCCGGTACGGTCCGAAGGGGTGTTCTGATCGGGAAACAGGCGAACTTTGGAAAAGCCGCCCGGAGAAGAGCCGCCGTGAGAAAACCGGTGAGAGAAAACCGGGTCTGGAAAAAATCGGTCCGGAGGAGTGGTTGCCCGACATGGATTCGAACCATGACAAACAGATTCAGAGACTGTTGTGCTACCATTACACCATCGGGCAGCCGGAACCGAAGCCGCGAACTTACCGACAACCGTTTTTGAGTCAAGCACAGCCATGCCTGAACCTTTCAAACTGATCCTCAAGAACCTCGACGAGCCCGGCTACACGCCGGACATCGGGTGCTACCAGCGCCATGGCGGTTACGAGGCGCTGAAGCGGGCGTTGGCCATGCCGGCCCGGGACCTGCCCGACGGCAAGAAGCTCAGCCCGCAGGAGGCGCTGCGCGAGGACGTCAAGGCCTCCGGCCTGCGCGGCCGCGGTGGTGCGGGCTTCTCGGCGGGCCTCAAGTGGAGCTTCGTCGACCGCCGCAGCGGCAAGCCCATCTACCTGATCTGCAACGCCGACGAGTCCGAGCCCGGCACGTTCAAGGACCGCCAGATCCTCCACAAGGATCCGCACCAACTCATCGAGGGGATGATCATCTCCTGCTGGTCCAACGACGTGAAGCTGGCCTACATCTACATCCGGGGCGAGATGCCCCATGGGGCCAGGCTGCTGAACCAGGCGCTGAAGGAGGCCAGGGCGGCCGGTTTCCTCGGCAAGAACATCCTGGGCACCGGCTACGACCTGGAGATCCACGTCCACCGCGGCGCCGGCGCCTACATCTGCGGCGAGGAGACCGGACTCATCGAGTCGCTCGAGGGCAAGCGCGCGTACCCGCGCATCAAGCCCCCGTACTTCCCCGCGGTGCTGGGCCTGTACATGTGCCCGACGATCGTCAACAACGTCGAGACCCTCTGCCATGTGAAGCACATCGTGCTCATGGGTCCGGCCGAGTACGCCAAGCTGGGCACGCCCAACAACACCGGCACCCGCATCGTCAGCCTCAGCGGTGATGTGCAGCGGCCGGGCTACTACGAGATCCAGGTCGGCCGGGTCACCCTGGGTGAACTGATCTTCGACAAGAACTTCGGCGGCGGCCTCAAGCCCGGTCGATCCCTCAAGGCGATCATCCCGGGCGGCTCGTCCTCGAAGGTCCTGAAGGCCGGCGAGGTCTTCAAACTCAACCGCAAGGGCGCCGACGGCCAGATGACCAAGGTCGACGTGCCGCTCCTCGACCTGCCCTACGATTTCGATTCCCTCCAGCAGGCCGGCACCATGTCGGGCTCGAGCGCCATCATCGTGCTCGACGACTCCCGCAGCATGGTCGAGACGCTGGGCAACCTCTCCGAGTTCTACGCCCACGAGAGCTGCGGCCAGTGCACGCCGTGCCGCGAGGGCGCCCTGTGGCTGGCCAAGGCGACCCACCGCCTGTGCCATGGCGAGGGACGCAAGGCCGACGCCGACTACCTCACCCACATCGCCCAGAACATCCAGGGCCGCACGATCTGCGCCTTCGGCGAGGCGGCCTCGTGGCCGGTGCTGAGCTTCGTGAAGAAGTTCCGCGACGAGTTCGAGGCCCAGGGCGCGGCCGACGAGGCGGCCCACGCGAACGCCCGGGGCTCCGTCCGCCCGGCGGCAGGAAGCCTTCCAACCCACTGATTCCCGATGTCCGCCCCCGCTGCTCCCTCAACGCCCCCGGCACCGGCCCCCGCCCCGGCCGCACCGCCGGTCGAGACCATGACCGTCAAGGTCAACGGCAAGACCGTGCAGGTGCCCAAGACCATGCCCGACTGGCAGGGCAAGCCTGCGCCGACGACCATGCTGCAGGCGGCCCGCATCGCCGGCGTGGACATCCCGCACTACTGCTACCACGACAAGCTCCCGGTTGCCGGCAACTGCCGCATGTGCCTGGTGGAGTTCGGCACCCCGATGATCGGCCCGGACCGCAAGCCGGTGCTCAACGAGGACGGCACGCCCAAGATCGCCCGCTCCGTGCTGCCCTACGAGCCGGGCACGCCGCGCGGCGCCATCGCCTGCGCCACGCCCATCTCGCCGGGCATGGAAATCTACGCCGATTCCAAGGCCACCGAGCAGATGCGCGAGTCGGTGCTCGAGTCGCTGCTCATCAACCACCCGCTGGACTGCCCGATCTGCGACCAGGCGGGCGAGTGCAAGCTGCAGGAATACTCCGTCCAGCACGGCAAGGCCGGCAGCCAGTTCGTCGAGGCCAAGGTGCACAAGCCCAAGGCCGTGGACCTCGGGCCGCGCATCGTCCTCGACGACGAGCGCTGCATCCTCTGCACCCGTTGCATCCGCTTCACGCGTGACATCGCCGGCGACGACGCCCTGGGCATCGTCAACCGCGGTTCCTACAACACGATCAGCGCCTTCGAGCCCGGCAAGTTCGACAACAACTACACGCTGAACACCGTGGACCTCTGCCCGGTGGGCGCGCTGACCTCCAAGGATTTCCGCTTCAAGATGCGGGTCTGGTTCCTGAAGGAGACCAAGAGCCTCTGCACGAGCTGCGGCACCGGGTGCAACATCACCATCGGCTCCCGCGAGGGGGTCATCCACCGCTACGAGCCCCGCGACAACGACGCGGTCAACGGCCCGTGGATGTGCGACAGCGGGCGGCTCAACTACCGCTGGGTCGGCCGTCCCGACCGCCTGAAGGAGGTGCTGCGGACCTCCGCCGGAGGCGCCCGCGAGCGCATCACCTGGGGAGCCGCCCTCGAGACGGCCGCGGACATCCTGCGCCGGGCTCCCCAAGGCGGCGTCGCCTTCGTGGTCTCGGCCCGCCAGACCAACGAGGAACTCTTCCTGCTCAAGAAGCTGGCCGCCCACACCGGGGCCCTGACCGACGCGGTGCCGCGCGAGGGCGAACCCGACCGGCTGCTGGTCAGCGCCGACCGCAACCCCAACAGCAACGGCGTCCGCTTCACGGGCATGGCCTTCACCGAGTTCGGCTTCAACCTGCCCAAGATCGCCGACGGCATCGCGCAGGGTCGCATCAAGACCCTCGTGGTCTTCGGCGAGGAGGTCACCCGCGAGGGCCTCGGCCCGGAACTCCTGGCCAAGCTCGATGCGTTGATCGTCAGCGACATCCTCCCCAACGCCACGACGGCGGCGGCCACCCTGCTGCTGCCCGGCGCCGCCCACGCCGAGAAGCGCGGCACCTTCGTCAACGTCAAGGGCCGCCTGCAGCGCTTCCAGAAGGCCGTCGAGCCCCCGGGCGACGCCCGGCCAGAGGCGGAGTTCCTCCAGGAACTCGTGCAGGCCGTCACGGGCGAGGAGCCCAGCCGCAGCATCGAGGGCCTCTTCAACCGCATGGCCGCGGCGGTGCCGGCCTTCGCCGGGCTCGAGTGGGCCCGAATCGGTGACACCGGCGTCACGGTGCAATCCTGAAGCGACCATGGAAGCGATCAACTATCTCAGTCCGACGGCGCAGATGATCCTCTTCAGCGCCCTGAAGATCGGCGTGGTCTTCGGTGTGGTGATGACGGCCGTGGCCTACGCCGTCCTCGTCGAGCGCAAGGTGTCGGCGTGGATCCAGGACCGGGTCGGCCCCAATCGTGCGGCCCCGTTCTTCGTCGACTACCTGCCGGTCATCGGTCCGTTCCTGGTGAAGCTGGGCATCTTCCAGCCCGCGGCCGACGGCCTGAAGTTCCTGCTCAAGGAGGACTTCACCCCGAGCTACGTGCGCAAGGTGTACTTCTGGCTGGCGCCGGCCATCACGGTGATCCCGGCGCTGCTGACCATCGCGGTCATTCCCTTCGGGTCGAACCTCGGGGGCCAGAAGATGGTCATCGCCGACCTGAACGTCGGCATCCTCTACC
>JAJTFN010000007.1 GCA_021298285.1 Verrucomicrobium sp.
CTACGACTACATCATCGAGACCATCAACCAGCCCAACGGCATCTTCACGGTCACCGGGCCCACCGGCTGCGGCAAGACCACCACGCTCTACTCGTGCCTCCGGCAGATCAACCAGATCGACACCAAGCTGCTGACGGTCGAGGACCCGGTCGAGTTCGACATCGAGGGGATCATGCAGGTCCAGGTCAACGAGGGTGCGGGCATGACCTTCGCCAAGGCACTGCGCGCGTTCCTCCGCCAGGACCCCGACATCATCATGCTGGGTGAGATCCGCGACCTCGAGACGGCCCAGATCGCCGTGCAGGCCTCGCTGACCGGCCACCTGGTGCTCTCCACGCTGCACACCAACGACGCCGCCGGCGCCGTCACCCGCATGGTCGACATGGGCGTCGAGCCCTTCCTCATCTCGTCCACCCTCCTGGCCGTGCTGGCCCAGCGCCTGGTACGCCGGGTGTGCCCGACCTGCCGGACCCCGTTCGAGCCGAGCGAGTCGCAGCTGCAGAACCTCAACCTCTCGGCCCACGACATCGGCGACAAGACCTTCTACTACGGCCGCGGCTGCGGGACCTGCAACGACACGGGCTACCGGGGTCGCAAGGGCATCTACGAGCTGCTGGCCGTCTCGGATCCGATCCGAAACCTCATCAACGACCGCGCGCCGACCGTCGTCGTCCGGCAGAAGGCCATCGAGCAGGGAATGGTGACCTTGCGTGAGGACGGCCTCCGGGGTATCTACGCCGGCGAGACCACCGTCGAGGAAGTGCTGAAGTACACCTGATCCGTCCCCGCGACCCTACCCGGCGACCGGGCAATCCAACCCCTTTTTCCGACCCTTTTTCGACCCCATTCCCGAGGAGACCGATATGGCCAAATTCAACTACGTCGCCATGGACAGCAGCGGCAAGGAGACCAAGGGTGTCCTCGAGGTCGGCAGCCAGGCCGAGGCGCTCAACCGCCTCAAGGAGATGGGCTTTCTGCCGACCAAGGTGACCGAGGTGGCTCCGCCCAAGTCCGACGCCAAGGGTGGCAAGGGCGCCGGCGGCGCGGCCGCGGGCAAGGGCAAGAAGAAGGGGGCCGGCCAGATCAACATCAAGATCCCCGGCTTCGGCGGCAAGGTGAAGGCCAAGGTGCTCACCACCTTCACCCGTCAGCTGGCCACCCTGGTCGAGGCGGGTCTCCCGCTGCTGCGCGGACTGCGCGTGCTTGAGAAGCAGGAGCGCAACCCCACGCTCAAGAAGATCCTGAGCGACCTGTCGCTCTCCATCGAGGGCGGCTCGACCTTTTCCGAGGGCCTGGCCCAGCACCCCAAGGTCTTCAATCGGCTCTTCGTCAACATGGTGAAGGCGGGCGAGCTGGGCGGTGTGCTCGAGGTCGTCCTCAAGCGTCTGGCCGAGTTCATGGAGAAGGCCGAGAAGATCAAGGGCAAGGTCGTGGCCGCCATGTTCTATCCCATCGCGGTCATGGTCGTGGCGGTGGGCATCGTGGCCCTGCTGATGATCGTCGTCGTGCCGAAGTTCAAGATGATCTTCGCCGACCTGCTGGGCGGCGACGCCGGCATGCCGGAGTTCACCCTCTTCGTGCTGAAGATCTCCGAGACCCTGAAGGACAACACGGTGATCTTCCCGGACTGGTTCTTCGGCGGCATGCCGTTCCCGGGCCAGGTGGTCTGGGGCATCGTCATCTTCGTCATCGCCTTCAAGGTGTCCATCAAGACCAAGCTCGGCCTCTGGTACTTCGACAAGTTCAAGCTGCACATGCCGGCCCTCGGCCCGGTCATCAGCAAGGTGGCCATCGCGCGGTTCACCCGCACCCTGGGCACCCTGGTCCAGTCGGGCGTGCCCATCCTCCAGGCGCTGAACATCGTCCGCGAAACGGCCGGCAACGTGGTCGTCGCCAAGGCGGTGCTCGACATCCACGAGTCGGTCAAGGAGGGCGAGACCATCACGGCGCCCCTGGAGAAGTCGGGGGTCTTCCCGCCGATGGTCGTCTCGATGGTGGACGTCGGCGAGCAGACCGGCGCGCTGCCGGAGATGCTCCTCAAGATCTCGGACAACTACGACGAGGAGGTCGACAACGCCGTCTCGGCCATGACCTCGCTCCTCGAGCCGATCATGATCGTGTTCCTCGCGGTGGTGGTGGGTTCCATCGTCATCGCGATGTTCCTGCCGCTCATCAAGCTGATGGAGACCCTCGGTGGTGACACCGGTGGTGGCGGTGGCGACTAGGCGGACTGGGGCCTTCCCCGGGCCATCGGCCGGTGCCGATGGCCTTTTTTGATCGAACGGTGGGTGCCGCTTGACCGGGGTGCTGCGCAGGTGTAAATACAAAGTAGTTACATTGAATGCGCATCGGCCATACTCGAATGGACTGACGGGTGGGCTCAATGGAGTTCGACTGGAACAACCTGCCCTTCGAACTGGACGGATCGGTCTCCATCCCGGCGATCGAGGAATCGTTCGAGGATCCCTTCGCCATCCGGTTGCTGCCCGATTCGCCGCGATTCGGGGTGCAGGCCCGGTTCTTCAACCTGGGCCAATCGGCCGGGGGGCAGGGCCTCTTCAGCGTGTACCGGACCAACGGCAAGGTCATCCGGGTCATCCTGTCCCGGCCCTTCACCGACGCCGAGGCGTACTTCTACCAGCGCCGGCTGACCCAGGCCCTGGCGGGGTGAGCCCGGCCGACCTGCGCGCTCCCGCGTTCCATGAACCAGCAGACCATCCAGTCCTGGGACGACGTCCCGCTCTTCGACAGCGAGCAGGCCGAGGCCGACTTCTGGGCGGACAACCAGGTCGATCCGCGCCTGATGGACCTGTCGGCCACCGCGGGTTCGGAGCAGTCCGAATCCATCACCATCACCCTGCGGATGGATCCCCGGATGCTCAGCCGCATCAAGCGCCTGGCCCGCTCCCGGTTCCTCAATTACCAGAGCATGATCAAGCAGTGGCTGAGCGAGCGCATGGAAAAGGAATTGAAGGACCGTTGATCCTTCGGGAAAGTCGCCGCTCCCGCGTGAACCCATGAGATCCTGCCGCCCATCGTCCCCACGCACCCCGGTCACCACCCGGGGCCGGGCCGCGTTCACCCTGCTGGAGCTGCTGGTGGTCATGTCCATCATCGGCATCCTCGCGGGCATGGTGGTCGGATTGGCCCCGGCGGCCGCGACGAAGATGAAGGAGTCGCGGGTGCGGGCCGAGCTGCAGCAACTGGTGACGCTGATCGAGGCCTACAAGGCGCGGTTCGGGGTGTATCCGCCCGACGGCATCCGCCGGGTTGCCGTTCCGGGGCAGGGGTTCCAGACCCTTTCCACTCCGGCCCTGAGCCCCCTCTTCTACGAGTTGTCGGGCGTCTACCTCACCAACGCCACCCGGGCCGACGGCTTCTTCATCCCGCGCGCCGATGCCGACGACGGCGACGGCATCCGCTCGGTCGAGCTCCAGCAGTGGTTCGGCCGCGAGGGCATCCAGAACGCCAAGCCCCCCGAGCTGCGCAACCGGCTCTTCGCCACCGACTTCAAGGAAGGCCAGTATGCCGAGGTGTTCCGCCGGCGCGGCGACGCCGGCTACGCCGACATCGAGGTCCTGGCCGTCGGCTTCGCCACCGACGCCTCGGGCAAGCGATCGAGCGGCTTCGCCTGGCCCAACAACCGCGACGACCATCCCGTGCCCACCAACCGGGGGCTCAACCCCTGGCGCTACGTGTCCACCAACCCGACGAACAATCCGGGCGGTTTCGACCTGTGGGCCGAGATTCCCGTCGGCCGCGACCGCGTCAAGGTCATCGGCAATTGGAAGGAATCCAACTAGACCCCATCGCCCGACGATCCCAGACCCCGCCATCCGGCCTACGCCCATCGCCCCGACCAACGCCCCTTTCCGATCCCACCCGCGCGTCAGAGAACCCATGAAGACCCGAACGACCGCCCGGCGCCACGCCGCCTTCACGCTCATCGAACTCCTCGTCGTCATCGCCATCATCGGCATCCTGGCGGCGATGCTCCTGCCGGCGATCGCCTCGGCGACGACCAAGGCCAAGTCGGCCAAGGCCAAGGTCGAGGT
>JAJTFN010000008.1 GCA_021298285.1 Verrucomicrobium sp.
ATGGCCTCGGACAGTCCCCGGCCTTCGGTGACATCCTGCTTGAGCTGACGGCTGACCTCGCCGGGGATGCCCTTCGAGGACAGGCTTTCCATGCTGCGCAGGGCCATGGTCAGCGGCATGCCGGCCCGCAGGAGGTTGGCCAACTGGAGGGTGTACATGGCCAACTCCTTGAGGCCGGGCTTCTTGGGCCCGCGGGCGAAGAGCCTGGGCAACACCGAGACCTTGGAGGTGCCACGGTCGGCCCGACCGGCCGCCGGATCGGACTTGGCCGCCTTGGCCGAGGCCCTGGCTTGGACCACCGCGACGGGAATCACCCCCATCCGCTCGATCTGCACGACGGCGGCCTGACGGTCGGCGGCCTCGACGACGCCCTCGACCCCCTCACCCGTCCGACGCCGCGCCTTGTAGTTGAATTGCGCCATGAAGCGTGGACCTTGGATAACCGGCTCGGGCCGAAAGTTCCACCGCCCGGCGCCGCGCCGCTCAACTGACGGCGACGAGCGACACCCGCTGCCCCTGGTCATTCCGACTGACCCCCTGTCCCCGCGGATCGACCTGCAAGGTGCCGTCCACCCAGAAGGCGTACCGGTGATGACCGTGACGGAGCTGGAGCGACCCCTGCCACGAGCCGTCGAAGGCCCGGGCCAACGGGTTCGCCTGCGGGTTCCAGCCGTTGAAATCACCGACCACGGCCACCTCCCGGGCCTCCGGGGCCAGGCAGATGAAATGGACGGGGACCAGGGCCTTGGCCACGGGGCTTCGCGGGAGGCCGAAAGGACGGGGAGCCTGACTCATGGAAATCGCAACGGGTCGTCGATGGGTTGGTCTGGTCGTCCGGAGGGCGGCAACCCTTGGACGGAAGCCGGCTAGAGAAACCATTTGTAAACCCCGGGCAAGCCCAATCCGTGCCCAATCGCGCCAAGTCCGGCCCGTGGAAGCACCCGCGAGGGCCATTCGACCAGGTTGCGGTCGGAGCCGCTTCCGGAGAGCCTCACGGCCGTCGTGCTGGGCCACTCCATCAATGCCATTGCCGCCGGGACGGGCCTGCTGGCCTCCGGGTGGGTGCGGCGCCGGACTTTGTGCGGACGTCCCGTGGATCTTCTGCGCCTGCGGTGGCTGGGCGCAGGGGCGGCGGTCATGATCGGGGGAATGGGACTCCTTCGAGACCTCGCACCGGGGCAACCGACACTCCCGGGCGGCCTGCGCGGGGCGGCCGTGGCGCTCGTCGGGTTGATCCTCGGCAACCTCACCGGTCGTGCGCTCGGCCTCCAACGACGCCTCGACACCTGGGGGAGGTCTTTCGCCCGGCCCGGGGGAAAGCTGGACGCGACCGTGGATGGCCGGCAGGGGGACTTTTCCCTCGGGGTTTTCATGGCCCTGAATCCCCTCCTGATCCCGGCAACGATCCATGAGGGCCTGGGAGGCCGGTGGACCGGGCTGGCCCTCAAAGCGGTCCTGGATGCGGCGGCCCTTGCGGCCTGGGCGGCGGCCCACCATGCCGGGCCGGCCGGTCGGAGCCTGCCCCTGGGACGGATCGCACGGGTGTTCGGCCCAGTCATGCTCTGGCAGGCCACCTGGGCCACAGGCACCTGGGCGACCGGACCCTGGTTGGTTCGACACGGCCTCTCCGGGCCGCTGATGCTCGCGGGCGACCTGCTCATCCTCTGCAGCGCCCCGGCCGTCGCCGGCTTCCGCGGCACGCCCCAGGCCAACCTGCTGCCCACCCTGCTCTGGATCCCGATCCTTGGGCGGTGGCTTGCCGGCGGTTGATCGAGGCGGATCTTTCCTCAGGGACCCAACCTCAGTACCCTGCCCTCATGAAGCCCCGGTTGAACGCTCCCGGTCTCCTGATCCGGCTTGTCTCATCGTTGGCGGCCGCGGCCACGCTCGCGATCCAGGCCCAGGTGCCGATCCCGGCCGCCGAGTTGGCCAAGTTGCCACCGCCGTTGACGCGGCCCGTGGACTTCAAGACCGAGGTCTACCCGCTGTTCAAGGCGGCGTGCTTCAAGTGCCACGGGCCCGAGAAACAGAAGGGCAAGTACCGGATGGACACGAAGGAGGGTGCCTTCAAGGTCACCGATGACCACGGGCCGGCCATCGCCGCCGGCAAGAGCGCCCAGAGCGCGATCATCCACATGGCTGCCGGCCTCATCGACGAGATGCTCATGCCCCCGCCTGGAGGCAAACCCGGGGAGAGCGATCCCCTGACGCGCGAACAGATCAGCCTGTTGCGCGGCTGGATCGACCAGGGGGCCGCCTGGCCCGACGGCCCGATCACCGAGATCGTCGCACCGGTGCGCTTCGACCCCGAGATCAAGGCCCTCTTGGCGGGATCCTGCGCCAAATGCCACTCCGGCGCCGGCGCCGAGGGCGGGTTCTCGGTCGACTCGATGGACCGGGTGCTCACGGGCGGCAAGACCTACGGGAAGGTCGTCACGCCGGGGAATCCCAAGAAGTCGAGTCTCCTGACCATCCTCGCCGGGAAGGACGAGGACATTCCCAAGCCCGAGGCCCACCGGATCGCCGACAAGCCCCTCAGGCAGGTGGAGGAGTGGATCCGCCAGGGAGCCCGATAGCCACGGAGGGTCACTGCGGATCGACCCGGGACATCCGCACGTACCTCAGGAACCGCTCATCGCCCACCGCTCGCACCGACGCGAGGCGGAAGCGGGCCGCATCGGCCAGGGCATCGGCAACCGGACCATCGGCGAGGGTGGGACTGGCGGCTCCGCCAAAGATCCGGGGGACCAAGTTCAATCGGACCGCATCCACCTGGTCGGCGGCCATCAGGGCCGCATTGAGCACGCCGCCACCTTCGGCCACCAGACGGCGCACCCCGTGCTCCCGGGCCAACCAGTCCAAGGCGGCCGGGAGATCAAGCCCCTGGCCTGGCGACCTCCAAACCTGAGCTCCAAGGCTTCGCAATCGTTCACGTTGCATCTCAGAAGCCGTTCCGGCGGTCAAAACCAGGATCGGAGCCCCCGATGATCGCCACAACGCCGCGTCGGACGACAGCGAGCCGGCCCCACTGACCACCACCCGCAGCGCCTCCGGGGACAGGCCCGCCCGGCGACGGGCGGCCAGGAACGCCTTGGAGCCTGTCCCCAAGGTGGCTCCGGTCTCCTCGACGGTCCGCGCGCCACAGAGCAGGGCATCGGCGGTGGCCCGCAAGGCGTAGAGGGCCCGCTGGTCATGCGGGCTGCCGAAGGAGACGACCTCGCGACCGGCCGTGGCAACCTTGCCATCGGCCGTCATGGCCATGTTCACGACCACCTGGACCGACCGCCCGGGGACAGGCTCCGTCGGGGATCCCGGATGGAACGGCCCGCGCCGATCAGTGGAGGAACATGGCGTCGCCATAGCTGAAGAAACGGTAGCGTTCCCGGATGGCCTCGGCGTAGGCCGCGAGGATCCGCTCGCGGCCGGCCACGCCCCCGGGATCGGCAAACGCGCTGATGAGCATCAGGAGCGTGCTCCTCGGAAGGTGGAAGTTGGTCAACAACCCGTCGACAAGGCGGAACCGGAACGGCGGGTGGATGAAGATCCTCGTCCGGCCGGAACCGGCCTCGATGGAACCCCCGGAACGCCCGGCCACGGTCTCCAGCACCCGCATCGTGGTGGTGCCGACGGCGATGATCCGGCGACCGGACGCCTTGGCCTCCCGGAGGGCCTGGGCGGTCTCCTCGCCCAATTCGTAGCGTTCCTCGTGCATGACGTGGTCGGAGACCTTGCAGCGTGACGCGATGGAGGCGCACCCCCTTGGACCGCAGCGCCTCCAGCACCCGCTCGGTGAAATGCAAGCCGGCGGTCGGTGCCGCGACCGAACCCGCCCGGGTGGCATACACGGTCTGGTAGCGGACGGCATCCTCGCCGGTCGCGCCGGTGTCTCCGCGCTCGATGTACGGTGGCAGTGGGAGCCGGCCGATGCGCTGCAGCGCCCCCCAGAACGAACCGGGATCCTCCCATTCCACCAGCGCGTGGCCCTCCGGGTTCTTCTCCAGGACCCGGCAAACCATTTCAGGCGCCTCTTCGGCGCCAAACCGGAGCACCGCCCCGGGCCGGATCCGCTTCCCGGGCCGCACCATCGCCCACCAGCACCCGGGTCTGGCCTCCTCGAGCAGGAGAAGTTCGACGCGCCCCGGCGAATCGGCCCGACGACCCAGCAATCGGGCCGGAATCACCCGCGAATCGTTCATCACCAGCACCTCCCCGGGCTGGAGTTGGTCCACCAGATCGATGAACCGGCCGTGCCGGCAGGCGCCCGTCGACCGGTCGAACTGCATCAACCGGGATCCGTCCCGCTCCGGCGCCGGATGCTGGGCGATCAACTCGCCCGGCAGTTCGAAATCGAAGTCGGATACCCGCATGCAGGGAGAAAAAGGGAAACCCCCGCGGAAGTCGATTCCAACCTCCTTGTTCAGTTATCGGTATTCCTTGGTATTTCAACGGATACACGGATTGTGAATAACCTGCGCATAACACTTAGTAAGAAAAAGCAACGATTTAGTTGTAGAAAGGGAGACTGTTGCTGTAGAAAGTCGTCGTCCACGGGAACGCGGGTTTCTTCGTGGTTTCGAGCCGACTCTTCACGGACACCCCAGCATGGCCACTGCCGGTGACATCATGGAAACGGGATCCCCCTCTTCCGGGGCCGTCCCGGCGGTGTCGCCCCGTCCTCGGTTCACCTG
>JAJTFN010000009.1 GCA_021298285.1 Verrucomicrobium sp.
CCTGGGGTTGGTGAAACGTGTCCGCCGACCACCCGGCCAGGCCCTGTCCGATTTCCACATCTTCCGCCTGGTGGCGGAGGCCTGGGGTTGCGCCGACCTGTTCCGGGAATGGGTGACCCCGGAGACGGTCTTCGAAGTGCTCAAGCGGTTGAGCCGAGGTCGGCCGTGCGACATCACGGGCATCGATGGGTACCGTGCCATCGACGCGCTGGGTGGGATCCAATGGCCCTTCTCCGAGGCGATGCGGGATCGTGTCCTCGACCACGCCTCCGGCGGGTCCCTGGAGACGTTGCCCGAGACACGGGTGGCCGGGATCCGGGAGCGACGGCTCTTCGCCGACGGGTCTTTCCATACCGCCGACGGACGCGCCGTCTTCCATCATTCACCTCCGACGCCGGTGCCCGAGCCCACCGATGAGGCATACCCATGGGTGCTCTTGACCGGTCGGGGAACGAGTTCCCAGTGGCACACCAACACCCGGACCTCCAAATCCCCGGTGCTCCGGCAGCTCTACCCGGAGAACTGCTATGTGGAGATCCACCCTGAGGATGCGGCGCGGATAGGACTCCAGGCCAAGGGCCGCGTGCGGGTGCGTTCGAGGCGGGCCGAGCTCTTGGCTGATGCCTGCATCACGCCCGCCGTCCAACCCGGGCAGGTGTTCATTCCCATGCATTACCGGGAGCTGAATCCGCTCACCCTCACGGTGGTCGATCCGCACTCCCGGCAACCGAGCTACAAGTTCTGCGCCGTCGCCCTCGAGGCCCTGCCGCCGGGCTGAACCCGACCTTCCGGGATCCACGGTCCGTTCCCGGCGCGCGGAGCGCTTTTGCGCTGCCGTTCCGGCCGTCCGCGGGGCAGGGTTCCCGACATCATGCCCCGCGTGTTGTCGGGCCTGTCGAGGTTCCCGGGCCCATCCCCGCGGGCCCGGGCTGGCGCTGGTACCGCGCATGGTTCAAGCCCCACGACAGCTTCTTCACGCCGCATGAGCGGAACCTGTTCGCCGAGTCGGTGACCCTGAACCTGCGCGGCTTCTCCGGGGCCCACGAGGTGTTCGTCAACGGGGAGTCGGTCGGTCGGGGCGGGGCCTTCCCGCCGCAGTACCGGGATGGGGTGGCGGGCAACCACCGTCACAAGATCCGGCCGGGCCTGCTCCAGAAGGGGCGGTGGAATGGCCTGCTGATCCGCGCCCATCACCCGGACGGCCCGGCGGGGTTCCAGGGTGAGGCGCCCTTCGTGATGGACTACTTCAACGAGGCCATCCTCGAAGGGGGCTGGGAATGGCGCCCCGCCGGACCGTCCGGGACACCGTCCGCCGTCGAGGTCCCGGTGCTCGCCGAGCGCCCCCCGCGTGCCGCCTTCGACCAGTACCACGAGTCGCACCGGGTGCTGGGCGAGGCGCAGCGGTTCGTGCCCGGACCGCGCAAGGCCCCGGCCGAGACCATGGCGCTGATGAAGCCGGCGGCCGACCTCCGCGTGGACCTGCTGCTGAACGAGCCCGAAGTGGCCCAGCCCACGCACTTCAGCTTCGACGCCCGGGGCCGCCTGTGGGTGGCCCAGTACCGCCAATACCCATACCCCGCCGGTCCCCGCATGATCAGCCGGGACAAATACTACCGCGCCCACTACGACCGGGTGCCGGAACCGCCGCCGCGTCACACCCCCGGCCGCGACCGGATCACCGTGCATGAGGACACCGACGGCGACGGATTTCCCGACCGGCACCGGGTGTTCCTCGACGGGCTCAACATGGCCAACGCCGTCCTGCCGGGGCGGGGCGGGGTGTGGGTCATGAACACGCCCTACCTGCTGTTCTTCCCGGATGCCAATGGTGACGACGTGCCCGATGGGCCACCGGTGGTCCACCTCGCGGGCTTCGGCCTGGAGGACACCCACTCGGTGGCCAACGGGCTGGTCTGGGGCCCGGACGGGTGGATCTATGGCGGGCAGGGCAGCACCACCACCAGCCGGGTGGTCCGCCCGGGTCTCGACCCGGAAGGGGCGCCGGGAGTCCATTTCGAGGGCTGCATGGTCTGGCGCTATCACCCCGTCAGCCGCGAGTACGAACTGTTCGCCGAGGGCAGCGGCAACGTGTTCGGCCTGGAGCTCGACGGCGAGGGTCGCCTCTTCAGCGGACACAATGGGTCGGAGACCCGCGGCTGGCACTACCAGCAGGGCGGCTACTACCTCAAGCAGGGCGTCGACCCGGGCAAGTTCGGGCCCCCGCGCAATCCGCACACCTTCGGCCAGTTGCCGTGGATGGCCCCGGCGGCCCCGTTCCAGCGCTTCACCCACCTCCTGTCGGTGGTGGAGGGCCCGGCGCTGCCGCCGTCCCGGCAGGGGCAACTGCTCTGGCTCGACCCGCTGCACAACGTCGTGCTGGCCACCGACCGGCACCGGATCGGGTCCACCTTTGGCACCCGCGATCTGGGCACCGCCCTGCATTGCGGCGATGAGGCCTTCCGGCCGGTGTACCTCGCGAATGCGCCGGACGGCTCGGTCTGGATCGCCGACTTCTACGAGCACTACATCGCCCACGGGCAGCACTACCAGAGCCAGATCGACCCCACCACCGGACGCCTGTACCGCCTGCGCGGTGCCGACCAGCCGTTGCTCCGGGACCTTCGCCTCGACGACCAGGCGCCCGAGGCGCTGATGGCGGCGCTCTCCCACTCGAACCGTTGGCACCGGTTGATGGCCGCGCGGGAGCTGGCCGGCCGGATCTCCGCCCTGCCGGTACCGGATCGGGAGCGCTGGACCGGCCGCCTGGCCGGGCGGCTGGGGTCCCCGGATGCCCCGATCGCCGCCCTGTGGGCCCTGCACCAGGCTGGTGCGCTCGACGAGGCGCTGGCCGCCCGGCTGGTGGCGCATCCGGTGCCGCTGATCCGCGAGTGGTCGGTGCGACTGATGGGCGATGCCCGCCGGATCGGCATGCCCCTGCTGCAGGCCTGGCTCGATCGCCTCCCCCACGAGACCGACGTGCGCGTGCGGGCGCAATGGGCCGCCTCGGCGCGCCGGCTGCCGGCCGCCCAGGCGTTGCCCCTGCTGACGGCCCTCCTGGCCCACGACGAGGACCTCTCGGATCCCTGCGTCCCCTTGCTGTGCTGGTGGATCGTCGACTCGCACTGGCCGGCGGCCCGGCCCGAGATCCTCGGGCTGTGGAAGACCGATGCGCTCTGGCGTCGGCCCCTGGCGCGCGAGGCCGTCCTTTCGCGCCTGATGCGTCGTTGCGCCACCGAGGCCCGCCGGCAGGACCTGCTCGATGCGGCCTGGCTGCTGGACCGGGCCCCCGACGAGGCCTCCGTGGCCGCGCTCATGACCGGATTCGAGGAAGCCTTCCGCGGACGGGACGCCTCGGCCTTGCCGGAGGAACTGGTCCGCGCCCTGGCCCGGCGTGGCAAGGCCTCGCTCGCGTTGCGCCTGCGTCAGCGCGATCCGGCCGCCGTATCCGAGGCGCTCGAGCGCTGGAGGCTGCCCGCCGTGTCCGTGGCGGAGCGGGCCGAGTTGATCCGGACATTGGCTGACCTGCAACTGCCGGGCCTGCGCACCCTGCTGTCGGAGGCCCTCCGCGAGGGTCAACCCCTTCCCGTGCGGTTGGCCGCGCTGGCCGGCCTCGCTCGCGACACCGATCCAGCCGTGGCGACGGAGGTGCTGGGCCTCTTGGGCCCCGCCGCCCCGGCCGAGGTGCGCACCGCGGCTTTGGCGCTGCTGGTCAGCCGGCCCGCCTGGAGCCTGTCCCTGTTGGAGGCGATGGGCCGCCGGGTCGTCGACCGTCAGACGGTGCCGGCCGAGATCGTCGAGCGCCTCCGCCGATCCCCGGAGCCCAAGGTGCGGGAAGGTGCCCTGGCCGTATGGCCCGCCCCGCCGTCCGTTCCGGCCCCGGAGATCGCGCAGCGGATCCGCCACCTCGAGCGGGTGCTCCGAGAGGCTCCTGGCAATCCTTACACCGGGGAGGCCCTCTTCCAGCAGCGCTGTGCCGGCTGCCACCGGTTGTTCTTCAAGGGCGGATCGGTCGGGCCCGACCTCACCGCCTACCAGCGGGATCACCTCGGGAC
>JAJTFN010000030.1 GCA_021298285.1 Verrucomicrobium sp.
CGGGAATGCCGGGGGAGGTTCGAAGAACCTGAAAAAAGAGACCTGCGAGGATCGGATCGCGGGAATGGCTCCAGAGGAAGGGCTCGAACCTTCAACCCATCGGTTAACAGCCGATTGCTCTACCATTGAGCTACTCTGGAACGCTCGAAGGACGCGCAACCTACCGACACGCCCAAGTCGTCGTCAACGAGTTTTGGCGTCGAGTTTTGGGCGCGGAGTTTTCGCGGCGGCCGCCCCGGCGGAGACGGGACAGGCCAGGGAACCGCAGGCTGCTGTCGGGAAGCATTCTTTCACGGTCGGCCAGTGGTGCCTTTGGTGCCTGGCGGTTGGCGGTTCGGCAATCCACCGCTGGAGGCCCAGACCGGTTTGGGGTTGGATGGGGCGCGTGCGGATCCTGATCGTCTACAATTCGGCGTTGGATGCCCGGTCGGTTTCCGGCGTGCAGACCTACTTTGCCGGAGTGGTGGAGCACTGGATCGCCGGCGGGCACACGGTGGATTTCCTCGTGGGCCGGTCGGCGTGGCCCGTGTTCCAGAGCCTCTATCCGAAGTCGCGCCTGGTCAGCAGCGACGACCTCTTCGACCCGAACCGCTACCTCGGGCAGACCTGGCGCTACCTGCCGATCTTCGCCTGGCGCATGCTGACCGCCCGCGTCACCCGGTTGCCGGAGGCCTACGACGTGGTGCTGGCCTGCGCGCAGTTCATCTACGAGGTGGGCCCGGCGCGTACGCTGGCCCGTCGATGCGGGGCGGCCCTGGCGGTGAAGATCCACCACGTGCTGTCCACCCAGCGACAGCCGGCCGGGCTCTTCGACCGGCTGCACTTCCTCTCCGAGCGCACCACGGCCCGGTGGTTGAACCGCGAGGCCGATGCGATCCTGTGCGGCACGGAGCTGATCGCCCGCGACTTCAACGACGTCGAGACCGCCCTCGGCCTGCGCCCGAGCCGCACCCACGCCACGGGGTACGGCATCGACCTGGAGCGACTTCCGTTGGCCGTCGACCATCCCAAGGAGTTCGACGCGGTGCTGCTTGGCCGGGTGCACGAGCACAAGGGGGTCTTCGACGCGGTGCCGCTGTGGCAGGAGGTCGTCCGTCGCCGCCCCGGGGCGCGCCTGCTGGTGATCGGCGAGGGGCCGCACCGGACCGAGCTGCAGGCCCGGATCGCCGCCGCCGGCCTGGGTGCCTCGGTGCACTGTTCCGGCCCCGTCTCCGAGGCCGAGAAGGTGTCGCTGGTCGCGCGTTCCCGGGTCGGTCTGAGTCTCTCCCGCGAGGAGGGCTGGGGCTTGTCGGTCAACGAGTTCCTCGCCGCCGGCCTGCCCGTGGTGGCCATGGAGGTGCCGGTGTTCCGCAGCGTGTTCCCCGGGCAATTGGACCTGGTGCCGCAGAAGGACCTCGCCGCGACCACCACCCGGATCCTGCACTGGCTCGACCATCCCGACGAAGCCCGCCGACGTGGCCTCGAAGGCCGCCGCTTCGTCGAGCGCTACGACCATCGCCGCGTCGCCGCCGAGGAGATGCGGATCCTGACCGAGGCCCGGGCGGCCCGGGAGGCCCGGGTGATGGGGCTTCCCAAGGGCTCCGACCGCTGATCCTGTCGCGGTGGCTTCCCGTCCCGGGAAGTGCTGGACGACCTGAATCCGATGCCAGGATTCACGCGGCCACGGGTCCGGCGGGACCGGACCAACTGCGGGGATGGGGTCCGGAAACGAAACGCACCCGCCCCCGGGGTGGGGACGGGTCCGATGACAGGGCAGGGAAAGGCTCCTCGGGATGGCGACCTGGAGGTTGTCGAGGAACGGTTCCGGGCGTTGGGCACCCGTTTCCGCCCCGGGCTCACTCGCCACCGAGCTTCGGCAGGGCCACCGGTGAGGACACCGCGTCAGGTGCGCCCGCGGCGTCGTCCTTCTTGGCCTCGACCATGAGTTCCGAGCGCTTCTTGAGCATCGAGTCGATGGACCACTTGCTGACCAGGTAGGTCCACTTGCCCCGCGCCTGCTCGGCGGCGAGCTTTTCCTGCTGCTTCTTGAGCTTCTCGGCGAATTCCTTGTCGAGCCGCTCGGCGTCCTCCTTCTTCTCGTCCTTGCCCGGGGTGCGCTGGGTCACCAGCTGCGCCTCGGTGGTGAACTGCACCGGGTGGCGGTCGCCCTCCTGCGCCTTGCCAACCTTGACGGTGTAGGTCCAGCCGCCGGCGGTCCGGATCTTGGCCTGGACGGGGGCGTCGAGGCCGAGGGCGGCTGGTTGGGCATCGACGATCACGTCGTCGAAGCTCGGCGAGCTCAGGAGCGAGCTGAAGGCCCCGGTCTTGGCCGTGTCGACCTTCTCCTCGGGCTTGGCGTCCACCAGGGTCCACTCCGAGAACTCGTTGGTCCGCGTGAGGGTGAAGCTGTTGGTCGCATCGGGATGGCTGATGGTCACGGAGAGCGGTTGCTCGACCTTGAACCAGTCCTTCTCGAGCCACTGGTCGGGCTTGGGCTCGGCGTTGGCCAGCGGCTCGTTCACCAGCGCGGTCGTCTCGATCTTGTTGTCGACCATGACGTAGCGGCCGACGGGCCAGCCGCCTCCCATGCCCCCGAAGCCGCCGTCGTCCTGGGCCCCGTTCTTGGTGTGCTTCTTGCCCAGGAGCAAGGATTTGGCCGGCTTGCCGTCGGCGCCGAGGAGTTCCACCAGGACTCCGGGGCCCTTGTCCGGGGCCAACAGCTCCAGCACCGGCAGGCGCGAGGGCCCGACCTGGATGGGTTGGGTGGCCTTGAGGTCCACCAGCTTCCGCACGAAGTCCTGGATGGAAGCGAAGTTGGCGGGGTACCCGCCGCGCTCCTTCACCGTCCAGTCGTTGCCCGACTTGAGGAGGTTGAGCTGGTTGGTCCCCTGGGTGATGCGCACCCCGGCGAGGGACGAGGCGTCGAGCCCCGCCAGCAGCACCCCGCCGAGTTGGGCCGAGGACTGCCGGTAGCCGGCGGACTGCTGGTTGCGGACGTAGAGGCCGGCGCCGCCCAGGGCGAGGCCGACGGCGACGAGGATGGCCAGTTGCTTGGTGTTCATTTGGCGTTCGTGCGGTTCTTGCGGGCGATGGCCAGGGCGATCCCGGCGGCGGAGACCAGCAGGGGCATCGCGGCGATGTTCAGCCATTTGACCCGGTTCTCGAGATTCTTGACGTCCACGTCGAGGTTGCGGCGCTCCTTGCGGAGGTCCTTGCGGGCCTCGACCTGCTGCTTCTTGAAGTTGGCGATGGCCTCCTGTTGATCCTTGGTGAGGATGATCTTGGAGGTGTTGCCCTCCTGCTTGATCTGCACGTCGTTGAGCTTGCTCTGCAGCTGTTCGACCTTGCGGTTGAGGCCCTCGATCTTGCCCTGGTAACGGGCACGGGCCTCGGCCTCCATCTTCTGCACGACCGTGAACGGCCGGCTGACCGAGGCGCGGCCACGGGCCCCGACGAGGTTGACGTCGCCCGAGGCCTGCTCCACGAGGTTCTGCACCAGCGCCAGGTTGCCGTTGCGTGGCATGGCCAGGCCGAGCATCGGGTTCACCTCCACCGAGTAGGCGTCGTTGAGGAAGTCCACATCGCCGAAGAGGTACACCACGGTGTCCGACTTGGCCTCCCTGAGCACGGTGGCGTTGGTGTCGCCCGGCTTGCCGTCCGGGAAGGCCGTCTTGAACTTGCCCGACAGGCGCAGCGCCAACGGGTAGTTGGTCCGGGCCGGGGCGAACTCGTCGAGGATCTTGGCGCCGTTGAACTGCGAGGTCATGCCGTCGACGAGCTGGGCATCGTCGGAAGACTTGATGAGCACGTCGGCCCGGAGGCCGTCGGCGGCCTTGCCGGTGAAGCCGCCGGCGAAGGGCAGCCACAGGTTGTCGCTCTGGCTGGTCACCGCGTCGTCGCGGTTCACACCGTCGGCGTTCAGGAACAGGAAGGCCGGCACCGGCTGCGGGCGTCCGTCGCGACCCTGAAGCTCGCGGCTGAAGGTCCGGTCGGCCACCACCTTGGAGGGATCCATCGCCACGCCCCACTTCTCGAGCAGCCTGGGCAGGGAGGAGCCGCCCCCGAGGTTCAGGCCCATCGGGTTGGGATTCCGGTTGTCGGTGATGCACTGGGGGTCGAGGAAGGCGATGAGCTTGCCGCCGCGCAGCACGAACTGGTCGATGGCGAACTGGGCCTTCTCGGAGACGTCCTTCGGGTGCACCACGAGCAGCACCTGGACCTTCTCGGGGATGGACTCGCTGTCCATCGGGACGTTCTCGACCGTGAAGTCGCGCTTGAGCTCGCTGAAGGTGATCCAGGCCGGTTGCTGCTGTTGGCGGCCCATCTGCATCATCATGGGGTTCATCGCGCCGGGCCCGCCCAGCACCGGCAGCGGGCTCATGACGCCCAGCACCGGCTTGTTGGTGGCGATCACCTGGGAGATCACCCGGGCGATGTCGTACTCGAGCAGTTTCTCACGCTGCGGCGACAGGAACGGGATGGCCTTGGTCTCGGGCGCGAGGCTCACGGCGAGGCCGAAATAGATCGGGTCGCCCCCCATCTGGCCCAGCGGGATGGGCTCGATGCCGTCGAGCTTGGCGGTGTCCTCGGCGTCGGAATCAGGCTCGGGGTCCAGACGCTGGATGGTGATCCGGCCGCCCGAGGCCGCGCGGAACTCCTGGAGCAGGTCCTCCACGGTCTGGGCGTAGTTCTTGAGGGCGCTGGGCATCCGGTTCTCGCTGCGCGAGACGTACAGGCGCACCTCCACGTTGGAGTCGATCTTGGAGAGGATCTTGCGCGAGCCCTCGGACAAGGTGTGCAGGCCGTCGGCCGTGAGGTCGAGGCGGGCGCGCACCGGGCTGAAGAGCAGGTTCAGGCCGGTGATCGCCACGAAGGCGAGGCCGACACCGGCGGTCGAGAACAGCAGGGATTGAAGCTTGGTCGGTTTCATGGCGCGGGAAGGGGAGCTGGAGGTTCAGGCGCCGCGGAGGCCGCGGAGGATCACGCTGGTGCCGAAGAGGCTGAAGACGATGACCGAGGCGAAGAAGAGCAGGTCGCGGAAGTCCACCACGCCGCGCTGGAAGCTGGCGAAGTGCGGCATGACCGAGAACCCGGTGACGAGGTCGACGAGCCCGGCCGGGGCCCAGCGGACCAGCAGGCTGGTGACCGGTTCCCATCCGGCGAGGATCAGGAAGAAGCAGATCACCACCGACAGGATGAAGCTGATGACCTGGTTGCGGGTCATGGCCGAGGTGGCCACGGTGACCGCCAGGTAGGCGCCCGCCAGAAGCAGGCTGCCCAGGTAGCCGGCGAAGATCGCGCCGCCGTCGGGATGGCCCAGGTAGTACACCGTACCCACCACCGGGAAGGTCAGCGCCAGGGCCAGCGCGAGGAAGGCCCAGCAGGCCAGGAACTTGCCGATGATGGCCTGAGCGGCGGTGATCGGCATGGTGAGCAGCAACTCGAGGGTGCCGACGCGGCGCTCCTCGGCCCAGAGCCTCATGCCGGCGGCGGGCACCAGGAAGAGGTAGAGCCACGGGTGCCAGTTGAAGAAGGGCCTGGAGAGCGAGGCCTCGCCCAGCTCGAAGAAACCTCCGAGCATGAAGGTGAAGAAGCCGTTGAGCAGCAGGAAGATGACGATGAACACGTAGGCCACCGGCGACGCGAAGTAGCCGCTGAGCTCGCGTTTCAGGATCGTCCAGATGTTCCGAAGCGATTCGTTCATGGGGTCGGGATTGGGAATGAAGTCGGGTTGGGGACGGCTCGCCCGCCCTCCGGCCGGTCGCCGGTGCGGGGCTTCCGTCGGGTTCGTCAGTCTCGGGTCTTGACGGAGTCGGGCAGGGTGATCGCCCGGAAGACGTCGTCCAGGCGTCCCTCGTCGGTGTGGAGTTCGTCGAAGCTCCAGCCGGCCTGCGTGGCGGTCTGGGCGATCGACAGGGCCAGGTCGGCCCGAGTGGACTTGTCGCGCGGGAACACCCGGGCCGAGAGGGAACCGTCGCCGTTGTCCTGGATCTGCACCCGGCCGGCCACCGACAGGGAGCCCAGCCTGGTCTTGAGGGTGTCGCCGGCCACGCCACGCACCCGCAGGAGCACCGATCCGGCCGCGTCGGCCCGGGCCTTCAGCTCGGCCGGGGTGCCATTGGCCACCACCGTGCCGCGGTCGATGATGATCGCCCGGGAGCAGCAGGCCTCGACCTCCTCGAGGATGTGGGTCGAGAAGATGATGGCCTTGGTCTGGCCCATGCGCTTGATGATCTGACGGACCTCGTGCTTCTGGTTCGGGTCGAGGCCGTCGGTCGGCTCGTCGAGCACCAGCACCTCGGGATCGTGCAGGATGGACTGCGCGAAGCAGGTGCGGTGGCGGTAGCCCTTGGAGAGGGTGTCCACGCTCTGGTGCAGCACGCCCTCGAGGAAGCACAGGCCGGCCACCTTGGCCACGGCCTGGTCGATCTGGGCGCCGCGCATCCCGCGCATCTCGGCCGTGAACCTCAGGAAGCCGTTGACGGTCATGTCCGAGTAGCACGGGGCGCTCTCGGGCAGGTAGCCGATGAGCTTCTTGGCCGCGATGGGGTCTTCGGAGATGTCGTGGTCACCGATGCGGACCCGGCCCGAGGTGGGCGGGAAGAACCCGGTGATCATGCGCATCGTGGTGGACTTGCCGGCGCCATTGGGCCCGAGGAAGCCCAGGATCTCGCCCCGGCGGACCGTGAAGGAAACCCCGTTCACCGCCCGTTTGGGCCCGAACTCCTTGATCAGATTCTCTACGTCAATCATGGGCAGCTTCTTGGTGTCGAATCGTCTGTCGTCGTCGTCGTCGCGCGTTTCCGACGGTGATCGGGCTGAGGGATCCCGTGCTTCACTCCCAGCCCCCGGGGCGTGGGCCGGGGGATTCTCCCTTCGGCCTGCATCCTCCAGGGGCGGTGCTGGGGCATGGATCCTCGGCGAACCACCGGCGGTTCGCCACTATAGACCGTGCCGGCCGAAAGTGTTCAAAAATTTTTTGCCCCGGGCAGGCCGTGGGCCGGGTCATTCGAGGGCCCGGGCCACCCCCTCGGCCAGCCGCTGTCGGTAGGCCGGGGTGTTGATGGCCCGGGATTCGTCGGGGTTGGACAGGAAGCCGCCCTCGACGAGCACGGCCGGGCGGTCCTGGCCGCGCAGCACCTCCATGAAGCGGGCCCGTCGGATGCCCCGGTCGGCCGTGCCGGTGGCGGCGAGCACATGCCGGTGGATGCGCCGGGCCAGCAGGAGGTTGGCCTCGTCATGCCGGTTGTTGGGGTGGGTGGCCCCGGCGTCGTCCGCATACACCCGGGTGGTGGTCGAGGCCATGCCGCACGGTGTCAGGCAATAGGTCTCAAGGCCTCGGGCCTGGGTGCTGGGGAAGGAGGAATTGAAGTGCAGGCTGATGAAGAGCCCCGCCCGGAGGGTCTCCGCCATCCGAACCCGGTCGGTCAGCGGCAGGTCGAGGTCGTTGGTCCGGGTCAGGTGCACTGTCCAGCCCCGGGCCTCGAGCAGGGGCTTCAGGCGCAGGGCCCAGTCGAGGGTGAGGTCCTTCTCGAAGCGGTTGCCGGTGAGGCTCCGTGTGCCCGCCTGGCTGCCGCCGTGGCCGGGGTCGAGCACCACGGTGCGGGGCGAGGGCCAGACCGTGGGCTGCAGCAAGGGTTCGAAGGTCTTGATGCGGTCCAGCGGGTGGATGCACACCGCGCCGCCCTGGTCGACCGGTTCGAAGCCGAGGTGATGCACGATGCCGCCGATCCGGACGGCCCTGGATCCAGCCAGGATCTCCGGCGTCGGCAGCCCGCGGCTGCGGCTCCAGGCGACGATCGGGGTCCAGGGCTCGGGGTCGACCGCGGGCGTTGCGGCAACGCCCGGCAGGGTGGCCGGAGCCGCCGGAGCGGCGGGGGCGACCTCGGCCGTGGGTGGGACAGTGGGGCGGATGGCCAGCGGGACGGAATTGCGGACGCCCGCCGCGGGCGGGATGGATGGGGTGGAGGCTGGCGTCGTGTCGGAGCCGGGGGGCGGGATGAGGGCTTGCGGGAACCGGGTGTACCCGACCGGCTTCGGTTTGGCACAGCCCCAGGCGAGGATCGCGACGACGACGATCCATCCCCGCATCGGACCCCGGCCTTGGCGCATGGGCTGATGGAACCCCCGACCCGACTGGAATCCCATCCCAAAACGAAGGCCGCCATCCACCGGCCCGCGGTCTCCGTCCGACGCCGGCCTGGCCACGGAAGCCGTGGGTGCTCGAAGGCCCCACTGTCGATGGCAGCTCCGGCTTTTTTCAGCCGATTGCAGGAAACTGGTTGAAACCGGGCCCGACCTGCGGTGTCGTTTGGGTCACACCTCCTCGTTATGAACCAGACCCCCGACACGTCCCGTCGTGACTTCCTCAAGCGCACCGGATCCATCGCCGGTGCCGGTGGCATCGCCGGCATCCTGGCCCAGCGCGCCGGACAGGCCGCCAAGCCGATGGCCGCGGCCATCGCCGCCACGGCCCTCGACCCGGCCCGAGCCGCCCACGTCGCCCACACCGACACCATCAACATCGCGCTGATCGGCCCCGGCGGTCGTGGCACGGGTGCCGCCGCCAACGCCCTGCGCGTGAAGACCGGCCCCACCAAGCTCATCGCGATGGCCGACGTGTTCGACAACCGCCTCAAGTCCAGCTACGAGGGCCTCAAGGGTGAATTCAAGGACAAGGTCGATGTGCCCGAGGAGCGCCGCTTCGTTGACTTCGACGGCTACAAGAAGGCCATCGACCTGCTCACCCCGGGCAAGGACATCGCCATCTTCGCCACGCCCCCGGCCTTCCGCTGGGTGCACTACAAGTACGCCATCGAGAAGGGCATCAACGTGTTCATGGAGAAGCCCGTCACGGTGGACGGCCCGACCTCCCGCCGCATGTTCGAGCTGAACAAGAAGGCGCTGGCCAAGGGCATCAAGGTCGGCGTGGGCCTCATGTGCCGCCACTGCCGGGTCCGCGGCGAACTCTTCGACCGCGTGCGCAACGGCGAGGCCGGCGACATCATCGCCATGCGCTGCTACCGCATGCACGGCCCGGTGGCCTCCGGGTTTTCGGTCCGCAAGCCCGAGGGCCGCAGCGAGCTGCTCTGGCAGATCGAGCGCTTCCACAGCTTCCTGTGGGCCTCGGGCGGCGCCTTCAACGACTACTACATCCACAACATCGACGAGAGCTGCTGGATCAAGAACGACTGGCCGGTCATGGCCCAGGCCTCCGGCGGCCGCCACTACCGCGGCGACAACGTCGACCAGAACTTCGACAACTACTCGGTCGAGTACACCTTCCCCGACGGCTCCAAGCTGTTCCACTACGGCCGCATCATGCCGGGTTGCCATGACCAGTTCGCCAGCTACGCCCATGGCAGCAAGGGCCTGGCGGTCATCTCGGAGAACGGCCACGCGCCCTCCAAGGCCCGCATCTACAAGGGCCAGGAGATGAAGCCCGAGAACATCGTGTGGCGCGGCCCGCGCCAGGAGCCCGACCCCTACCAGATGGAGGGGGAGGACCTCACCGACGCCATCCGCAACGACAAGCCCTTCAACGAGGTCGACCGCGGCGTGCGCGCCAGCCTCGTGTCGTCCATGGGCCGCATGGCCGCCCACACCGGCCAGGTCATCACCTACGACCAGATCCTCAACAGCGACCACGAGTTCGCCCCGGGCGTCGAGAGCTTCCGCATGGACTCCGCCGCGCCCGTGCTCGCCGACGCCAACGGCCGCTACCCCGTGCCGGCCCCCGGCCTCAACAAGAAGCGCGAGTACTGACCTCTCCCAAACCCCGGGGCCCTCCCCGGGGTTTTTCGTGCCCATCCCCAAAGGGGTCGGTCCTCACTTTTGACACAACTTCCCGGTTCCCCGGCCTCCGCCTCCGAAGCCCTGGCTGGGCGCGATCCCGGCGGCCGGATCATTGACGCGCCGGCGCCCCGGGCAACACACTCTGGCTCTTCGTTCACCGTCCATCCATGAGCACCGCCGCCTCCTCGAACATCGAGTCCCACCTCAAGGAATCCCGCGTCTTCAAGCCCTCCAAGGAGTTCGCCGCCCAGGCCCACATCCGGTCGATGGCCCAGTACAAGAAGCTGTGGACCGAGTCGGTGAAGAACCCCGAGCGCTTCTGGAAGAAGCAGGCCGAGACCGAGCTGGTCTGGGCCAAGCCCTTCAAGAAGGTGCTGCAGTGGAAGGCCCCCTACGCCAAGTGGTTCGTGGGCGGGCAGCTCAACGTGTCGGCCAACTGCCTCGACCAGTGGCTCGGCACGCCGACGGCCAACAAGGCCGCGCTCATCTGGGAAGGCGAGCCGGCGACCGATGGGGCTCCGGGCGAGGAACGGGTGCTCACCTACCGGCAGCTGCACCGCGAGGTCTGCCGGTTCGCCAACGTGCTCAAGCGCAACGGCGTGGGCAAGGGCGACCGGGTGATCCTCTACCTGCCCATGGTGCCCGAGGCCGCCATCGCCATGCTCGCCTGCACCCGCATCGGCGCGATCCACAGCGTGGTCTTCGGCGGGTTCAGCGCGCAGTCGGTGGCCGACCGCATCCAGGACAGCGGGGCCAAGATGGTCATCACGGCCGACGGCGGGTACCGGCGCGGCGCGGTGGTGCCGCTCAAGAAGAACGTCGATGACGCGCTGCTGATCCGCGACGCCGCCGGCAAGTCCCTCACCTCGACCATCGAGAAGGTGGTCGTCGTCCGCCGCTGCGGCAACGAGGTGCGGATGACCGAGGGACGCGACGTGTGGTGGCATCGCGAACTGCAGGATGTGTCCGACGAGTGCCCGGCCGCGAAGATGGATTCCGAGGCGCCGCTCTTCATCCTGTACACCAGCGGCTCGACCGGCAAACCCAAGGGCATCCTGCACACCACGGCGGGCTACCTGCTGGGCACCAAGCTGACTTCCAAGTACGTCTTCGATCTCAAGCCGGAGGACGTCTACTGGTGCACGGCGGATGTGGGCTGGGTCACCGGTCACAGCTACATCGTCTACGGCCCCCTGGCCAACGGGGCCACGGCGCTCATGTACGAGGGTGCCCCCAATTGGCCCGAGCCCGACCGGTTCTGGCGCATCATCCAGAAGTACCGCGTCACGATCCTCTACACCGCCCCGACCGCCATCCGGGCCTTCATGAAGTGGGGGGACGAGTGGGTGAAGAAGCATGATCTCTCCTCGCTGCGCCTGCTGGGCAGCGTGGGCGAGCCCATCAATCCCGAGGCCTGGACCTGGTACCACAAGGTCGTCGGCGGCGGGCGTTGCCCCATCGTGGACACCTGGTGGCAGACCGAGACCGGCAGCATCATGATCACGCCCCTGCCGGGTGCCACCCCGTTGAAGCCGGGCACCGCGACGCTGCCCTTCTTCGGCATCCTGCCGGAGGTGGTCGATGACGCGGGCAAGCCCGTGCCGAAGAACTCCGGTGGCAAGCTGGTGGTTCGCAAGCCATGGCCGTCGATGCTGCGGGGCATCTGGGGCGACCCGAAGCGCTACCAGGAGACCTACTGGACCGAGGTCCCGGGGAGCTACTTCACGGGCGACGGCTGCCGCCAGGACAAGGACGGCTACTTCTGGATCGTGGGCCGCATCGACGATGTGCTCAACGTCGCCGGCCACCGCATCGGCACCGCCGAGGTGGAGAGCGCCCTGGTCAGCCATCCGTCGGTGGCCGAGGCCGCGGTGGTGGGCCGTCCCGACGAGCTGAAGGGGCAGGCGCTGGTCTGCTTCGTGACGCTCAAGACCGGCCAGAAGGCCTCTCCGGAGCTGAAGAACGAGCTGCGCAACCACATCGGCAAGGAGATCGGTCCGGTGGCCAAGCCCGACGAGGTGCGGTTCGCCGAGGCGCTGCCGAAGACCCGCTCGGGCAAGATCATGCGCCGCCTGCTCAAGCAGATCGCCAGTGGCGTGGAGATCAAGGGCGACACCACCACGCTCGAGGACATCAACGTCATCGCCAAGCTGGCCTCGGGCGAGGAATAGCCCAGGACGGCCCTCGGGCGAATCTCCCCGGGGGCCTGCGGGTCGGTTGGCCTGCAGGGTTCACCGGGCAGGGGTCCTACCCGCGCCGATCCCGCTGGAAGCGATCGCGTTCCCGGCGGTTGTGGGCCCGGAGGACCTGTTCCACCTGGCCGAGTTCGGACTCGATCTGAGCGATGAAGGTGGCGCAGCTCGAGGCCAGCCCGCCGAAGCCCATCACGGTGTCGCGCTCGGCGTGGTCGTCGGTGATCACCAGCACCTCGCCATAGGCCTTGAAGCGGTAGGCGGCCCGCTCGATGAGGTCGTCCGCCGTCTGACCCGCCTTGGAATAGAGCACCTCGACCTTCCCGGGGTCGGGCTTCGGCGTCCGGCGCCCGATGCCGCCACTCTGCCCGTCGAAGAAGAGCGTGATCGGGGTGCCCAGCGCGGCCTGGTACTCCTCGAGGCGGGCCACCAGTGCGTCCCGGGCCATGGCCGAATGCCGGGCCGAGCCCGGGGCCAGTTCGGGCCAGGCGTGCAGGAGGCTGTAGCCATCGACGAGGATGCGGATCAGCGGCATCGAGGTGCCTGAACGTCCACCGATCGGCTCCCGAAGCAAGCCCGCCGTTCCAGCACGGTCGGCCGGCCGGCCCCGGCCGCCTGCCTCGCGGCGGGTTTGAACGCGGTCCGGCATGCGGGTAAGGTTCCGCCATGCGTCTTCCTCGGGCTCATGACCTCCTCGGGTTGCTCGGGCTCCTCGGGTGGGCCTGTGCCGCCTGGGCCGATGTCCGGCCGCCCTGGACCTCCGGCCGGGTTCGTGGATCCCCGGAGCCCCCGCCGATGGCGCAGGTGGACCGGGTGTTCCCGCGGCTCCAGTTCAAGGATCCGGTGGAGTTGTGCTTCGATCCCACCGGTTCCCGCCTGTGGGTCCTGGAGCTCGGCGGCAAATTGGTCTCCTTCGCACCGAAGCCCGACCCTTCGTCTTCGGACCTGGCGCTGGATCTTCCCAAGGTCCGGAATCCCTTCGCCCAGGCGCTCGGGATGGCCTTCCACCCGGGGTTTGCCACCAACCGCTTCATCTACCTCGTCTACGTGGTGCGCGACCGTGATCCGGCCGGCACGCGGTTGAGCCGCTTCCGGGTGGAGCCCACCGAGCCGCCCCGTGTGGATGCGGCCAGCGAGCAGCAGCTGCTGACGTGGATGGGCGGCGGGCACAACGGCAGTTCGCTGCAGTTCGGTCCCGACGGGTTCCTGTACGTGTCGACCGGCGACGCCACCGCGCCGGAGCCTCCCGACGGCCTGCAGACCGGCCAGAACCTCGACGACCGCCTGAGCTGCATCCTGCGCATCGACGTCGACCGGCCCTCGGGCACCAACGCCTACTCCATCCCGCCGGGCAACCCCTTCGTGGGTCGCCCCGGGGCGTTGCCGGAGATCTGGGCCTACGGGTTCCGCAACCCGTGGCGCATGTCCTTCGGCCCGGACGGCGCGCTCTGGGTCGGGGATGTCGGCTGGGAGTTGTGGGAAACGGTCCACCGCATCCGGACGGGCGGATACAACGGCGGATGGAGCCGCATGGAGGGGCCACAACTGGTCAACGCATCCCAGCAGCCGCCCACGCCGGTCTCCGACCCGCTTCTGGCGATCCCGCACAGCGAGTTCGCCAGCATCACCGGTGGGTTCTTCCACGACGGGGCCGACGGATTGCCGCAACTGCGGGGAGCCTATGTCTTCGGCGACTGGGAGACCGGCAAGGTCCGCGCCCTGCGCCTCGAGGGCGAGCGCATCGCCTGGAACGAGGAACTCTGCGACACGCCCCTCAAGATCATCGCCTTCGCCAAGGATCCCTCGGGTGGCCTGCTGCTGATGGACTACCGGCCGGATGCCGGCATCCACCGTCTGACCGCGCGCCGGGCCGCTGCGGACGTCGCGGGCGCCTTTCCCCGGAGGCTCTCCGAAACCGGGCTCTTCGCCGACACCGCCCGCCAGATCCCCGCCCCGGGCGTGGTGGAATACGCCGTCAACGCCTCCCTGTGGTCCGATCATGCGCTGGCCCGTCGCTGGGTCGCCATCCCGGGTTCGGGCGTGGTGAAGACCAAGGTCGGCCGCGAATCGCACGAGCGCCGGTGGGATTTCCCGGCCGACTCGGTGCTGGTCAAGACCCTCAGTCTCGAGCACGAGCCCGGCCGGCCGGAGTCCGCCCGACCGGTCGAGACCCAGGTGCTTCATCAGGGCTCCGAGGGCTGGCAGGCCTACGCCTATCGCTGGAACGAGGCCGGGACCGACGCCGACCTCGTGCCCGCCGCCGGTGCGGTGGTCGAGCGGCCCGTGGCCGATGCCCGGGAAGCCTCGGGCATGCGCACCGAATCCTGGCGCATCGCCTCCCGGGCCGAATGCCTGCGGTGCCACAACCCATGGGCCGGCCCGCCGCTGGCCTTCAACTTCGAGCAGTTGCTCGGCAAGTCCGACCTGGGCGAGGCGGGCCGCCTGGCCGGTCTCGGGGTCATCGAGGTGCATGATGACCTGCATGCCACGACCCGCCTGAGCCGGCCGGACGACGGGACGGCCGACCTCGAGTTACGCGCCCGCTCGTGGCTCCACGGCAACTGCGCCCATTGCCACCGCTGGGGGGCCGGTGGGGCCGTGCCGATCTTCCTCAACCTCGACCGGCCGCTGGCCGAGAGCCGCCTGATCGACGCGGCCCCGGCACGCGGCACCTTCGGCATGCCCGAGGCCCGCGTGATCGCCCCGGGCGACCCGTGGCGTTCGGTGCTCTGGTACCGGATCTGCACCGAGGGATCCGGGCGGATGCCCATCCAGGGATCGCGCCGCGTCGACGAGGCCGGCACCGCGCTGGTGGCCCGGTGGATTGAGGGCCTCGCCCCGGTGCGGCCTCCCTCCGAGTCCGTGCGCGCGGCCCGGGCCCGCGTCGTGGCTGCGGCACCGCCGGACCTCCCGATCGACCAGACCTCCGGCGCGCTGGCCTACCTGGCCCACGTCCCCGCGCCGGATCCGGCCGTCGTCCGCCGGGCCCTGGCCTCCACCAACGGGCCGACGCGGGATCTGTTCCAGCGCTTCCTGCCGGCCTCCCGGCGCCGTCGTGTGCTCGGCGAGGGATGGGACGAGGCCGCGCTGAAGGGCGTGGCGGGCGATGCGGGGCGGGGCAGGGCGCTCTTCCATGCCGACACCGGACCCCAATGCGGCCGCTGCCACCGGGCCCAGGGGCAGGGGCGGGAGTTCGGCCCGGTCCTCGACGCCATCGCCTCGCGCCTGGACCGCGCGGCCTTGCTGGAGCAGATCCGCTGGCCCTCGCGCCGCATCGCCCCGGAGTTCGCACTGCACCAGGTGGAGACCCGTGACGGGCTCCAGCACTCGGGATTTGTCGTGCCCGCCGACCAGGCGGCGGCCGGCGTGCCCGCCCCGGAGGTCCTGCGCCTGAGGACCGAGGGCGGGGAGGTGATGACCCTGGCGCGCGAGTCCGTGGTCTCCGACACGGTGTCGCCGGTCTCGGCGATGCCCGAGGGATTGCTCGACGCGCTGACGGCGCAGGAGGTCGCCGACCTGCTGGCCTATCTGGCCGGCCTCCGGGCCGGGCCCTGATTCCCGCTCGGGCCCGGAACGTCCGGACCCGTTCAGCCCATGTCGGCCGTGAAGTACAGGATCCGGCTGCAGCTCGGGCAGGCCACCAGTTCATTCTGCGCCTTGGCCGAGACCACCGACTGCGTGGGCAGCTTCATGTGGCACCCGCCGCACACGCCGCCGGCCACGCCGACGATCAGGTTGTCGCCCTTGGTCTTGAGCAGCCGGTCGTAGCGGCTCAACACCGACGGGTCCGTGATGCCGGCCGCGGCGGCGGCACGCGCCTCGGTGGCGCTGGCCAGCTCGGTCGCGAGATGCTTCTCGCGCGCCGCCAGGTCGGCGAGTTGACGGTCGGTCTCGGCCTTCAGTGCGGCGTGGGCCCGGGTGGCGACGGCCACCTGCGCGTTGGCCGCCTCGATGCGCTCCATCAGGTCGAGCTGCTGGTCCTCGAGCCTGGAGATCTCGCGCTGGCTGGTCTCGATCTGGTGCTCGTAGGCCTTGTACTGGTCGTTGCTCCGGGTCTCGTTCTGCTGGGCGCGCACCTTGCCGATGCGGTCCTTCAGCGCGTCGGCCTCCAGCTCGAGCTTCTTGCGGTCGCTCTCCAGCTGCTGGGCCTGCTTCCGGATCGTCTCGAACTCCGCCGCCCCGGCCGCCGCCTTGCCCTGCGCGAGCTGCCGTTGGCCAGGGATCGCGGCAACCTCGGCCCGGACGCGGAGGAGACGGCGGTCGCGATCCTGGAGGATCAGCAGGTTCTCGATGATCGGGAGCATGGTCTGGGAAGCTACCGGCGGCCTGCACGCCGGGCAAGGTCGGTGACCCGGCCGGCCCGGGGGCGGACGGGGAGGCGGAAGCCGTCCGGCCCAGCGGCCCCGTTCCAAGGCGTGTTCCGGAGGGCGGCAGTCCCCAACCTCTCCGGGCGACTGGCGCGCGGCCGAGTAGGCGTTATCCTCAGCCCATGATGCGTATCAGTCCTTCGTCTCGTGCCTGTCGGGGAGCGCTGCTGGCGGCGCTTCTTTCGGTCCCGGTCCTCGCCAAGGAAACCTCCGCCGTCCCGGCCAGTCCGGCGCTGGAGATGGCCCGCCAACTCAACCAGGCCTTCATCGAGGTGGCCGACTCGGTGTCCCGGTCGGTGGTGGTCATCAAGGTCAAGACCAAGGAGGACAAGGACGGCCTCGAACTCGGTGGAAACCCGCTCCTCGAGCAGTTGCCCGAGGAACAGCGCCAGCAGTTCGAGCGCTTCTTCGAGCGGTTCCGCGGCCAGACCCCGCGGCGTCAGCGCCCGCAGCCCGAGCCGACCGACGCCGAGGGCAACCCGTTCTACAATGGCCGGGGCTCGGGCATGGTCATGCGCGAGGATGGCTACATCCTCACCAACCACCACGTGGTCGAGGACGCCGAGGCCATCCTGGTGGTCTTCAAGGACGGCCGCGAGGTGAAGGCCGAGGTGCGCGGGCGTGATCCGGAGTCCGATCTGGCCGTGCTCCAGTTGAGCGAGAAGGTCCCGGGGCTCATGCCCGTGAAGTTTGCCGACTCCGACAAGGTCAAGGTCGGCGAGTTCGCCATCGCCATCGGCGCACCCTTCGACCTCGAGTACAGCGTGACCTTCGGGCACGTCAGCGCCAAGGGCCGGCAGGTCGAGGACATGCGCACCCTGTCCGACCAGGACTTCATCCAGACCGACGCCAACATCAATGTCGGCAACTCCGGCGGCCCGCTGGTCAACATCAACGGCGAGGTCATGGGCGTGAACTCCATGATCCGCACCTCGATGGGGGTGGGCGTGGGCATCGGCTTCGCCATCCCGTCGAACCTCGCCCGGGAGATCGGCGACCGGCTCATCGAGGATGGCCGCTTCGTGCGCTCCTGGCTGGGCATCGGCATCGCCGACCTGCGCGAGTACCGCCGCTTCCGCGACATCGAGACCAAGGCCAAGGACGGCGTGGTGGTCCGGTCCATCGAGCCCAGTGGCCCGGCCTACGGCTCGGAGCTGAAGCCGGCCGACGTGATCGTCTCGGTCGACGGCAAGAACGTCTCCACGACCCAGCAGTTGCGCAGCCTCATTTCGCGAAAGAAGGCCGGGTCCGAGGTGGTGCTGGACGTGTTCCGGCGCGACGAGAAGATCCGGGTCAAGGTCAAGCCCGACGAGAAGCCCACCCGGGACCAGATGGCCGCCTCGGGCCGCAAGCCCAAGGCACCGAAGGAGGCCGCCGCCGTCATGGAACTGGGCATGACCGTCAAGCCCATCACCAAGGAACTGGCCAAGCAGTACGAGGTCGAGGCCACCGAGGGCGTGCTGGTGACCGAGGTCCAACCCGGGTCGCTGGCCGACCGCTACGAGATCAAGCCGGGGGATGTCATCACCGACATCAACCATGAGCCGGTGCGCAGCCCCAAGGAGTTCCAGGCCGAGGTGTCCAAGGCCAAGGGGCGGGTGCTGGTGAGCTTCATCCGCGACGGCACGCCGCAGTTCGAGGTGCTCAAGGAGCGCTCGAAGTGACCGCCGGGGCCGTGCCCCGCACGATGGCCACCACGGAGCGGTCCGGGTCGAGGTAGGCCCGGGCCACCCGGCGGATGTCGGCATCGGTCACCGCCTCGAAGCGCGACGCCTCGCTCTCGAAGTGGTCGAAGCCGAGGCCGTACAGCTCGTCGAGGGCCGTGCTCATGGCGAAGGCGCCGAGGTCTTGGCGTGAGATCTTGCGCTGGCCGATGAGCTTGGCCTTGGCGCGCGCCAGTTCCTCGGCACCGAGGCCTTCGGTCCGCAGCAGGCCGGCCTGGGCCCGGAGTTCCTGCTCGACCCGCTCGATCTGGTCCGGGGCGGTGCCGCAGTAGAAGGCGAAGTATCCCGGGGTCTGCCCGGTCAGCAGGTTGGCTCCGACGTAGTAGGCCAGCCCGAGTTCATCGCGGATGCGCATGAACAGCCGGGATCCCATGTCGCTGCAGGCCTCCTGGATCAGCTCGAGGGCGAAGCGGTCGGGCGAATCGAGGCGGGCCCCGGGGAATCCCAGCACCAGCACGGCCTGCTCCTTTTCGCGGGCCTCCTCGGATCGCGGCACCGGGTCCACCGGTGCGGGCGTCGGGAAGGTGGGTCTCGACGGGGCGGTCCAGCCCCCCAGGTGGCGCTCCAGCAGGGCCACCAGGCCGTCGGGATCAACGTCTCCAAAGACGGCCAACACGCCGTTGCCCGGCACGGTCCACCGCGCATGGAACGCACGGACGTCGTCGGCCTGGACGGAGCGGATCACCGCCTCGCTGCCCAGCGAGTCGAGCCCGTAGCCCTGGTCGCCGAAGAGGCTGCGTCGCATCGCCTTGAAGGCGCACTGCAGCAACTGGTCCCGCTGGCCCCGGATCGCGGCCAGTTGGGCCTCGCGCTCCCGCTCGAGTGCCGCCTTGGGGAAGGTCGGTTGCAGCAGGATCTCCGAGAACAGGGCCAACCCCTGCGCCAGGTCCTCGCTCAGCATCTCGCCGCTCAGCCCGAAGGTGTTGTTGCCCGAATAGGCCTCGATGCTGCCGCCAAGACTTTCGATCGCGCGGGCGATGTCCTCGGCCGACCGGGTCGGGGTGCCCTTGATGAAGAGCCGGGAAAGCATCGAGGTGATGCCCGAGTCGGCGGGCGTCTCCACCCTCAGCCCGCCCTCGAAGACCGCCCGCAGCTCCACGAACGGCAGGCGGTGATCCTCCTTGATGAGCACCCGGAGCCCGTTGGACAGGGTCCGGCGCACGATCGGATGGCTGGTGATCGCCGGGGCCGAGAACTCGGCGGGTGCGCCGGCATCCTTCGGCATCAGCGCGAACACCGTGCGGTTTTCGTCGCGCAGGTAGGTGCCGACCACGCGCTGGAGATCGTCGGGGCCGACGGCCCGGACGGCGGCCAGGTAACGCTCCGAGAAGTGGAGGTCCTGCACGGCGATCCAGTTGCCCCCGAGGTCCTGGGCCTGGCCTTCCATGGTCTTCCGCGAGGAGAGTGTCCCCACGGTGAACTGCTTCACGGCCTTGGCCAGTTCGGCGGGTGACACCGGTTCGCGCCCCATCCGCGAGATCTCGCGCAGGATGGCCCGCCGGGCCTCGTCGAAGCGGGGACCATCGCACACGCCGCTCACGCCGAAGAGCCCGCCGAGCCCGGGGCTGTAGATCCAGGCGCTCACCGAGTGGGTCAGCGCCTCGCGCTCCCGCACCGCCTGATAGAGCCGGGAGCTGCGGCCGCCACCCAGCAGCGTCGACAGCACGTCGAGCACCGGGATGTCCGGGTGGGTCAGGTCGGGGATGTGCCAGCCGAGGTGGAAGTGGGCGTGCTCGACCGGGGCCAGTTCGAGTTCCTCCCGGGGCGACATCTGCCGGGGCTCGGGCGCGACATACCCGGAGGGCAGGGTGCGCGCCGGGGTGGCGGCGAAGGCCCGGCGCACCTGTTCGACGACGTCGTCGGCGCGGATGTTGCCCACCACCACGAGGAAGCAGTTGTTCGGCGCGTAGTGGGCCCGGTAGTAGGCCAGCAGGTCGTCGCGGGTGATGCGGTTGAAGAGGTCCGGCAGGCCGATCACCGGGTACCGGTACGGACTGCGGGTGTAGGCGGCCGAGAACAGCCCCTTGCTGGAGCGCCGGCCGGGATCGTCCTCGCCCATGGCCATCTCGCGCCGGATCACCTCGAGTTCCTTCTCCAGCTCGTCGGCGGGGAGGGTGGCGTTCTGGAGGATGTCGCAGAGGATGTCGATGGCCGTCGTCGCTCCCGTGTCCGGCGCATTGATCCAGTACACGGTGCGGTCGAAGCTCGTGTAGGCGTTCATGTAGCCGCCTGCGGCCTGGACCTCCTGGTCGATGCGGCCCGCGCCCCGGGTGGTGGTGCCCTTGAAGAGCATGTGCTCGAGCACGTGCGAGAGGCCAGCCCCGAGCCACTGCCCCTCATGGATGCTCCCGGCCCGCGCCCAGGCCTGCACGCTCACCACGGGCGCCGAGGCGTCTTCCCGGAGGAGGATCTCGAAGCCGTTGTCGAGGCGGTGGACCCTCACCCCCTGGGGGATCTGGGGCAGGCAGGCGATCTCGGTGTCGTGCGGCGTGGACGGCATGGAAGCGGGATTGTCGGCCCCTCCCGCCGCGAGGCAAGCCCGCCCCGACCGAAAAGCGGGGACTGCTCCCGGTCCCGGAGGTTGGTTTCCCGATGCCCTGACCTGAAGGCCAGGGGTGGGTTTGACCCGCTCGACCGCTTTCGATCGGGTCGCCGCATGGAGACTGCCTCCGGTTCCACCGACTTTCCCGTGAGGCGTCAAGTCGGGCGGGCGTCGACGCCCCGACAGGTCCTCTGGCAACTCGAGGAACAACGCCGGTTTGTCCGACGGCACACCCATGGAAGACCAGCCATCGCCGAGGGAGACGCTTTCCCGGTTCGAAGAGTTGTTGGCCGGCCTCGCCCGAGCCGGGGTTGAGGATGCGGTGGTCGAAGGCTTGGCGGCGTGGTTCGGGCAGGTTCGGCGATGATCGGCCATATTCGGAGATTGGGGTCGGGTAATTCGTTGACGCCCGTTTCCCCGGCCCAACAGACTTGCCAAACGAACGAACCGCGCTCCTTTTCCCACGCACTGACATGAGCACCCCCTCCGCTTCCCCGTCCGTCTCCAAGGGCCTTGAAGGCATCATCGCCGCCCACACCCGGCTCAGCGACGTCCGCGGCGACATCGGCCAGCTCATCTACTGCGGCTACGACATCAACGAACTGGCCGGCAAGGTCAGCTATGAGGAAGTCGTCCATCTCCTCTACCACAACCACCTGCCCAACGCGAAGGAGCTGGCCGACCTGAAGGCCGTGCTCGCGGGCTACCGCGACCTGCCCCAGGGCGTGATCGACCTGCTCACCAGCCTCCCGAAGGACTGCCCTCCGATGCACGCCATCCGCACCGGCGTGAGCGCCCTGGGCTGCTATGACACGACGGCCGACGACGACAACATGGACGCCCAGCGGCGCAAGGCCCTGCGCCTGATCGCCCAGATCCCGGTCATCACGGCCTACTTCCACCGGGCCCGCCAGGGGCTGTCGCTCGTCTCCCCGGATCCCAAGCTGGGGGAGGCGGCCAATTTCCTGTGGATGATCGACGGCGAGAAACCCTCGGTCGAGAAGGAGAGCACCATGGACATGTGCTACGTGCTCCACGCCGACCACGGCATGAACGCCTCGACCTTCAGCGCCCGGGTGACGATCGCGACGCTCAGCGACATGTACTCCGCGGTGACCACCGCCATCGGCACCCTCAAGGGACCTCTGCACGGCGGGGCCAACGAGGGAGTCATCAAGATGCTCAAGGAGATCGGCTCCCTGGAGCAGGTCGACGCCTACGTGGCCGACTGCCTTGCCCAGAAGCGCAAGATCANNGCACCTCAAGCGCATGGCCCAGATCCTGTCCTCCAAGCTGGGCGAGCCGAAGTGGATCCAGATGTCCGAGCGCATCGCCGAGATCATGCTCCAGGAGAAGAACCTCCATGCGAACGTCGATTTCTACAGCGCGACGGTCTACTACAGCCTCGGGATCCCCACCGATCTCTTCACCCCGATCTTCGCCATCGCCCGGACCAGCGGCTGGACGGCCCATGTGCTCGAGCAGTTGGCCGACAACCGGCTCATCCGGCCGCAGTCGGTGTACACCGGCCCGGTCGGCCTGACGGTAAGCCCGATCGCACAGCGCGCCTGAGCCGGATGGGACCTCGGGTCGTGGCCACCGGTTTCACCCGGCCGCCGGACACCCGCAGTCCCCGTCCCGTCCGCCGGTTCCGGCGATCCGCCGGCGGCTCCAGAACCCGCAGTGTTTCCCGAATTTCCCGAATCACCCAAGTTCCTGATTCCCGCAGCCAATCCACCGGAAGACCCAGCCAGAACCGAATGAACATCCACGAGTACCAAGCCAAGCAGTTGCTCAAGCAGCATGGCGTCGCCGTGCCCTCGGGCGAACCGTGCAAGACTGTCGCCGAGGCCCGTGCCGCGGCCGAGAAGCTCTTCGCCACGGGCCACACCCTGGCCGTGGTGAAGTCGCAGATCCATGCCGGCGGTCGCGGCAAGGGCACCTTCAAGCACGGCTTCAAGGGCGGTGTGAAGCTGGCCAAGTCGGTCGCCGAGGTCGTGGACTTCGCCGAGAACATGCTGGGCAAGACCCTGGTGACCGTGCAGACCGGACCCGATGGCCGGGTTGTCCAGACGCTGCTGGTCGCCGCCGCCGAGAAGATCCTCAAGGAGTTCTACCTGGCCGTCCTGCTGGACCGGGCCAACAGCCGGCCGCTCATCATGGCCAGCACCGAGGGCGGCGTGGACATCGAGGAGGTGGCCCACAAGACCCCGGAGAAGATCATCAAGGAGTGGGTGGATCCCGCCGTGGGCATCCAGCCCTACCAGGCCCGCAAGGTGGCCAGCGCGCTGGGCCTCAAGGGCGACGCCTTCAACAGCGCCGTCAAGGTCATCCTGGGCGTCTACAAGACCTGGTGGGAGTGCGACGCCTCCATGGTCGAGATCAACCCGCTGGCCGTGGTGGAGACCCCGGCCGGCAAGCAGGCCGTCCTGTGCGTCGACGCCAAGATCGGGCTGGACGACAACGCGTTGTTCCGCCACCCCGACATCCAGGCCATGCGCGACCTCGCCGAGGAGTCGCCCCTGGAGATCGAGGCCAGCAAGTTCTCCCTCAACTACATCAAGCTCGACGGCAGCATCGCCTGCCTGGTCAACGGTGCCGGCCTGGCCATGTCCACCATGGACATCATCCAGCACTTCGGCGGGATGCCCGCCAACTTCCTCGACGTCGGTGGTGGCGCCTCGAAGGACCAGGTCTCGGCGGCCTTCAAGATCATCCTGAGCGACCCCAACGTGAAGGCCATCTTCGTGAACATCTTCGGCGGCATCATGGACTGCAACGTGATCGCCACCGGCATCGTCGAGGCCGTCCGCGAGACGGGATTGAAGCTGCCCCTGGTTGTCCGGCTCGAGGGCAACAACGTCGCCGCGGGCAAGGCCACGCTGGCCTCCTCCGGCCTCACCATCATCAGCGGGGACACCATGGCCGACGCCGCGAGGAAGGTCGTGGCCGCCGTCGCCGCCTAGTCCAGGACATCCCCCGCAACGACAAGAACCCCCCACTTCCCCAATCGCATGTCCATCCTCGTCACCCCGCAGACCCGGCTTCTGGTCCAGGGCATCACGGGCGCCTTCGGTGCCCGCCACGCGCAGTTGTCCATCGACTACGGCACGCAGGTCGTCGCCGGCGTCACCCCCGGCAAGGGCGGTCAGGTCTTCGAGCACGGAGGCGTCAAGGTGCCGATCTTCGACACCGTCGCCGAGGCCGTCCGCGAGACCCGGGCCACGGCCAGCGCCGTGTTCGTTCCGCCGCCCTTCGCGGCCGATGCCATCCTCGAGGGCGTCGATGCCCGTCTCGACCTCGTCGTCGCCATCACCGAGGGCATCCCGGTCAACGACATGATCAAGGTCAAGCGCGCCATGCAGGGCAGCGCCACACGCCTCATCGGTCCCAACTGTCCCGGCATCGTCACCCCGGGTGAGGGCAAGGATTCCCATGGCGGCTGCCGCATCGGCATCGCCCCGGGTTACATCCACAAGCGCGGCCACATCGGCGTGGTCAGCCGCTCGGGCACCCTCACCTACGAGGCCGTGTACCAGCTCACCAGCCGCGGCGTCGGCCAGTCCACCTGCGTGGGCATCGGCGGCGACCCGGTCAACGGCACCTCCCACCTGGATGTCATCCAGCTCTTCATGGCCGATCCGGACACCCACGGCATCATCATGATCGGCGAGATCGGCGGTTCCGCCGAGGAGGAGGCCGCCGAGTGGATCAAGGCCCACGGCACCAAGCCCGTGGCCGGCTTCATCGCGGGCGCCACCGCGCCCCCGGGACGCCGCATGGGTCACGCCGGCGCCATCGTCAGCGGCGGGAAGGGCACGGCGCAGGCCAAGTTCGACGCCTTCCGCGCCGCCGGCATCGGGGTCGCAGCCACTCCCAGCGAGATGGCCGAGACCCTGCTCAAGATGATGTGAGCCCCGCCGGCCGGCTCCCGCCTCAGGTGCGGGGCCGGCCGTCCCCCTGCCCGGATGCACTGGCTCGACTGGATGACGGACCTCGCCGGGCTGCTGTTGTGGCTTTCCTGGCGTGGGTTCGGTTCCCAGCCGGTTTCCGCCCGCCCGGCGTTGACGCTGGCATCCAACCTCCGGCCGGCCGACGGCGGGCCCGGTCGGAGAAGCTCCTTGGCCCTGCCCGGATTGGCGATGTTGCTGCTGGCCCGGGCCTCCGTGCATCACGGGTTCTCGCCCCACTTCGCGGAGGCCGTCCCCTGGTCGCTGGGGGCGGTGACCGTGGTGTTCCGCAGCGACCTCTGGCTTCGGATCCTCTCCCATTCCGTGCTCAGTTGGGTCGGGCTGCTCCTCAAGGCCTACCTCTGCTTCGCCTTCCTGGCGACGCTGCGCCGCCGGGATGCCGAGGTCGACCCGATCACCCAGTCCATCCGCGGGGAGTTGGGGTTCCTGGCGCGCTGGCCTTACGGTCTCCCCATGGTCGTGGTCCTCGCCATGTTCGGAGGGCTCTGGCTGCTGGTGTCGCCGGCGCTGGTCGCGGCCGGTCTCGCGCCTGCGCGGATGTCGACCGTGCATGCCCTCCAGCAGGCCGCCGTGGTCTCCGTCGGGGGCATGGCGTTCCTCAAATGGCCGTTGGTCCTGCTGTGCCTGATGAGGTTCGTGCTCGACCATGTCTACCTCGGCACGATGCCCCTCTGGGATCACCTGCACGGCACCGGAGGCCGGCTGTCGGGCTGGCTGGCCCACCTGCCGCTCAAATGGGGGCGGATCGATCTGGCTCCGCTGGCGGCCGCCGGTCTCTTCTGGGGCGTCGGGCACCTCCTCCAGGGGGCCGCTCCGCGCCTGTTCCTGAGGTTGCCGCTGTGACGCCGGCGCCCTTCCTCCGCGAGGTTCCCGACGGGATCGTGCTGAACCTCAGGGTCATGCCGAGGGCATCGGCCAACGCCATCGCCGGCCTTCAGGGCGACGCCCTGAAGGTCCGGGTCACGGCCCCCCCGGTGGATTCGGCCGCCAACGAGGAGGTGGTGCGCTTTCTGGCCGCGAGCCTTGGGGTACCGCGCGGGACCGTCCGCCTGCTCCGGGGGGCCACCGGCCGCCAGAAACAGGTGCTGGTCCAGGGGTGTTCCCCGGCCCGGGCGCTTGAGGCCCTCGGTCCTTGGATCGGTCCCGGCACCTGAGACTCCGGGCGGTTCCGGACAACCCGGGGCGGACAACCCGGGGCCGGGGTCTGCACGGCAGGCTCCTTGCCGGACCCTCAGGCCAACTGGGCCAGGTAGTCGGTGAGGAACGGCAGGAGCTGCTTCTTGCGCGAGACGACCCCGTTCAACTCAAAGACCCCGGGTTCCCGCTCCGGATATCCGATGGTCTTGCGGAACGCCTCGGTCCCGGCGATCAGCAGCAGGGAATTCTGGACCACCACATCGGTCACCAGCAGCGCCGAGAACAGGTATTCGTGCCCGGCGCGGTAGGCCTCGAGGGCCGCCGCCACCTCGGTCTTGCGGCGGTTGAACTGCTCGAAGCCCACCTCCTCGATCTGCGCCACGCTGAAGCGGTGCCCTCGCTCCGAGTACTCCTTGCAGTCGGTGGTGATGGCCTGCGCGGCCGGTTTGGCCGTCAGCACCGAGCCCGAGCTGAAGAGCTGCTCGGTGAACCGGGTCGCGTCCACCTTGGCGATCTGCTCGAGCCTTGCCAGCACGGCGGCATCGCGCGGGGTCGTTGTCGGCGACGTCAGGTTCAGCGTGTCCGACACCAGGCCCGCCAGCAGCAGGCCCGCGATCGACTCGGGCAGCTCGACCCCGTTCTGGAAGAAGCAGTCGGCGACGATGGTGCTGGTGGAACCGACCGGCTCGTTGCGGAAGAGGATCGGCTGGTGGGTGGTGAACGAACCGATCCGGTGGTGGTCGATGACCTCGAGGATCTCGACCTTGTCGGCCCCCTGCACGGCCTGGCCGATCTCGTTGTGGTCGACGAGGATGAGCCGCCGGCGCACCTGCTTGAGGAAGTCGGACTTCGAGAGCATGCCCACCACGCGGTCGTCGGCGTCCACCACCGGGAAGGCCTGGAAGGCCGAGGCCGCCGCGATCGACTGGATGTCCTCGAGCTTCTCGTCGGCACGGAAGCTGAGGAAGTCGTCCCGCAGCAGGCGCTCCACCGGGATGGCGGCGCGGCAGAGCATGGCGCTGGTGGCCGAGTCGTGGGGCGAGACGACCAGGCTCACCGAGTGGTGCCGCGCCATGGCGAGGATCTCGTCGGAAACGCTGAGGCCGCCGGTCACCACCAGCAGTCGCACGCCGCCCTGGATGGCCGTCCGCTGGATGTCCTCCCGGTCGCCCACGACGACTACCAGCCGATGGGCCGCGTAGTTCCGCAGACGCTCGGAGAAGCTGATCGGCTTCATCGCGGCGACCATCAGGATGAGGTCCTCCTCGGACTCGTCGGCGAATCCGCAGAGCACCCGGCCGCCGAGGGTCCGTGCCAGTCCCTGCACCGAGGCGACGATCCGCCTCGAGTCGAAGATCCGGTTGGGCGATGGGAAGAAGAACTTGCTGGCCTTGAACACCGACAGGAGGCCCCGGCACCGCTGGTCGGCGTCCAGGATGGGCAGCACCCGGATGTTGCGCTGGTCCATGACCGACATCGCCTCGCAGATGCTGGTCCGCGGCGAGACCGCCACCACCCGGTCCACCATCACGTCGCGCACCTGGGGCGACACGTCCGCCACGAAGCGTGGCGCAGGCACGCCGAAGGTCCGAAGCACGAAGTCGGTCCGGTCGTTGCAGTCGCCGCAACGGGCCGCGACGGCGTTCTTCAGGCCGGTGCGCCGCTTGAACTCCGCATAGCCGATGGCGGAGCAGATCGCGTCGATGTCCGGATTCCGGTGTCCGATGACCAAGGTTTCACTCATGGATGGGGCATGGAGCATGGCGGACGGAGCTCCCGGTATCAATTGCCTGTCCGATGCCGGACGGCCCCGCCGGGCGTCCCCCCGCAGCGCGGCCTTGATTTTCCGACAGGCACCGCTGGAGTGGAAGCCGATGAAGGGATCCTGGGTGTCGCTGTTGGGAGCCGCGGTGCTGATCATCGGCTGCGGTGGTCAGGAGAAGCCGGCTGTTGTGCCGGCGGCCGATGCCGCCGGTGCCGCCGATGCCGCCGGGTCGGGGGGAGCCTCCGGCCCGGACGCGCCGGCCCCGGCATCGTCGTCGCCCCTGTCGGCCCCGGTGGATTACCTGGGTGCCACGGCCTCCGCGAAACGGAGGGCCGAGGGGGTGGCCGACCTCGCCCCGCTGCTGTCGGCGCTGCAGCAATTCCACGCGGTCGAGGACCGCTATCCGACTCGGCTGCAGGAGTTGGTCGAGGCGGGGTTCCTCGCCCGGGTGCCGGAGGTCCCACCCGGCCAGGTGCTGGCCTATGACCCCGCCTCGGGCATGGTGCGCCTGTCGCCCGCGCCGTCGGCCCGGCGCTGAGCCGCCGCCGATCGGCCTCGGGGTCGGGCCGGGTGGCCCCGATGGACCCATGAAAAAAGGCCCGTGGACCCTCTGTCTCGGGTCCACGGGCCGTGCAGCCTTCCGGGCCGGCCGGCGACGGGTTGGCCGTCACCGGCGCCTTCGATGGATCAGCGGCCGCGGGGCAGGGCGCTGCGGCCGGCGTACACCGCGTTCCGCCCCAGCATCTGCTCGATGCGCAGCAGCTGGTTGTACTTGGCGGTGCGGTCGGTGCGGCTGAGCGAGCCGGTCTTGATCTGGCCGCAGTTCGTCGCGACGGCGATGTCGGCGATGGTGCTGTCCTCGGTCTCGCCGGAGCGGTGCGACAGCACGGCGGTGTAGCGGCTCTTCTGGGCCAGCTCGACCGCGTCGAGGGTCTCGGTGAGGGAACCGATCTGGTTGACCTTCACGAGGATGGAGTTGGCGGTGCCGGTCTCGATGCCCTTGCGGAGGAACTTCACGTTGGTGACGAAGAGATCGTCGCCCACGAGCTGGGTCTTGCCGCCGAGCTTGTCGGTGAGCTTCTTCCAGGTCTTCCAGTCGCCCTCGGCGCAGCCGTCCTCGATGGACACGATGGGGTACTTGGCGCACAGGCGGGCGTAGAACTCGACCATCTCGTCGCCGCTGAGCTTCTGGCCGGTGCTCTTCTTGAAGACGTAGGTCTCGTTGCCGGTGTAGAACTCGGAGGCGGCGACGTCGAGGGCCAGGAAGATGTCCTTGCCGAGCTTGTAGCCGGCGTCCTTGACGGCGGCGGCGATGGCGTCGAGGGCCGCGTCGGCACTCTCGAGCTTCGGGGCGAAGCCGCCCTCGTCACCGACGGCGGTGCTCAGGCCCTTCTTCTTCAGCACCGACTTGAGCGCGTGGAAGATCTCGGTGATGGCGCGGAGGCCCTCGCTGAAGGTCTCGAAGCCATGCGGCATGACCATGAATTCCTGGAAGTCGATCGGGGCGTCGGAGTGGGCGCCGCCGTTGATGACGTTGGCCATGGGCACGGGCAGCACCTTGGCGTTGGGCCCGCCGAGGTACTTGAAGAGGGGCTGGCCCAGCGTCGCGGCCGCGGCCTTGGCGTTGGCCAGCGAGACGGCGAGGATGGCGTTGGCGCCCAGCTTGGCCTTGGTCTCGGTGCCGTCGAGCTCGAGCATGGTCTTGTCCACGGTGAGCTGGTCGAAGGCGTCGACGCCGGCCAGGGCGGGGGCGATCTTGTCGGTGACGTTCTTGACGGCCTTGCTGACGCCCTTGCCCAGGTAGCGCTTCTTGTCGCCGTCGCGCAGCTCGATGGCCTCGTGCTCGCCGGTGCTGGCGCCGGACGGGACGGCGGCGCGGCCGACCGCGCCGGAGTCGAGGAGGACGTCGACCTCGACGGTCGGGTTGCCCCGGGAGTCGAGGATTTCGCGGGCTTGGATATCAACGATGTTGCTCATTTGCGTGTTCAGGTTTGTACCGAAACCCCGAGAAAACCGCACGTGCCCCCGACCGTCAAGGAAGCCGACAGGAAGCCGTCGGCCCCGGGCCCGGCCGGGAGGACCGGGGGGCGGGTCCGGAGGGGGCGGAGCGGGGGGCACGGGATGCCGGACAGCCCAAGGTCGGAAAAACCCGGTCGGCCCGCTTGACCCCGAGACCGTTTTGCCGGACACCGGGCGCGGTGAGGAACATCGTCTATTTCGACCTGGAGACGCAGAAGTCGGCCGACGAGGTCGGGGGATGGTCGAACATCCGCGACATGCGGATGAGCCTGGGGGTGACCTACTCGACGGCCCGCGGGGGCTACGAGATCTACGGCGAGGACCGGGTGGATGCCTTGATCCGCGAGCTGCAGCGGGCCGACCTCGTGGTCGGCTTCAACAACCTGCGCTTCGACTACGAGGTGCTCCACGGCTACACGGTCTTCGACCTCACGCAGTTGCCCACCCTCGACATGCTCGTGTCGCTGGTGGAAACGCTCAAGCACCGGCTTTCCCTCGATTCCATCGCCGAGGCGACCTTCGGCCTGGGCAAGACCAGCGAGGGCCTGCAGGCCATCGAGTGGTACCGGCAGGGCAAGATGCTGGAGATCGCCGAATACTGCTGCTTCGACGTCAAGATCACCCGGATGGTCCACGAGTTCGGCCAGGCCCACCGGCAGCTGTTCTACAAGAACCGCTTTGGCAATCGCCTGAGCGTCGCGGTGCCCTGGTGAGCCGTGTCAGGGGTCCGGCGGGCGGCCCCGGGGTGGGGAAGTGCCGGGCCGCCCGTCAGCGTCCCGGATTGGCCTCGGCGAAGGCCTGGAATTCGGCGCGGTCGATCTCGCCGTCTCCGTTCCGGTCCCAGTCCCGCAGTTCGGCCTTGGGGCCCAACCACAGCCGCCATTCCACCAGGTTGAGCCTGCCGTCGCGGTTGAGGTCGCGGCGTTGCAGCGTCGATGCCGGTGCCTGCTGGGCCCGGGGAGCGGTCGGCGGTGCCGCCAGGGGTGGCGTTGGGGTGGCCTCACGCACCGTCGCGGTCCCGGCCGCCGGGTCCCGGGCCGTTTCCGGTGGGCTGGGCCCCGCGGAGGTTGTCGGGGTCGGGGCGGGCGGGGTGGTGGCGGGAGCGCCCGGCGGGGGGACTCCGTCCGGACCGGTCGGGGCCGCAGGTGCGGTCTGGGTCACCCGCTCGAGGAGGGCGCCGGCCAGGCCGGTGAAGACGCTGTCGGGATGGCGGATCACGAGGCGTCGCAGGTGCAGGGCCATGGCCTCGGGTTGATCCAGGCCGATCGGGTCGTGGGCCAGGGCACGCAGGAAGAGTTGCTCGTCGTTCAGGTCGTCGCCGTCGGTCAGGCGCAACACCCGGGCCATGTTCCCGGAGAAGAACGCGAAGACGGCCTGCTCGGATGGCGGCAGGGCGGCGATCTTGGCGTCCAGGTCGTCGCGCTCGATCGGGTCCGGGCTCCACCGGCTGGCCGGGATCGACAGGAGCACCGATTTCTCCAGGGCATGGAGCGGGGTGGCCCGCGTGAACTGGGTGTCGGCTCCGATCCACAGGTAGCGGTCATCCACCGCCAACGTGGTGACCGGGAAGGCGAACGGAAACCAGCCGACCCATTTCCGGCTGCCCGGGTGGAAGAGCAGGATCCGCGAGCGCAGCGGGAACACCGGGTCGGCGGTGGCCACCCAGAGGAATCCGCGATCCATGGCCAGCGCCCGGACGCCGGCAGGGATCCGGCTCGTGGGCGTGACCGCGTCGACGGGCGGTGACGATCCTCCCGTGGCCCGTGCCAGGCGCGCCCGTGCCCGCATGCGTTGACGGATGCCCTCGGCCACCCGGTCACGGGCCGCATCGATCGCCGCGGCCGTGGGTTGCATCCCGACCGCGATGGGGATGCCGATGCCTCCTGGCACCGTGACGCCGGTGGGGCGTTCCCGGAACTCGAGCGCGCCGTTCGAGGCCTGGAGGAAGGCCAGACCGGCGTCGCAGCCGATCCAGAATCCGCCGTCGCCGTCCCCGCACGCGGCCAGGATGCGGACGGGGTCCAACTCGGGCGAGTGGGGGCGGATGACCGGAGGTTGAGCGTTCCACCGGGCCGCATCGTCGGGCCTCAGCGCGAGGCGACGGTCGGTGGCGGCCAGGAGCCAGTCGCCCGACCCCACGAGGAGGCGCCATGCCGAGGCATCGGTCGCGTCCGGCAGGGGAGCCGAGGCGTCAAAGCGGGGGAAGCTGCGCTCGTCGGACGAGAGGCGGTGCAAGGCGCCGGAATCGCCGAGGGCGTGGAAGGCCCGTCGGGTCTCGGCGACCCCCACCGGGTTGCGGCTGCTCATGCCCTGCACGGGGCCGAAGGGATCCACGGCGAAGTTGCGTCCATCGAGCCGTGCCAGCCCGCCGTCGATCATCAGCCACACGTTGTCGTCGCCGCGCGCCCGCAGACCCGACACGGCGTGTCCCTCCAGGATGCCCGTGGCCGGTTCGATGCGGTTGGAGGCGGGATGGTAGCTCCAGAGCCGGCCCGCCGTCGGGGGGAGGTTCGTGTCGCCGAAGGGATGGGCCGAGATCCACAGGCGCTCCCCGGTGGAGGCCAGCGCGTGGATGTACCCCATGGGTTTGGTCTCGGGGAAGGTGACCGGCACGGCGCGTGCGCCCGGCACGGCCGGGATCCACTCGAACGGGCGGAGCACGAAGGCGTCGCGGGGGATCCGGGAGGCGGGCTTGGCTGGCGATGGCACCGGGGTCCGGGGCTTCGCAAGATCAGGCCCGGATTCGGCCGAAACGACTGTCGACACCGCAGCCAGGACCAGCAGGCCGGCCAGCGGACGGAGGAGGGACGGGGTCGGTGGCATGTCAGGCGGTTGGCGTCGTCGGGGTGTCTGTCGGGAACGCCGGTGCCGGCCGGTCGGTGCCGGCGTCGAGGCGGCGCGCGGCATCGGCCAGGAGGGCCATGGCCGCGATGGCGGCGGTCTCCGCCCTCAGGATGAGGGGACCAAGCGACACCGCGTGCCCGGGTTGACGGTGCAGGCGATCCAGTTCGTCCGGGGTGAAGTCGCCCTCGGGCCCGATGGCCAAGGCCCAGCGGCGGGAGGCCGCGGCCCCCGCACCGTCCATGGACGAGGTTCCCGTCGGGGTGTTCGAGTTTCGACGCATCTCCTCGAGCACCTGCCCCATCGGCGGGGCGTCGGGCTCGAGGGAGCCGAAAAGCAACGTCGCCCCGCCCGGAGGGAGGCTCAGCGTGTCGAGGGCCTGCCCCAGCGGCAGCGGTCCGACCAGCTCGGGCAGCCACGGGTTGCGCGACTGCTTGGCGGCCTCGACGAGGGTCTGGGTCCAGAGGTCCCGTTTGCGTCCGGCCTCGCCGGCCGGCACCCGGGCCACGCAGCGCCCGGTGTCGAGCAGCACGAGGGAATCGACCCCGAGTTCGACCGACTTCTCGAGCACCACCTCCATCGCCTTGCCCTTGAGCAGCGCCTGGAGCAGGACGAGCCGGCATGCGGGGCGACTCCGCAACTTCCGGGAGAGGGCCCGCACCACGACACCACCCCGGCCCGCCGAGAGGATCTCGGCCTCGATGAGCGTTCCCCGGCCGTCGAGCACCTCCAGTCGGTCTCCGCGGCCGAGGCGCAGCACCTGGTGGGCGTGACGGGCCTCGGCATCCCCAAGGTCGAACTCCGGGGTGGAGCACCGGTCCGGGGAGACGAAGAAGCGGTGCATGTCGGGTGGCGGCCGCCCCGGCCGGAGGCTATTTGAAGAAGTTGCGGGCCTTCTCGAAGAACCCCTTCGACTGGGGATTCACGTTTTCGTCGCACAGGGCGGCGAACTCCTCGAGCTTGGCGCGCTGGGCCGCGTTGAGGCGCTGGGGAATCTCCACGCGCACGGTCACCAGCAGGTCGCCCTGGCCGCCCCCCTGGAGGTCCTTCACGCCGCGGGACTTGAGGCGGAAGGTGCTCCCGGACTGGGTGCCCGAGGGGATGGCGATGCGCGCCTTGCCGGTGAGGGTCGGCACGTCGATCTCGCCCCCGAGCGCCGCCTGCACGAAGCGGATGGGCACCTCGCAGGTGAGGTCGCGGCCATTGCGACCGAAGATGTCGTGCTCCTGCACGTGGATCATCACATGCAGGTCGCCGTTGGGTGCTCCGCGGACACCCGCCGCCCCGTTGCCCGAGGAGCGCAGCCGCACGCCGGTGTCGACGCCGGCCGGGATGCGGATCCGGACCGAGGACTTCTGGTTGACCCGCCCCTCGCCGGAGCAGGCACGGCACGGACGTTCGATGACCTTGCCGGCCCCGGAGCACCGGGGGCAGGTCTGACGCATCATGATGATGCCGGCGTTGCGGGTCACCTGGCCCCGGCCGCCGCAGGTCTGGCAGGTGATCGTCTTGGAGCCCTTCTCGGCCCCGCCGCCGCCACAGGGCTCGCAGCGCACGGGCTTGGTGAAGGTCAGTTCCTTCTCGGTGCCGTTGACGGCCTCCTCGAGGGTGATCTCGAGGTCGTAGCGGAGGTTCTCACCATGGGCCTCCTCCTCGTCGCCTCCTCCTCCTCCTCCGAAGAACTGCTCGAAGATGCTCCCACCCCCGCCGCCGCCGCCGAACACCTCGCGGAAGATGTCGGCCGGGTCGTGGAAGCCGCCCCCGGCGCCTCCCCGGGCACCGCCGGCCCCGGCCCGCAGGCGCGGGTCGAAGGCGGCATGGCCGTACTGGTCGTAGGCGGCCCGCTTCTGGGGATCGTTGAGGGCCTCATAGGCCTCGCCGAGTTCCTTGAACTTCTCCTCGGCTTCCTTGTCGCCGGGGTTCTTGTCCGGGTGGTACTGGACGGCCAGTTTCCGGTAGGCCTTCTTGAGTTGCTCGGGCGTGGCGCTGCGGTCGACCCCGAGGACTTCGTAATAGTCGCGCTTGTTGCTGGCGGCCATGGGTCAGGATTGGCTCGGGGATTGGCTCGACGGGGAGGCCGGGGCGGCGGGGCGACGGGCCACCACCACCGCGGCGGGTCGGAGCAGCCGGTCCTTCATCTTGTACCCCTTGCGGTTCTGGCTGATCACGTGGCCGTCGGCGACCTCGGTGGTCTCCTGCTGGGAAAGCGCCTCGTGCAGGGACGGGTCGAAGGGCTTGCCCACGGCGTCGATCTCCTCGACCCCGTAGTCGGCCACGGTGTTGCGCAGCTGGCCCTGGATCATGCCCACCCCGGCACGCAGCGACTCGAGGTTGGTGTTCGGTTGCGAGGCGGCCTGCATGGCCATCTCGAAGGTGTCGAGCACCGGCAACAGGCGTCCGAGCACCGATTCGGTCGCGGCCCGGCGCACCTCGTCGCGCTCGCGGGCGGCCCGTTTCTTGAAGTTCTCGAAGTCGGCGTACAGGCGGACGTACCGGTCCTGCGCCTCGGCCAGTTGCACCGCGAGGGAGGGTTGGGACGTCCCCGCGTCCGATCCCGGGGTGGCGGATGCCGGCCCGGAGGCCGCAGGGTTGGCGGGGGTTGGGTCGCCCGGGGGCACGCCGGGTTCGGCAGGCGGAGTCTCACTCATGGTCGGTCGGTCTCGAAACAGGTCGGTCAGGATAGGATCTGCACGGGCATCGGGCAATAGGCCGGGGCGTGGGTCGGGGTGTGGATCAGGCGAGGCCCGAGGTCTCGGGGAAGCCGCACATCAGGTTCAGGCTCTGGACGGCCTGGCCCGAGGCACCCTTGAGGATGTTGTCCTCGGCGCTCATGACGATCAGGCGCCCGGTGCGCGGATCCAACCGCCAGGCGATCTCCACGACGTTGGTGCCGACGACGTTCTTGGTGTCCGGCAGGGCCTTGCCCTCGAGCACCCGGACGAACGGGGCGCCGACGTAGGCCCGGGCGTAGGAGGCCGCGATCTCGGCGCCCAGAGCGGCGACCTCGTCCGGCGTCGCGAACGGCCGGCTCGGCGCCAGGTACAGCGTGGTGAGGATCCCGCGGTTGACGGGGATGAGGTGCGGCGTGAACTGGATGACCACCGGCACCCCCGCCGCCGCGGAGAGCTGCTCCTCGATCTCCGAGAGGTGTCGGTGCTTCGGCACGCCATACGGGCGCACGCTCTCGTTGCATTCGCAGAACAGGTAGTCGACCTCGGCCTTGCGACCGGCGCCGCTGACGCCGCTCAACGAGTCGGCGATGATGCCCGAGGGACGGATCAGCCCGTCGCGGAGCAGCGGCAGCGTCGGCAGGAGGATGCTGGTGGGATAGCAGCCCGGCGAGGCCACCAGGCGCGCGCCCCGGATCGCCTCGGCGTGGACCTCGGGCAGGCCATAGACCGACTGCGCCAGGAGGTCCGGGGCGGGGTGGTCGTGCGCGTAGAACTCCCGGTAGACGGCGGCGCTCTTGAGGCGGAAGTCGGCGCTCAGGTCGATGACCCGGCACCCGCTGCGCAGCAGGGGGATGGCGTACTCGGCCGCCACGCCGTGCGGCAGGGCCAGGAAGACCACCTCGGCCTCGCGCGCCAGCGCCGCCGTGTCCGGATCGGTGAACCTCAGCGACCGGGCCAACGGGTGGGTGGCGAACCGGGGGAACACCTGGGAGATGGTCTGCCCGGCGCTTTGCCGGGAGGTGACCGCCACCAGTTCGGCATGCGGGTGGCGGAGCAGCAGGCGGACGAGTTCCTCGCCGGAGTAGCCGGAGGCTCCGACGATGGCGACGCGGACGGATCGTGGACTGGAGGTCATGGTCTGTTCGGGGTGATGCCGCCCAGGCGGGCATCGGGGACATGCTGGGACAAGGGAAGGGGCGAGGCCATCCCGGAATCCGGGCCGGCGCCCCCCCCGGGAGTCCCGGTGTCGACGCGGGGCCGCGGCAGGGACAGCAAAAAGCCCCGCCGGAGGTCCGACGGGGCTTTTGTGGTGACACCGGGGACCCCGGTGTCGGTCCGGATCAGCGCTTGCTGAACTGGAAGCGCTTGCGGGCGCCCGGTTGGCCGTACTTCTTGCGCTCCTTCATGCGCGGGTCGCGGGTCAGCAGGCCGTCGGCCTTGAGGAGCGGACGCAGGGCCGCATCGGCCTCGATGAGGGCCCGGGCGATCCCGTGGCGGACCGCACCGGCCTGGCCGATGGGTCCACCCCCGTCGACATTCACCGAGACGTCGAACTTGCCGGAGGTCGCGGTGGTCACGAAGGGCTGCTGGACGGTCATCCGCTGGGACTCGAGCGGGAAGTACACCTCGAAGGCACGGCCATTGACGAGGATCTTGCCGGAGCCGGCGCTGATGCGGACGCGGGCCACGGAGGTCTTCCGGCGGCCGGTCCCGAGGAATTCGTTGGTATTCGACATGGTGAGCAGGGAGAGGGTTCAGCCTGGGGGGCGGAGGGGCTTTCTTTTGGCTGGTGTTTCTTAGCCGGCGTACTTCATGTCGCGCGGCTCCTGGGCCGCATGCGGGTGGTTGGAGCCGGGATAGACCTTGAGCTTGGTCAGCAACTGGTCGCCGAGGCGGTTCTTCGGGAGCATGCCTTTGACGGCGTGCATCACGAGGCGCTCGGGGTGGGCGGCGCGCACCTGCGAGACCGAGCGGTACTTCTCGCCACCCTTCCAGCCCGAGTACGACATGAACAGCTTGTCGGTCTCCTTCGTGCCGCTGAGGGCGACCTTCTCGGCATTGATGACGACCACGAAGTCACCGGCATCGAGGTGGGGGGTGAACACGGGCTTGTCCTTGCCGCGCAACGCGTCGGCAACTTGGACGGCGAGGCGGCCGAGGATGGCGCCATTGGCGTCGATCACACGCCACGCACGGCGCTGCACATCGACTTTGGGCAGATAGGTCTTCATCAAGTATCCGGGAATCAAATATCCGAAGGTTCCGAAAAGGAGCGGCGTTTTTATCAGGGGCTGGGCGAGCGTCAATGCCCGATTTCAGAAGGCGGAGTTTCAGGCGGCTTGGCGATGTCGCTTCGACGGAGGGTCCGGAGGGGGCTCCCGCCGGAAGAACCGCTGCGGGAAACGCCTGCCTCCCCATCCTGCCTCCCCGGCACCACATCGACGGGACGTCGGACCACGGAGGGCTCCGCCAGGCAAGCACAGAACCTGGAAGTCCGCCGGAAAACCAGCCCGATGGTCCTGCAGCCTTGGCTTGACCCGCCGGAGTGGTGTGGTTGCATCCGCGTGCAATGAACAAGTTCTTGACCGTCTCCGCGCTGCTGATCGGCCTGGCCGGTGTCTCCGGCTGCTACCGGACCCAGGAAGGCCGGGTGAAGGTCGGCGTTCCCTTCTCCACCGACACCATCGAGAGCCGCTATGAGCGGCCGGTCGTCCAGTTGTTCGAGGCGGCCAAGGCCACCTTGGGTTACAACGGCACGATCACCTCCGAGGATATCGTCCGCAAGACCCTCACCGCCCAGGTGGAGAACCGCACGCTCTGGGTCCGCGTGGAGGAACTCGAGCCGAACGCCAGCCGCATCCTCGTGCAGGCGCGCCAGTCCAATGGCAAGGGCGACATCATCCTCGCCAGCGAGATCGACAAGCAGATCGCGCTGAGGCTCCGCTGAGGCGACTTTGGAACGCCAGCGCCCCGGGAACCCGCACGCGCCCTCCGATGGCCGAGGTCCCGAAGTCTCCGGCATCACGGCCCGACGCCGGTGATCGCCCGGGCGGTCCACCGGCCGACGGGTCGATCCGGAGTCCGGGGATGGCCCCGGGCCCTGCCGGATCATTGGCCTTGGCGGCGTGCTGTGGCATTGCCGCCGGGCTGGCTGGTGCCCTCTTCCTGACGGCCCTCGATGCCGTCACCTCCCTGCGGTGGCGGTTTCCGTGGCTCCTGTACCTGCTGCCGGTGGCCGGGGTCGTCTCCGCCCGGGCCTACCGGGCCTGGGGTCGGGGGGCGGAGCGCGGCACCGCGCTGGTGTTGGACGCGGTCCGGGACCCCCGGACCCGGGTTCCGGGAATCCTCGCGCCGATGATCCTCGGATCGACCCTCCTGAGCCACCTGTGTGGCGGGTCGGTCGGTCGGGAGGGCACCGCCGTGCAGATGGGAGCCTCGCTGGGGGAGACGATCCGGCGGCGGTTCTTCGCCACGACCAACGATCCCGCCGCCGCCCTGCTGGCCGGAGTGGCCGGCGGGTTCGGGGCGGTGTTTGGGACCCCCTGGGCGGGCGCCCTGTATGCGGTCGAACTGCCGCTGGTCGCCGGGTTCCGCTGGCCGCAGGCCATCCCCTGCCTGGTGGCATCGTGGTGCGGTCATGCCACCTGCACGGCCCTCGGGGTCCGGCACACACCCTGTCCGGGTTTTCCCATGGGTGATCCGTTCGACGGAGGCCGGATCCTGGGCTGGGTCGTCGCCGGGGTGGTTTTCGGCCTGGCGGCGCGGGCCTTCGTGGCCTGCCTGCGGGGTTGGAGCCGGGCCTACGGCTGCCTCCCGGGGGCGCCCGGCACGCTCTCGGGATGGATCCAGCCCATCGTGGCCGCCGGGGCCGTGATCGCGATGGCCGCCCTGCTCGGAACCGATGCCTACCTCGGGTTGGGGGTGACCGGCCGTCTGCCGACCGACCCGTCGATCGTCCGCAGCTTCGATCCCGGTGGCGTGACGACCTGGAGCTGGTTCTGGAAGCTCCTGTTCACCACCGCGACCCTCGCCGGCGGGTTCAAGGGCGGCGAGGTGACACCGCTCTTCTTCATCGGTGCGGCCCTGGGGCAGTCTCTGGCGGCCTTCGCGGGATGGCCCGTCGGCGAGTTCGCCGCGTTGGGGTTCATCGCCGTGTTCGCCGCCGCCGGCCACACGCCATGGGCCTGCGCCGTGCTGGGCTGGGAGCTCTTCGGGCCCGGGATCATCGTCCCGGGGCTGGTCGCCGTGCTGGTGGCCGATGCGGTGGCGACGGGGGCGGGACTCCATGCCCACCGGGCCCGATCGGCGCTGGTCGACCGCGTGGCCGTTGGGTGGGCCGCCCGGTCGGCCCGAGGGAAGGGCACCCGGGTCCCTTGACCCGGACCGGCGGTCACAGGTCGTGCAGTTCGAACTCGTGGAGCTTCCGGTGGAGCGTGCGCCGGCTCACGCCAAGCTTCCTGGCCGCCTCGGTCCGGTTGCCGTCGCATTCCCTGAGGGCGTGGATGATGAGCTGCTTCTCGGCCTCGCGCAGCGACAGCCGGCCGGGGGCCCGGGCGACGGGTGTCACCGAAGCGGACGGCCCCGGTTCTCCCAGCGGCTCGCGCACGGAGGCGGGCAGGTCGCGGGCCTGAACCTGATCGCCACGGCACAGCACGACCGCGTGCTCGATGGAGGCGCGCAACTCGCGCACGTTGCCCGGCCAGCGGTAGCGGAGCATCAGGTCCATGGCCTCGGTGCCGAACCCTGCGACGGCCTTCTCGTTCTCCCGGGCGAATTCCTTGAGGAACGCCTGCGCCAGGAGGGGGATGTCGGCCACCCGTTCGCGCAACGGCGGCAGGTGGATGGGCACCACGGCGATGCGGAAGTAGAGGTCTTCGCGGAAGGCTCCGGAGCGGACCAGCGCCTTGAGGTCCTTGTTGGTGGCCGACAGGAAACGCACGTCGGCGCTCTGGGTCCTGCCCGAGCCGAGGCGTTCGTAGGTGCGCTCCCCGATGAGCCTCAGCAGCTTCACCTGGGTGGTGGCGTCGATCTCCCCGATCTCGTCGAGGAACAGCGTGCCTCCCTGCGCCTGCTCGACACGGCCGATGCGCCGCTCGTTGGCCCCGGTGAAGGCCCCCTTCTCGTGGCCGAAGAGCTCGGCCTCGAGCAGCGTCGCGGGCAGGGCGGCACAGTTGACCGTCACGAGCGGACCGCGGGCCCGGCGGCTGAGCTGGTGGATCGCCTTGGCCACGAGCTCCTTGCCGGTGCCGCTCTCACCGGTGATCAGGACGGTGGCCGTCGAGGGGCCGATCTGCTGGATGCGCTCGAAGACCTCACGGATCACCGGGGTCTCGCCGATGAAGGTGCCGAGGCCGAAGCGCTGGTCGAGTCGCTGGTGCAGTTGCTCGTTCTCGGTCTCCAGCCGGGTCCGCCGCAGGGCCCGCTGGATGCGCAGCTCGAGTTCGTCGATCTGCAGGCGTCCCTTGCTGATGTAGTCGTCGGCCCCCTGCTTCATGGCCTCGACGGCGAGGTCCTCGGAGCCGTAGGCGGTCATCAGGATGCACACCGGCGGCTTGGGAAGGGCCTTGGCCTTGCGGATCAGGGCCAGGCCGTCCTCGCCCGCCATCCGCAGGTCGGTGAGCAGCACGTCGACCGGTTCCTTCCCGAGAAGTTGCCAGGCGCCGGCCGCATCCGGGGCGGCATAGACGTCGAACTTGTCCTCCAGGGCCGTCCGGAGCCCGTCGCGGGTCGACTTCTCGTCATCCACAATCAGCAGCGTCGGAGTCACATCCGGGAAGATAGGGGCCGTCGGGCATCCGGTCTGCTTTTTTTGGCCGGGCAGGCTGGGAGGACCCCGGCCGGGAGTCTGGCCGGCGGTGTGGCCCACGTGGAGACCGCCCCCGTTTTGCCCTGTCGGGTCAGTGTTTCCCGAGGGAGCCGGCGAGGGTGAAGATCGGGAGCAGGAGGCCCAGGGCGAGGAAGCCGATGCCGGCGGCGACCAGGCAGAGGATGACGGGCTCGATGAGCCGCACCGACTGGTCGACCTGCTGGTTGGTGCGCCGCTCGACGGTGTTGGCGATCTGGAGCAGCACCTTGTCGAGTTTGTTGGACTCCTCGGCCACGGTGATCATGGCCATGATCTGGTCGGGGAAAAGCCCGCCCTCGGACAGCGGGCCGGACAGGGATTTGCCGTCCCGGATGCTCTCGGCGGCGATGGCGATCTTCTCGCCGAGGAGGCGGGAACCGGTGGCGTCCTTGGCGATCTTGAGGGCCCCGAGCATGGGGACTCCGTTGGCCAGCATCGTGCCCAGGATGCGGCAGAAGCGGGTGATGGCCAGCATCTTGAGGGCCGTGCCCACGACCGGGACGCGGTGCTGCCAGATCTCGAGGGTCCGTCGCGAGGACTCCTTGCTCAAGGCCGAGACGATCGCCGCCACGAGGGCCGCCAGCACCACCGCCACCACGTACCAGTAGCTCCGGAGCACCGTGCTGGCGCCGAAGAGCAGCACGGTGGGGAGGGGTTTCTGGGCGCCGGCCAGCAGGGGCTCGAACTTGGGCACGAAGAAGATCAGCGCACCGGCCATGACCGTGGCCCCGAGGGCCGAGAGCAGCGCCGGGTAGATCATGGCGCCCATCACCTTGGCCCGCAGCTCGTCGAGCCGCTCGAGGAACTCGGAGAGGCTGCGGAGCACGTCCTCGAGGAACGAGGCCCGTTCACCGGCCTGCACCATGGAGGTGTGCAGCGGCGGGAAGACCTCGGGGAAGCGTCGCAGCGCGTCGGTCAGGGTCTGCCCGTCGGCCACCCCGGAGCGGACCTCCTTGAGGATGGCCTTGAGCTGGGCGTTGACCGTGGAGCGGATGAGCGAATCCAGGGCCCGCAGCATCGGCACCCCCGAGCCGATCAGGTCGGCCAGTTGGCCGTACATGAGGCCGATGTCGCGGCTGGAGACGCGCCGGCGCCTCGATTTCGAGGCGTCTGCCGAGGCGATGTCGACCGGGAACAGGTTCTTCTCGCCCAGCATCCGCACCGCGGCGGCCTCGCCCTCGGCCTCGAGGTGGCCGGAGACCTGTCGGCCCCCCGGATCCAGTGCGGTGTAGCGGAACTTGGGCATGCGCGGGTCAGAGGGCGGTGCAGGTGAGGACCTCGTCCACCGAGGTGATGCCCTGGCGGACCTTCAGCCAGCCATCCTCGCGGAGCAGGCGCAGGCCCGTGCGGCGGCCCGACTGGATGAGCTTCGGGGCCGATTCGCGGGCGACGATCATCTGGGCGATCTCCTCGTCGATGCTCAGCAGCTCGTAGAGGCCCGAGCGGCCGCGGTAGCCGGTCTTGCGGCAGTTCTCGCAGCCCTCCCCCCGGAAGAGGTGCTCGCCCGGCTCCACCGAGAAATCCCTGGGGAGCTTGGAGCGGTCGGGGTCGTAGGGCACCCGGCACTTGGGGCAGATCTTGCGCACCAGGCGCTGGGCCATCGCCCCGGCGAGGCTGCTGGCGATGAGGAAGGGCTCCACGCCCATGTCGATGAGGCGGGTGGCCGCCGAGGCCGAGTCGTTGGTGTGCAGCGTGGACAGCACCAGGTGACCGGTCAGGGACGCCTGGATGGCCGCCCGGGCCGTCTCGACGTCGCGGATCTCACCGATCATCACCACGTCGGGATCGTGGCGCAGGATGGCCCGCAGGCCGGCCTCGAAGGTCATGCCCACCTTGTGGTCGACCGGGATCTGGTTGACGCCCTGGAGGTGGTATTCCACCGGGTCCTCGACGGTCAGCACCTTGAGGGTGGGCCCCACGATCTCGTTGAGCGAGGCGTACAGCGTGGTCGTCTTGCCGGAGCCCGTGGGACCCGTGACGAGGACGATGCCATGGGGGCGCTCGATCAGCCCGCGGAACCGGCCGTAGGTCTCGGCGTCCATGCCCAGCTGGGGCAGGGTGAAGAGCACGTTGGCCTTGTCGAGCAGACGCATGACCACGCCCTCCCCGAAGAGCATGGGGATGACCGAGACACGCACGTCGATCTGCCGGCCGCCCACGTTGAACTTGATGCGACCGTCCTGCGGGATGCGCCGCTCGGCGATGTTCAGGTTGGCCAGGATCTTGATGCGCGAGATGATCGCCGCCTGGAAGCGGTTCATCTGCGGCGGCACCGAGGCCTCGTGGAGCACGCCGTCGATCCGGTAGCGGATGGCCATCTGGTGCTCGTAGGGCTCGATGTGGATGTCGCTGGCACGCTCGTGCACGGCCTCGACGATGATCTCGTTGACCAGGCGGATGACCGAGGCCTCCTGCGCCATCTCGAGCAGGTCCTCGCCGCCACCGCCCGACACCGGGCCGCCGGGCTCGTCGTCGTTGGCGGCCAGCTCGTCGAGGGTGTCGCCCCCGAGGCCGTAGTGGGTCTTGATGAGCTTCTCGATGTCGTCCTTGGTCGCCAGCACGGTGTCGACCTGGAGGCCGGTCGTCATCCGCACGTCGTCCATCGCGTACAGGTCGAAGGGATCGCTCGTGGCCACGCGCAGGGTGTCGCCCTCGCGCGCGATGGGCACGATGCGTTTGCGGAAGACCACCTTGGTGGCCAGCGCCTGGAGGATGTCGGGGGGGATCTCCGTGGCGGAGAGGTCCATCAGCGGCAGCATGAGCTGCTCGGACATGAGTCCCAGCACCTCGCGCTCGGTCATCAGGCCGAGCTGCACCACCGCACGGTCGAGGCGCAAGCCTTCCGACGCCTCGAGGCGCTTGGCCTCGGCGATCTTGTCCTCGGGAAGGAGCCCGTTCTTGCGCAGCAGGTGTTCGAAGGTCACGTCAACCGGGGGTTGTCGGGATCCATGGGATCGTCGTGTCGGTTCATTCCTGCCATCCGGAGGCGCCCGGGACAATCACGGATGCCGGAGGAACCGTCGTGTGGAGTCCTCGGACGCCCGAACCGTCGGTGGTGTTCAGCCGAATCCGGGGGGCGCGCGCGATCGGTCCCGGCCCGCGGTGGCCAAGCGAAACTCCTCGCCCGGACGGCGGTTCGGCCCACACTCGGGGGCATGGCCGAGCGCCCGCTCAACTCCCTGAACAAGGCCGACGCCACCCTCGAGGTGGCCCTGCGGCCGGCCGCCTTCGCCGAGTTCACCGGTCAGGCGAAGGTCAAGGAACGCCTTGAGATCGCCGTCGAGGCGGCGCTGCGCCGCAAGGAGCCCCTCGACCACATCCTGCTCAGCGGTCCCCCGGGCCTGGGCAAGACCACCCTGGCCAACATCCTCGCCGGCGCCATGGGCGGGACGATGCGGGCGACCAGCGGCCCGACCATCGAGAAGGCCGCCGACCTGGCCGGCCTGCTCACCAACCTTTCCGAGGGCGACGTGCTCTTCATCGACGAGATCCACCGCCTGCAGAAGACCATCGAGGAGTACCTCTACCCGGCGATGGAGGACTTCAAGCTCGACATCATCATCGACCAGGGACCGAACGCCCGGAGCGTCCGCCTGAGCCTGCCGCGCTTCACGCTCATCGGCGCGACCACGCGCAGCGGCCTGCTCAGCGCGCCATTGCTGACCCGCTTCGGCATCCGCGAGCGACTCGACTACTACACGGCGGCCCAGCTCCAGGGGATCGTGCTGCGCGGGGCCGGCCTCATGGGCGTGGAGACCGACCCCCAGGGCGCCATGGAGATCGCCCGGCGGAGCCGCGGCACGCCCCGGATCGCCGGCAACCTGCTCCGCCGCGTGCGGGACTACGCCCAGGTCCGGGCCGACGGGCGGATCACCGGCGACATCGCCGGCAAGGCCCTCGAGATCCTGGAGATCGACGCCGACGGCCTCGACGAGATGGACACGCGCCTCCTGGAGGCGGTGATCGTGAAGTTCGGCGGCGGGCCCGTCGGGGTGGGCTCCCTGGCCGTGGCGGTCGGCGAAGAACCCGACACCCTGGAGGAGGTCTACGAGCCCTACCTCATCCTCGAGGGCTACCTCCAGCGCACGCCCCAGGGGCGGATCTGCACCGAGAAGGCCTATCGCAAGCTGGGCCTGACCATGGGCCGCGGCTCCGGTCAGGGCCGGTTGCTCTGAGGGGTTCCCGGCCCGTCGGATGGCGCCGCGGGATGCCCGCCGCCAACCGGCGCGGGCAGGTCGATCCAGTAGCTCCGGAACGACGGGGTGCCTTTGGCATCCCGATGGCTGTCGTCGGTGCACAGCAGGAGCCGACGCACGGGGCGTCCGGGGGGTACGGCGACGGCCTCGATGTGGAGGTTCTTGAGCCCGGGCAGGTCGAGAGCGCCCGGGAGATGCCCGGCGCCGCTCCAGCGGAAGATCCGCGTCCCCTTCTGGTCGCCTCCGGTCGCCCCGGCCACGAGGATCCATTCCGAACCGGTCCAGACCATGTCGCGCAGGCCCCGGCCGCCGAGGTCGAGGAGGGTCGGTGGGCCGAATCGGGGGGTGCGGCCCTCGAGCACCTGGTCCGGGTTCCGCAGCGGCACGAGGATGGCCCGCCCTTTGGACAGCGGGCCGCGGAACCCGATCCACAGGGACCCATCCGGGCCGGCCGCCAGCGCCTCGATGCTCAGGCCGCCCTTCGAGTCGGGGGGCAGCGCGGAGGCCGCCGCCAAGGGCAGCGAAGCGAGCCCCGGATCGGCCAGCATGGCGCCCACGAGGCCCGAGGAGGCGGTCCCGACGCTGCGCCAGCGGGGGCCGTCGGGCGTCAGGTCCACCTCGGTGGCGAAGAACCGGTGCCGGTTGGGGCGGAACTTGCCGTCCTTGTTGCGGCCGTGGGAACCGGTCCAGTAGATGCGATCGCCCACGCGGGCGGCTCCCTCGAGATCGCACTCGGGATTGCCGCGTCCCAGACGCAGGCCGGGCGAGGCGTCCCAGGCGCTGAGCGCCGGCCCGCCGGCCCCGGGATCGTACACCCGCAGGCGGTTGTCCTCGTCGCTGGCCACCACGAAGTGATGGTCGTCCAGGAAGATGGCGGCCGACGCGCCGCTCATGCCGAGGTGTCGCGTGCCGGCCGGTCCGGCCTCCTTGGCGACCACCATGCCCAGGGCGCCCCCCAGGAACAGGAGGGTGCCAAGGCGTCGGACGGCCGGTGTCATGATGCCCAGACCGTAGCGGATGCAGGTGCCGGGTAAAGGCGGGCCGCGGGTCGCGCCGTCCCCGCCGGCCCTTTCCTTGTCCCCGGGCGGTTCGGAGGTAGGCTCACGGTCATGGTGATGGACGCTTCAAGGGATGACCTGCGGCAGCGGGTGTGGGATGGCGCGCGGATCGACGCCTCCGAGGCGCTGGCGTTGTACGCGCTGCCCCTGCCCGAACTGGGGGCGTTGGCCGACCGTCGTCGCCGGTTGGCCCGCGGGGGTGCCTATGACGGGCGCGGGGCACAGACCGTGTCCTACATCGTGGACCGCAACGTCAACTACACCAACGTCTGCAACGTCTACTGCAAGTTCTGCGCCTTCTGGCGCTCCGAGAAGGACGCCGACGCCTACGTGCTCACCCTCGACGAGCTGGACCGCAAGATCGAGGAGACCCTCGCGCTCGGTGGCACCCAGATGCTGCTGCAGGGTGGCCATCACCCGAAGCTCACCAAGCAGTGGTACCTCGACCTGCTGCACCATGTGCGCTCCAAGTACCCGGGATTCAACGTCCACGGCTTCAGCCCGAGCGAGTTCGTGGCCTTCTCCGAGTTCTTCGACGAGCCCGTGGAGTCCGTCTTGCGCGATTTCGTCGCGGCCGGGTTGGGCAGCCTGCCCGGCGGGGGCGGCGAGATCCTGGTGGACCGGGTCCGCAAGCGCATTCGCGCATCGGCTCGGCCTGGCCAGCTCGGCGACCATGATGTTCGGGCATGTCGAGACGGTGGCCGAACGCCTGGAGCACCTCGAGGTCGTGCGCGCCCAGCAGGACGTCTCGCTGGGCCGCCTGGTCGACGCGGGCCACCTGCCGGCGGTCGGGACCCCGGCCGAACGGTCGGCCGCCTACGCGCAGGCCCTGGAGGAGGGTCGGATCGGTGGCGGGGCCTTCACGGCCTTCATCGCCTGGACCTTCCAGCCCGAGAACACCGTGCTCAAGGCGCCGACGGTCGGCTCCCACGAGTACCTCCGCATGCAGGCCCTGAGCCGGATCTACCTCGACAACGTCCCCAGCGTGCAGAGTTCCTGGGTCACGCAAGGGCCCGAGGTGGGGCAGGTGGCCCTCCTTCATGGGGCCAACGACCTCGGGTCCATCATGATCGAGGAAAACGTCGTCAGCTCCGCCGGCACCACCTTCCGCATGGGCGTGGCCGACATGCGGCGGCTCATCTCCGAACTCGGCTTCGAGCCGGTGCAGCGCGACAACTGGTACCGGCCGGTCCCGTCGCCGGCCTGAGCCTGATCCGATCGGCCCCCCGTCAGGGGGCTTCGGTCGTGCCCAGGTGCCGGGCCTGCCGTCGGGGCAGGCGCATCGGGCGGCGTGGCGTCATGGCCGCGCCGGCGAAGGGTTCGAGCCAGGCGGGCAGGTCCATCCGGCCCGGGCGCCGCCAGTCGCGGGCCATCGCCGGACCGAACCGGTCGGCGGGGATTCCCTGGTTGGTCACCGCCCAACGCCACAGCAGGTCGTATTGCCGCGGCAGGGCGATGCCATGGCCCAGGACGCCCTGCGAATGCAGCCAGTCGCTCCAGCCCAGCATCGCCTCGAAGGGGGAACCCGTGCCGTCGGTGCCGCCGGGGTCGGACCCGGCGGCCTGCCACAGCATGGGCAGACTCTCCACGAAATTGCCGCTGTTGCCGAAGAGGTCCCAGAACTTCGCGAAACGCCGCAGTCGGGCCAGCGTGGAGAAGTCCATGGTGCGGGTGGACAGCACCTCGTAGGGCGGGTTGGGATTGTAGACCATCGCCCACTCCGCATCGTGTCGGACGATGGGGGTACCCCGGAGGCGCTTGAGGATCCCGACCTGGATCTCCTGCGGGCCGAGGGCGACCACCGTGTCGAACCCGCGACCGAAGGATTCGAGGGTCTCGCCGGGCAGCCCGGCGATCAGGTCGGCATGCAGGTGCACCCCGCTGTGGTGGCGCAGCCACCGGAAGTTGTCGGCCAGGCGCTCGTGGTTCTGGCGCCGGCCGATGCGGGCCTCGACCCGCGGGTCGAGCGTCTGGAGGCCCACCTCGAACTGCAGCGTGCCCGGCGGGAACCGCGCGATGAGTTCCCGCAACTCGGCCGGCAGCCGGTCCGGGATCATCTCGAAATGCACGAAGAGCCCGGGGCTCAGGCGCTCGAGGAAGAACCCGAGGATCCGCCGGCCGGTGGCCAGGTTCAGGTTGAAGGTCCGATCCACGAACTTGAAGCGCCGCAGGCCCCGGTCGTGCAGCCGCCGCATCGCCTCGAGGAAGGGCTCCAGCGGGAACTGGCGCACGGGGATGTCGAGCGAACTGAGGCAGAATTCGCAGGTGAACGGGCAGCCGCGCGAGGCCTCGACGTAGACCACGCGATGCTCCAGGTCGCGGGCGTCGTACAGGTCGTAGGGCTGCGCCAGGGATGCCACGTCGGGCACCGGCGCCGCGATGAGCTTCGGCGGCCGCGGCCCGGATCCCGAGAGCAGGTCCCGGCACAGCGCCGCGAAGGCGAGGTCGGCCTCGCCGGTGATCACATGGTCGGCCAGGGCGATGATCGGCTGGCGGTCCCACTCGTGGCTGACTTCCGGCCCGCCCAGGACGAGGACGAGGTCCGGCCGGAGCCGGCGGAGGATGGCCACCAGCTCGAGGGTGGGGGTGGCATTCCAGACGTAGACACCGAGCCCGAGGATGCGGGGTGCGGCCGCCAGCAACGCCTCGGCGATGTCCAGGGGCCGCTGGTTGATGTCGAACTCGAGGATCGCCGCGCGTCCGCGCAGGTCGCCGAGGTTGGCCAACAGGCAGCGCAGCCCGAAGGACGCATGCAGGTACTTCGCGTTGAGGGTGGACAGGACGATGTCCGGCACGGGCGCACCCTAGCCGACCGGCGGGGCGCTGTCTGCCGTCGTCGGGACCGCCGACGCGGCCTCGGCCGTCAGGGCCTCGAGCTTCGCGGCGATGTCGGCCAGCAGGGGCAGGTCCGAGTCCGGCCGCCGGGCTCCGCGCGGATGCGGGGCGTCGCACGGGAGGAGTCCGCGCAGCTTGAGGAACTGCGCGCAGGTGTGCTTGTAGGCCGGCACCGGGGCCCGGAAGGCGATCATGCCGAGGTATTGCAGCCAGTCGTTCAGCTCGAAGAATCGGCCATCACCCGCCGCCCAGGCCCGGTCGCGCGCGGCGAAGGCCTCGACGTGGAAGGCCGAGAGGCCCAGCAGGTAGTCGCTGCCCCATTGCACGAGGTCGATGGCCAGGTCGTTGCCGGTGTAGACGGCGAACTCCGGACGGGCCGCGTCGCGCACCGCCAACCGCCGCCATTCGAGATCGCGGCTGAGGGAGCTGTGCTTGGCGCCCACCAGTTGCGGGACGTCCAGCAGCGCGCGGAAGGTGTCGAGGTCCCAGATCCGGCCGAAGGGCACGAACATGGTGCCCAGCTCGAAGCCCAGGAACCTGGGCACCGCCTCGCCCACGGCGCGGAACAGCCCGACCGTGCGGTCGCGGTCCCAGTGCTGGGTGGCCGAGCAGGGGAACAGGATCGGCGTGCCCCCGGCCGCGTGGATGGCCGCGGCCCCGCGGGCGTAGAGCACGGCGGGATCGCCTTCCAGGCCCTCGACGTAGGTGCCCGCCACGAAACGCCTGCCGCGGGCCATCCGGCCGGCCTCTGCGAGGAAGTCCGAGCGCTCGGCCGCCGTCAGCAGGTTGGCGTAGCCGGTGTCCATGTTGACGGCCGGGGTCAGGCCCGCGGCCCAGGTCCGCTCGACGAGCGAGGCCCAGGTGTCGCGGTCGGGTCGGCCGTCGGCGTGGAACGGCAGCAGCACGGCCGAGATGCCGTCGATCGGGCGGCGGGGGCGGAGCGGGGGGACGGGGATCATGGCGGTCGGGGGGAGGATCGGCTCAGGAGCGCCTGAGGAGCAACTGGTGGTCGATGCGCTTGGTCTGGTGGTACTCGAGCGGTGGCAGGCTGGTCTCGGTGGGCGAGTGCACCTCGTGGAGCATCGCCTTGGCCATGGCCTGGAGGTCCGTCCAGCGCGGCCACTCCAGCGGGGCGGCATGGGCGATCTGCCGGAGGAGGCTGCGCCACTCGATGATCATCCGGTCGATGTCGCCGGCGCCGAGGAACTCGCTGACAAAACGCACCTTCGTGGCGGGGTCCTCATGGATCCGCCGGACCACCGTCTCGGCCCCGGTGCCGTACTTCGGCGGGAGGCCGGTCTCCAGGTAACCCTCGATCGAGGCCGGCCCGTAGGCCTTGCGGCAGGCGTAGGCCAGCCGGCCTCCCCAACGGTCGCCGTCGGCGGCGAAGCGGAATCCTGCGTCGAGGTTGGCCAGGTCGTAGACCAGTTCCTCCAGCGGGTAGGCCGTGTCCTCCAGCGCCGCCGCGATGGCCAGCCCATCCCCGCCGGAGAAGCAGCTCACCACCCGTCCCCGGCGGGTCGGGACGCCCTGGGCGTCCACCAGGCCGAGCCGTCGCCAGGTCAACGCCGTGCCCGGCGCCGCCGACAGACCGCGGCAGACCTCGGTCCAGTCGCAGCGCGCGCAGACCGCCGACAGCACCTCCCGCTCCCGCGGACGCCAAAGGGCCACCCCATGCCGGTCGACCGGCACCTTCACGGTCTGCAGTTCGAGGCTCACGAGCACCGTGACCACCTGCTCATGCTCCACCCAGCGCACGACCGGGAGCCGCTGGAGCTGGAGCTGCTTCTCCAGCGCGGGCCGCAGGTCGGCGGTGAACACCTCGGTTCCGACCTCGCGGCCGTGCCAACGGGTGAGCCGGCGCACCCATTTGGCCAGGACCAGCCGCCCGTCGGAGAGGCGGTCGGCCACGATCATCGACCGGCCGTACACCGTGCCCTCGGGCGTTTCCTCGAGGGCGGCCAGGCCTCCCTGGCCCACCTTGTCGAGGGCCTCCTGCACCGTCAGGGCCGGGACCAGCACCGGTGGGGTCGCCGCATCGGACGGCGTTTCCGTCCCGCCGGCGGCCCCGGACGGGGGTGGCAGGGCCGTCGGTTTGGTGACGACCCGGACCTTGCCCAGCGGCCGCTCCTGCCAGAAGGGATATGGCTCCCACTCGCCGGCCGAGTTGAGCATCTCGCGGTTTTTCTTGCGGACCTGCCGGGCGCGCTCGGCGTCGGTCATCCAGCCGCAGGGCGCCCCGGGGCGCTTCAGGGACTCCTCGACCCCCAGGATGATCGGCTTGGTGGTGAAGAGCCGCTCCTGGACCCGCACGGCCTCCTCGAAGGGAGGCTTGCCGGCGTCGGCCGCCGCCGCCATCAGGCCCAGCAGGGCGCTCCAGTCCACCATGCCGGAGCGGGCCAGCGCGCAGGGATGACCGTCGCGCATCCGCAGCTCGTTGGCGCTGACCAGCACGTAGCCGGTCTCGTCGAGACCGCGGCGTCCGGCGCGGCCGAACATCTGGAGGATCTCGTCGCCGCGCAGGGGGATCTCGCGGCCCTCCCGCTTGTACTGCGCCGCCGTGATGGCGACCGACCGGAGGCTGAAGTTGATGCCCGCGGCCAGGCCCATCGTCGCCACCACCACCCGCAGCTGGCCGGCCTTGGTGAGCGGCTCGATGACCCCGGCGCGCACGGCGTAGCTGAGGCCGCTGTGATGGTAGGCCACGCGCGACTTGAGCATCTTGGCCAGCGGCTCGCCCACCAGGCGCTTCTGGGCGTCGGTCAGTTGCAGGGGCTGGGGGCAGGGGAGCTGCCGGGCGAGGTCGGAGGCCAGTTCCTCGGCGTGCGCCCGGCGGGGCGCGAAGAGCAGGATTGGACCGAGCCCCTCGGCCAGGGCCTTGGCGCAGAGCCTGGGCCAGTACCCGCGGATCTCCGGGGGCAGTCGCCAGCTCAGCTCTCCGGCGAAGACCTCGTCCAGCGGCACCGGTCGCACCGTGTGCTGGACGACCTCGACCGCCCGCCCGAGCCGCCGCAGCCAGTTGGCCACCTGGCCGGGATTGGCCACCGAGCCGCTCAGGAGCAGCAGCTGCGTCCGCGGCGGTGCCAGCGCCAGGGCCAGCTCGTAGTTCAGCCCCCGGTCCTCGTCGCCGAGCATCTGGTACTCGTCGACCACCAGCAGCATCGAGGTTCTCGGCCAGGTCGCCGGTGGCGATGCCCACGTTCCAGCCGCGCGCGCGCCACTCGGCGAGCTTGTCGTTGGCCAGTGCCCGCGTAGGCACGGTGTAGATGGCCTGGCCGCGGTTCTTGCCGGCCTTGGACCACAGCTCGAAGACCAGGGTCTTGCCCGCCCCGGTCGGCGCGTGGATGACCACGTCCTTTCCGGCACGCAGCGCCGAGACGGCCTCCTGCTGCCACAGGTCGGGCACCACGAACTGCTGGAGCCCCGGAGGCGGTTCGGGCGGCGGTGCGGGGGCGGCGGTGGTCGGCACGGGCCCAGACTAGGCCGCTCCGCCCAAACTACCAACCGCGACGATGACGGCGATGGCTGGAACGGCGTGGTCGGCTGGCAGATTGCCGAGGTCCTCCGCCGTCGCGGCCGGTCCGGGGGCCGACTTGCGGGTTGAGCCGGCGGGGGCGTTGCGCAAAGACTCCGCCCGTGCGTGCTTCAGCGCCTCCAACCGCCCGTCGTGTGGTCGTCAAGCTGGGGACCGGTGTGCTCACCGATGCCTCCAAACGGCTCGACCTTGTCCAGTTCGCCCAACTGGTGGCCCAGATCGCCCGCCTCCGGGCGGCGGGCCACGAGGTGGTGGTGGTCACCTCCGGGGCCGTCGGGGCGGGCATGGGGGTGCTGGGGTACGAGCGTCGGCCCGGCAGCCTGGCCGAGCGGCAGGCCTGCGCGGCGGTCGGGCAGTCCCGGCTGATGGCCCTCTACGAGTCGCTGTTCCGGCACTACGAGCAACCCGTGGCCCAGGTGCTCCTGACCCACGACGACCTGGCCGACCACACCCGGCACCTCAACGCCCGCAGCACGCTGCTGACCCTGCTCAAGCACCGGGTCCTGCCGATCATCAACGAGAACGATGCGGTGTCCGTCACCGAGCTGAAGTTCGGGGACAACGACCGCCTTTCGGCCCTCGTCGCGAGCCTCCTGCCCGCCGACCTGCTCGTGGTGCTCACCACGGCCGACGGCCTGATCGAGAACTTCGGCAGGCCCGGGGCCCGACTGCTCGAGACCGTGGAGACGGTCGATGCGCGCATCGAGGCCATGGCTGGCGGCACCTCCAGCGAGACGGCCACCGGCGGCATGGCCACCAAGATCTCCGCCGCGAAGATCGTGGTCCGGTCGGGCATCCCCATGGTCATCGCGCCGGGACACCGGCACGATGCGCTCGAGCGGATCGTGCGCGGCGAACCGGTCGGCACCCGTTTCGTGGCCGGATCCGGCAAGCTCTCGAGCCGCAAGCGCTGGATCGCCTTCTACCACCATGCCGAGGGGACCCTGTCGGTCGATGCGGGGGCGCTGGCGGCCCTGCGCGACCATGGCCGCAGCCTGCTCGCCCCCGGCGTGGTCCGGTGCGAGGGCGACTTCCAGGCCGGCGAGGTGGTGAGGATCTGCGACCCCGAGGGCCGGGAGTTCGCGCGGGGCCTCGCCGGCGCCTCGGCGGCCGAGATCCGTTCCCGATCGCACCCCAAGCCCGAGATCATCCACCGCGACGACCTCGTGGTGCTCTGAAGCCCCGCCGGGCCGGCCCGTCCAGGAACCCACACCATGCCCAAAGCCCCCTCCCGCAAGCTTCCCCCCATCCGCCAACTGGTGGCGGTGATGGCCGCCCTGCGCGCCCCCGATGGCTGCCCATGGGATCGCGAGCAGGACCACCGGTCGCTCCGCTCGCATGCCGTCGAGGAGGTGTACGAGCTGATCGACGCCATCGAGGCCGGCGACGACGCCGAGATGTCCGAGGAGCTGGGCGACCTCCTGCTCCAGGTGGTCTTCCACGCCCAGCTGGCCTCCGAGCGGGGGGCCTTCGACTTCGACGGGGTCTGCCAGCGGCTGGTGGACAAGCTGGTCCGCCGCCATCCTCACGTCTTTGGTTCCGTGACCGTCGACGGCATCGACCAGGTCTGGGCCAACTGGGAGTCCATCAAGAAGGCCGAGAAGGCGGGCTCGCGACACGAGCGGAAGTCTGCGCTGGACGGTGTCCCGAGGCATCTGCCCGCGCTGATGCGCGCCCAGAAGCTGCTCAAGAAGGCGGCCAAGGCCGGGCTGGAGCCGACAGCCAAGGCCCGGCCGGCGGGCCGTCGGGAGACGGCCGACGCGCTGTTCGACCTGGCGGCCCGGTGCCAGGAGGCCGGCTGGTCTGCCGAGGAACTGCTGCGGGCCGAACTGGCCCGGCGCGAGGCGGCCTGGCGGCGCGAGGAACGACGTCGGGAGCCGCCGGTCGTTCGACGCGTCCCCCGGGGAACCCCGGCCCGTTCGACTGCCTGACGACGCCTCGGGAGCCGGTCCTCCGGGGCCTGCCGGGCGGCCAGCCCGCCGTTCCTCCGGATGGGTTCCGGAGGTTCGGTCGATGACACGTCAACCGGGGCCCCGGACCCCGCTCCGAGGCCCGTCGTTTCGCTTCGTTCTTTGTTTGGCAAGCTTCCTGCGGTAGCCTGCGGCCCGATGTCCGCCGGACTTCAGCTCAGCCAACGGCTTTCCCAGCAGATGGTGCTGTCGCCGCAGCTCCAGCATTCGCTGGCGCTGCTGCAGGCGCCCGTGCTCGAGCTCAAGGCCATGGTGGAGCAGGAGCTCCAGATGAACCCGGTGCTCGAGGAGATCGGCTCGCTGGAGATCGACACCGAGGCCCGCGAGTCGCGGGCCGAGGCCGAGGCCGCCGCCGCCGACCCGGCCGAGCCTCCTCCGGATGTGCAGTTCGACCCCGCCGTCGAGAAGCCCGACGACGAGCCGGTCGACCGCTTCTCGGAGGACCTGCAGAAGCTGCTGAAGCTCGACGAGGAGTGGCGCGAGGTCTTTGCGCAGAACAACACCGTCAACCGGGTCACCCAGGAGGACGAGGAGCGCCGGCAGCACCTCTTCGATTCGCTCACCACCGGTCAGTCCCTGCAGGAGCACCTGCTCGAACAGGTGCGCTTCGCAGACCTCGACCCCGACCAGCGCGAGGTGGCCGAACTGCTCATCGGCAACATCGACGAGCGGGGCTATCTCACGGCGCAGCCCGAGGAACTCACCTTCTCCACCGGCGTCGCCACCGAGCGCATCCTCGAGGTGCTGGAGGTGCTGCAGACCTTCGAGCCGCCCGGGGTCGCCGCCCGGGACCTCCGGGAGTGCCTCATGCTCCAGATGGAGCGGGCCGGCCGGACCGGGGATCTTGAATACCTGATCCTGCGCGACCACATGGAGGAACTGGGCAAGCGGCGCTTCCCGGAGATCGCCCGCCAGCTCGGGATCACCCCGGCCGAGGCCCAGGAGGCCGCGGCCCGGCTGGCCCGGCTTGATCCCAGGCCCGGCTCCGATTTCTCGAGGGATCCCGAGCAGTACGTCGTGCCCGAGCTGGAGGTGGTGCGCCGGGTGGTCGACGACCCCGACCCGGCGGTCGAGCCCGGGGACATCGAGGACGCACCGTCCCTGGCCGAGATCCTCAGCGATCCCGACGACGACGACCCGGTGATCACCCACCTGCGGTACCGGCTGTCGATCCAGACCCGCGAGGGCCTGCGCCAATGGCGGTTCACCGACCGCGGGACGGTGCCCGAGACCCTGTTGACGGGCCTTGCCGACGACCTCACCCGCATCGTGCGCGGCGAGGAGCGGCTGCACCACCGGTTCCTGGGCCAGGCCACCTTCAGCACGTCGGCCGACCGGCGTCTCAAGGCCTGCGCCGAGGCGCTGGCGGCCGAGGAGGCCCGGGGCCCCGGCCCGGCCGTCGAGGCCCTCTCGGCCGAGCTCAACCGGATCTTCCTCGGCGATTTCCTGCCCATCGGCCAGCGCCGCAAGCGGGTCGAGTACGAGGTGGTGGGCAAGGACGAGTTCCTGCCCCAGCTGCGCATCAGCAGCACCTACAAGGACCTGCTGGCCCAGTCGGAGACCTCGCCGGAGGTGCGCGAGTACGTCCGCGACAAGATCAAGGCCGGCAAGTTCCTCATCAAGAGCCTCGGCCAGCGCCAGAGCACCATCCTGAGCATCGGCCGGGAGATTGTGAAACGTCAGCGCGACTTCATGGAGAAGGGCGTCGAGCACCTGAAGCCTATGACCATGGTCATGGTGGCCGAGGTGGTCGGCGTGCACGAGACGACCGTCAGCCGGGCCGTCTCCGGCAAGTTCATGCGCACCCCGCAGGGCATCTTCGAGATGAAGTTCTTCTTCACCTCCGGCGTGTCGACCGCCGACGGCCAGACGGTTTCGAACACCTCGGTGAAGAACATCCTGGCCGAGCTCATCGCGGGCGAAAACCCGGCCAAGCCGCTGTCCGACGACCAGCTCGTGAGCAAGCTCAAGGAGAAGAACGTCATGATCGCCCGGCGCACGGTGGCCAAATACCGGGCCGAGCTGAACGTGCTGCCCAGCCACCTGCGGCGAACCTACCAGTGAGGTGCCCGGGAGCGGGCCGCCATCCGTGGCCGGTCGCCGCTCCGGCGGCCCGCGGCGCTCACCTCGGGATGCGGGCCGGATCCACGACCACGTGGCGGATCTTCTCGCGTTTCCAGGTGTAGGTGATGTGCACCTTGCCGTCCCGCGCCTGCACCACCGCCGGGTAGCTCAACTCGCCGGGATTGCGGGCCAGGTCCGGCTTGCCGGGCTCCTGCGTGCTCTCGAGATCCGTGACCTTGGTCCACTCCTTGCCGTCGGCCGAGACGGCCAGGGCGATCACGCTTCGGTTCTCGGCCAGCGGGTTGTACACCAGCAGCGCCCGTCCGTCGCGGAGGCGCACGGCATCGATGCCGCTGTTGGGGTTGGGCAGGGACGTCCTCGCGATCGGCGTCCAGGTGCGTCCCTGGTCGCTGCTCCAATGCTCCGCGACGACCTTCTGCCGGGTGCGGACCAGGCTCTGGAGGCGGCCCCCGTCCCAGGCCAGCAGGGTGGGTTGGATGGCCCCCCACTGGTCGGCGGTGTTGAGGGCCGGGGTTCGGTGCCACTCGGTGAAGGGCGGCCTGGACCATTCCATGTGGACCCGCCAGCCCGCATCCTCGGAACTCGACCCGCAGAGCAAGGTGCCGTCGGGGAGCAGGATGGGTTTGTTGCGAACCGGACCGACCTGGCCGTCGGGCAGCCGGCGCGACTTGCCCCAGGTCCGGCCGCCGTCCTTGGATTCCTGCACCCGGCCCCACCAGGTGTCGGGGCTGGGCCCCACCTTGTAGAAGAGCCACAGGCTGCCCCGGGGTTGCTGCCAGAGCACCGGGTTCCAGCAGGCGTATTGAGGGGCGCCGGCATCCTCGGTGCCCCGGGCCACCTCCACCGGCGCGAGCCACCGTTGTTGCGGCCTGCGCGACAGCCAGATCACCACATCCTTGGCCCGCTCGGCCGTGCCGCCGAACCAGGCCGCCACCAGGCCTTGTGGGGTCTCCTCGATCGTGGACGCGTGCGACGAGGCCGTGGGCGGCTGGTCGGCCAGGTGCTGCAGTTGGATCACCGGGGAGTTCTGCGCGCCCAGGGCGCACCCGATGACTGCGAAGAGGCAGAGGAACCGACGGGGCATCGACGGAGGATGGGGAGCCGGCCGGATGGATTCCAGCCGCAAAATCCCCCACGGGGCGTCCTGGGCGATCGCGGGGTGCGGCGCTCCCCGCTCAATGACCCCGGCCGCCGCCGCGGAGTTCCGGGAAACAGGTCTCGAGGCCGGCCAGAACCCCTGGTTCCTGGGTCCTGGCACGCCGTCGGTGGTCCGGGGAGAATCCGAAGGATTTGAAATGGCGTCCCTTCGGGAGCTTGAGGTTGTCAACCCGATGGAGGGTCCGATGTTGAGAGGCATGAAGGAGGCGTGGCACCGGATCGGCACCGAGGAGGCGGCACGACGGTTGGAGACCGACCCTCGGAGGGGCCTGTCGGCGGATGAAGTCCGCCGGCGTCTGGCCACGCAGGGTCCGAACCGGATCCGCTCCCGGCCCGGGACCCCGGCCTGGAAGCGGTTCCTGCTCCAATTCGCCCAACCGCTCACATACATCCTCCTGTTGGCCGCCTGTGTGACCGGATTCCTCGGAGTCTGGGTCGATTCGGCGGTCATCGCCCTGGTCGTGGTGGTCAACGCGATCGTCGGGTTCCTCCAGGAGTCGAAGGCGGAGAAGGCCATCGAGGCGCTTGGCAACCTGGTCGTGACGGAGGCCACCGTGCGGCGGGACGGCACCCAGCGGCGGGTTCCCTCGGAGGATCTCGTCCCGGGTGATGTGGTGCTGCTCCAATCCGGCGACCGGGTCCCCGCCGACCTCCGCCTTTCCCGGGTGAGGAGCCTGCAGGTCGACGAGTCGGCGCTTACCGGCGAATCCGTCCCGGTGGCCAAGCACGCCGATCCGCTGGAGGAGGACGTCGTGCTCGGCGACCGCAAGAACACGGCCTACGCCGGCACCTTGGTGGCCTCCGGCGTGGCCGAGGGATTGGTCTGGGCGACGGGTGACGCGACCGAGACCGGTCGCATCGCCCGCCTGATCTCCGGGACCACCCCCCTGGCGACCCCGCTCACTCGCAAGATCGAGCAGTTCAGCAACCTCCTGCTCAAGGTCATCCTGGCCCTCACCGTGCTGACCTTCGGCGTCGGTCTCCTCCACGGGGAACCCCTCGGGGAGGTCTTCATGGCGTCGGTCGCCCTGGCCGTCGGGGCCATCCCGGAGGGTTTGCCGGCCGCCGTGACCATCGTCCTGGCCGTCGGCGTCAAACGCATGGCCGCCCGCAAGGCCATCATCCGCAAGCTGCCGGCCGTCGAGACCCTCGGCAGCACGACGGTCGTCTGCTCGGACAAGACGGGGACGCTCACCGAGAACCAGATGACGGTCCGGCGCGTCTTCGCCGGCGGCCAGTCCTTCGAGGTCACGGGCTCGGGGTATTCGACGACCGGCGAGATCCTCAGGGAAGGGCGGGTCGTCGATCCGTCGCGGAGTCCGGCGCTCGTCGAGTGCCTTCGTGCCGGTCTGCTCTGCAACGACTCGCGGCTCCTGGTCGAGGACGGGCGAGCGGTCGTCCAGGGAGATCCCACCGAGGCGTCCCTTGCGGTGGCGGCCGCCAAGGGGGGGCTCCTCCGGGACGCCCTCCATCGCGAGTCCCCCCGGGTGGACATGATCCCCTTCGAGTCCGAGCACATGTTCCGCGCCACGCTGCACGACTCGGCCGGCGGCCGCGTGATCTACAAGGTCGGTGCGGTGGAACGGTTGCTGGATCGATGCGCCGACGCTCTTGCCCCCGACGGGACCTCCATGCCCCTGGACCGGGTTCAGGTCCGGCATGCGGTGGAGGAGATGGCCCGGGAGGGCCTTCGCGTGCTGGCGATGGCACGCCGGGCGACCCACACCGGCCACGACCGGCTCGAGCATGAGCATGTCGGGCAGGGACTCACCTTCCTCGGGCTCCAGGGCATGATCGATCCACCGCGTCCGGAGGCGATCCGGGCCGTCGCCCGGTGCCGCGAGGCCGGCATCCGGGTGAAGATGATCACCGGTGACCATGCGACCACCGCCCGCGCCGTGGCCGTCCAGATCGGTCTGGTCGATCCCGGTTCGGAGGTCCGCACCCTCACCGGGCGGGAACTCGAGCGGATCCCGGACGCCGATCTGCCCGAGGTTGCCGAGCGGACGCCGGTGTTCGCCCGGGTGGCCCCCGAGCAGAAGCTGCGGTTGGTGCGCGCGCTCCAGGCCCGGGGCCACATCGTGGCCATGACCGGTGACGGCGTGAACGACGCCCCGGCCCTCCGGCAGGCCGACATCGGCATCGCCATGGGAATCTCGGGAACCGACGTCGCCAAGGGCGCGGCGGACATGATCCTCACGGACGACAACTTCGCCACGTTGGTCGCGGCCGTCGAGCAGGGGAGGGGGGTGTTCGACAACCTGCGGAAGTTCATCGTCTGGACGCTGCCCACCAACGCCAGCGAGGCCGCCGTGCTGCTCATCGCCATCGTGCTAGGCCTCACGCTTCCCATGCTGCCGGTGCACCTGCTGTGGATCAACCTCTGCACGGCGATCTGCCTCGGACTGATGCTGGTCTTCGAGCCCAACGAACCGGACCTGATGCAGCGCCCCCCGCGCGACCCCTCGCGTCCGTTGCTCACCCGGGCCCTCCTGATGCGGACGGGCCTGGTGACCTTCCTGATCGCCGCCGGCTCCTACTGGCTGTTCTTCTTCGAGAGGAACCTCCCCGGCAACACGATCGAGGCGGCACGCACGGCCGTGGTGGACGTCATCGTCGTCGTCGAGACGGCCTATCTCTTCAACTGCCGATCCTTCCGCCACGGGCTGCTCCGCATCGGTTGCTTCAGCAACCCCCTGGCGATCTGGGGGGCGGTGTCGATGATCGGCATCCAGGTGCTCTTCACCCATCTGCCCATCATGAACCGCCTCTTTCATTCCGCACCGTTGACCCTCTGGGCCTGGGTCCGCATCGCGGCCGTCGCCCTGGGAATCTTCCTCATCGTGGAGATCGAGAAATGGGTCCGTTTCGGGGGCGGCCGGGGGAAAAACCGGGATCCTGAATGAATGAGTCGCCCCGAGGCCCCGCTCCCCGGACCGATTGCCGGTTCGCCAGTCCGCCGGCCCTGGTGCAGGATCGCCCCCATGGCGCTCATCGACGTCCAGGGCCTGACCCGCTCGTTCCGGACCTACAAGAAGGCCCCGGGGTTTGCCGGGGCCCTCAAGGGCCTCTTCCACCGCGACTACGAGACGGTGTTCGCGGTCAGGGATGTGTCGTTCCGGGTCGAGGAGGGGGAATTCGTGGGATTCCTCGGCCCCAATGGTGCGGGCAAGACCACCACGCTGAAGATGCTCGCAGGCCTGCTGCATCCGACTTCGGGCACGGCGTCGGTGCTGGGTTACGTGCCTTGGGAGCGGGCCGATGGCTACCGCCGGCAGTTCGCCCTCCTGCTCGGGCAGAAGAACCAGTTGTGGTGGGACCTGCCCGCCCGGGATTCCCTCGAGCTGAACGGCCGCATCTACGGACTGGAGCCGTCGGTCTTCGAACGGAGGGTCGACGAGATGGGTGAGTTGCTGGGGGTCCGCGACAAGCTCTCGACGGCCGTCCGGGAGCTCTCGCTCGGCGAGCGGATGAAGTGCGAGCTGATCGCCGCCCTGCTGCACGAACCGAGGGTGCTTTTCCTCGACGAGCCCACGATCGGCCTCGACGTGGTGTCCCAGAAGGTGGTCCGCGACTTCCTGCGCGAGCACAACCGGCGGCGCAAGACCACCATCCTCCTCACCAGCCACTACATGGCCGACATCCAGGAACTCTGCGACCGGGTCGTCATCATCGACCGCGGCACGGTGTTCTTCGACGGGAGGCTGGCCGAGATCCTCGACCGTTTCGCCGGCTTCAAGATCGTCAGCGTCACCCTGGAACAGGCCTCGGGGTTCGCTGCGGTCCCGCTGGCCGAATGGGGCGAGGTGCTCGAGCAGGGCCCCGGGATGGCCCGCCTGAAGGTCCGCCGCGACTTGGTGATCCCGACCTGCAAGGTGCTCCTCGACCGGTTGCCCGTGAAGGACTTCGCGGTCGAGGAGGTTCCCATCGAGGAGGTCATCCGCCAGGTCTTCGAGGCCCGATGAGACCCGGGGCGGGAAGTCAACCGCCAAGGGCGGGGACGAAACTTCCCTCGGGCCCCCCTTTTCAAGGCCGGAGGCTTGTTGTCCAATGCCCTTTCACATGCAGTACAACGAACCGCCCAAGGGCATCCAGGAACTGATCCACAGCCTCGAAGAGGGGCAGGGTCGGGTGTGGCTGCAGCGGTTCATCGTGCTGCTGCTGACCCTCATCGCCTTCGGGCTCTACCACTTCGACGGGGTGAGGAACTTCAGCACGGCCGAGGCCATGGACCTGGCCCAGCTCGGCAGGAGCCTGGCCGAGGGGCGCGGCTTCACCACCCAGGTGATCCGGCCGCTGAGCCTGCATCTGCAGTCGCCCCGGGCCGTCGCCCAGGGGGTGAATCCCCGCCTGCTCCTCACGGCTGCCCACCCCGACATCTCCCATCCCCCGGTCTATCCGCTGGCGCTCGGGGCGCTCTTCAAGGTGCTCCCGGATCGTTGGGTCTACGGCGTCGAGCCCGGGCCCCGGAGACGCCCGCCGGCGGAGGTGGCGGTGGGATGCCTCAACTTCGTGGGATTTCTCGGGCTGGCCTTCCTGCTGTTCCGGGTCGGGAGGCGCTGGTTCGACCTGCCCATCGGCGTGATGGCGGTGATGATCTTCCTCGGCTCCAAGCTCAACTGGGACTTCGCCTTCTCCGGCCTGCCGACGGTATGGCTCGGGGTGCTGTGCGTGGCCGTGGGCGTGGTGGCCTTGCGCCTGGGCGGTGCATCCGACCCCGGGCCCGACGGCCGGCCCACGGGTGCCGGCTTCCCGCATGCCCGATGGTGCGCCCTGCTGGGCTTCCTGCTGGGGCTGGGCTTCCTGGTGTCCTACTCCTTCGGGTTCCTCGTCATCCCATTGGCCTTGTGCGTGGGCTGGTGGGTCCCGGCGGCGTCCCGGGTGCGGGCCGTCGGCAGCCTGCTGCTGGTGTTCATGGTCCTTGCCGGCCCGTGGGTCGCCCGCAACCAGATCCGCAGCGGACTGCCCCTGGGCATCGCCACCCTGGCGCCGCTCTCGGGGACCCCGGCCTTCACCGACGACCGCCTTGAGCGGTCCCAGCAGCCCGACCTTGCGCGGGTCCGGCCGGCCGAGGTCCTCGCCAAGGTGCTGACCAACTCCCAGTTCATCCTGACCAACGACGTGCCCCGGATGTTCGGCAACTGGTTCGGGGCCTTCCTGCTGGTCGGCCTGCTGCTGCCCATGGGGGACCCCCGCATGAACCGGTTCCGCTGGCTGCTGCTGGCCTCCTTGCTCACCCTCGTGCCCGCCCAGGCGCTGATCCAGACCCACCTGTCGGCCCAATCCCCCTTCCTCAACTCGGAGAACCTGCTGGCGTGGTTCGTCCCGCTCGCGTCGCTGTATGCGGCGGTGGTCTTCCGGTGGGCCCTCGACTCGTTCGACTTCCCCTTCCCGCTGGCACGATGGATGGCGACGGTCGTCCCGGTGGCGCTCTGCCTGATGCCCTTCGTCGCCTCGCTGCTGCCGCCACGACAGCCGGTGATGGCCGCCCCTCCGTATTACCTCCCGGTGATCCGCGAACTGCTGGGCTACCTGCCGCCGGGCGCGCTGGTCATGACCGACATGCCGGCGGCCGTCGCGTGGTATGGCCACCTGGACGCGATGCCGCTCACCCTGCGTGCCGGCCAGGATCCCAAGGAGGACTTCTACCAGATCCACGACTTCCAGCGGCCCTTCAACGGCCTCCTGCTGACCCCGTTGACCTGCGACCAGTTGTGGCACTCCCGGCTGCTCAACGATCCGGACGCGGTCTGGGGGCGTTTCTACATGGATTACCTGCTTCGCCAGGGGAATATCCCGTCCGGCTTCCCGCTGAAGTTCGCCTTCGGCGACCGGTACCCGGAGAACGGCTACCTGATGGTGGCCGACCGCCCCTACTGGCGGGCCGCCCGCAACTGACCGGGGAGAGTGGCCCGTGGTTGCCCGCGTCACCCTCGAGATCGCCCTCCGCAAGGAGTTCGACTACGCCATCCCGGAGGAGTTCGCCGGGCGGGTCGCCGTGGGGTCGCGGGTCAAGGTGCCCTTCGGGCATCGGCAGGTGCTTGGCGTGGTGACGGCGGTGGCCGAGTCCTCGCCCCAGACCGCCCTCAAGCCCATCCTGAACGTCATCGGCGCGCAGACGCTGGTGACGCCGCAGGTGCTGGAGTTGGCCCGGTGGATCGCCTCCTACTATTGCTGCCCGGTCGAGACGGCCCTCAAGAGCGTGCTGCCCGAGGCCGTGCGCAAGGAGGAGGCCGGCTGGCGTGAGCGGTTGCACGTCCATGCACTCACCCCGCAGGGCGAACCGCCCCGGCTCACGCCCCGGCAGGAGGCCATCTGGCGCATCATCGAGGAGTGGCGCGAGATGCCGCTGCAGGAGCTCCTCCGGCTGGGTGAGACCACGGCCGAGACCGTCCGAAAGCTCGAGGACAAGGGTCTGGTCTGCATCGCGCCGAAGATCGACGAGCGCGATCCTTACGCCCGAGAGCTGATCGTTCCCACCACGCCGTTGGCGCTCAACGACGAGCAGGCGGCGGCCCTGCGCTCCGTCGTCGCGGCCCACGACGGCCTCGTGCGCGGCGAACCGGCCAGGCCGTTCCTGCTCTTCGGGGTCACCGGATCGGGCAAGACCGAGGTGTACCTCCAGGCCATCCAGCACGCGCTGGCCCAGGGTCGCGGGGCGATCGTGCTGGTGCCCGAGATCTCGCTGACCCCGCAGACGGTGGAGCGCTTCAAGGCCCGCTTCTCGTCCGGCCCGCACCGCACGCTCGTGGCGGTGCTCCACTCCCACCTCTCGGCCGGCGAGCGCCATGACGAGTGGCACAAGATCCGCCAGGGACGGGCCCGGATCGTCATCGGGGCCCGCTCGGCGGTGTTCGCCCCGGTCCACCCGCTGGGCCTCATCATCGTCGACGAGGAGCACGAGCACTCCTACAAGCAGGAGGAGACACCCCGCTACCACGCCCGGGACGTGGCGGTCGTGCGCGGGCAACGCGAGGGGGCGGCGGTCGTGCTGGGGTCGGCCACCCCGTCGATCGAGAGCTTCCACAACGCCCGCCGGGGGAAGTACGCGTTGCTGGAGATGGCCCGGCGCGTGGACGACAAGCGCCTGCCGGTGGTGCGCGTGGTGGACCTCCGCGAGGAGTCCCGCAAGACCAAGGGCGGGGCGCCGCCGGTGTTCACGCTGCGGCTGCGCGAGGCGATCCTCCAGCGGCTCGAGCGGCGGGAGCAGACCCTGCTGTTCCTCAACCGGCGCGGGTTCTCCACCTCCCTGCAATGTCCCCAATGCGGCCATGTGGCCGGATGCCCCAACTGCTCGGTGTCGCTGACCTATCATCGGGCCTCACGCCGGCTGCTCTGCCACATCTGCGGCCATGAGGATCCCGTGCCCGACCACTGCCCGGCCCCGGGATGCGGCAACCCGGCCATCCGGTTCGCGGGCATCGGCACGGAGCGGGTCGAGGACGCGCTGCGCAAGGGGTTCCCGCAGGCGAGGGTTGAACGGATGGATTCCGACACCCTCAAGCGCAAGGAGGACTACCGGCGCATCCTCACCGACTTCCGCACGGGCAAGATCGACATCCTGGTGGGCACCCAGATGATCGCCAAGGGCCTGCACTTTCCGAATGTCACGCTGGTGGGCATCGTGCACGCCGACCTGAGCCTGCATCAGGCCGATTTCCGCGCCGGCGAGCGGACGTTCCAGTTGCTCACGCAGGTGAGCGGCAGGGCGGGGCGGGGCGATGTCGCGGGTGAGGTCTTCGTCCAGAGCTTCACGCCGTTCCATCCCGCCATCCAGTACGCGCGCCGCCACGACTTCCTCGGTTTCTACGAGCAGGAGGTGGAGTTCCGCGAGCAGCTCCGCTACCCGCCGGCCGCGCGGGTGGCCCTGCTGACGGTCAAGGGACGCAACGAGGACAAGGTGAAACTCTTCGCCGAGCACCTGAGGCGGGCGCTCGATGCGGCGCTGAACGGCTGGAAGGACCTCATCGTGGCCGGTCCCGCCCCGGCGCCGCTGCTCAAGGCCGAGAGTTTCTTCCGGCACCAGATCCTCCTGCGGACCCCGTCGATGAGCCGCCTCTCCGCCGAACTGGCGAAGATCGAGCAGTCCTTCGCCATGCCGGGGGACCTGAACCTGATCATCGACATCGATCCGGTGAACCTCGGCTGAGGTTCCTGGGCTCGGGGTGGGGTGGGTTGTTTTTGCCCGGTGACCCGGCGTCCGGCAGGGCAATCGCTGCCGACCTGGTGGAATGACAGCCCAAACCCCTGATTTCCGGGGTCGCCTGCCGCTCGGCACACCCGTTGCTGTGGGACGGCACGTGGCAGTCACCAACTCCATCCCGTTGATGCAGGCATCGACCTCGCTCACCAACGCCGGGGCCTCATCCCCCGACCTCAGTGGTGCGGCCTCCCTCTTCCGTCTCACCGGGTCGCTGGCCCTGGTCTTCGCGGTGCTGATCGGCGTGGTCTGGATGTACCGGCAATGGCAGCGGGTGATGCTCCAGCGGACCCCGGCCACGGGCTTGAGGATCCTCGACGTCAAGAATCTCGGGCAGCGGACTTCCCTGTATGTGGTGGCCTACCGCCAGCAGCAATTCCTCATCGGGGGCTCGTCCAACGGGCTGAATCTGCTCTCGACCCTCGATTCGGACCCTTCCGAGGGCGAGGAGGGCGATCCGGGGACCGAGGCCGGCACGCCCGAGCCGCCGCCGTCGAACAACGCCTTCCGCAACGCCCTCGATCAGGTCCTCGACAAGGCCCGGTCTCCCTCGCAATGACTCCCCGGGTTGATCCATCCCACGGCGACGTCGGCCCCGGGGGCATCTCCCGGTCCACCGGCGCGGTCCGCCTCGCGGCCTGGCTGATTCCGGCCATCGCCCTGCTGCTCGGCCTGCTGCCCTGGGCTGCCCAGGCTCAGGCGGTGCAGGGAGGCTCACTGCCGCCGCTCACGCTGAACATCGGCATGGACGGCGTGGGCCAGCCGAAGGATGTCGACATCGCCATCCAGGTGCTCTTCGCCATCACGCTGCTTTCGCTGGCCCCGTCCATCGTGCTGCTGATGACCTGTTTCAGCCGCATCGTCATCGTGCTGTCGTTCGTTCGCAACGCGCTGACCCTCCAGGGGGCACCGGCCAACCAGGTCATCATCGGCCTGTCGCTCTTCCTGACCTACTTCGTGATGGAGCCCGTCTGGTCGAAGATCCAGACCAACGCGCTGCAGCCCTACATGGAGAAACGCATCTCCTCGTCCCAGGCCCTCGACGAGGCCTCCAAGCCGATCCGCTCCTTCATGCTCCGCCAGACGCGGCCGGCGGACGTCGAGTTGTTCGTCGAGCTGGCCAAGATCCCCGCAACCTCCCCCGAGAACATGCCGCTGCGCGTGGTGATCCCCGCCTTCATCATCAGCGAGCTCCGGACGGCCTTCCAGATGGGCTTCCTCATCTTCGTGCCCTTCATCCTCATCGACATCGTGGTGGCCACCGTGCTCATGAGCATGGGCATGATGATGATGCCCCCCGCGACCATCGCCCTGCCGCTCAAGATCCTGCT
>JAJTFN010000157.1 GCA_021298285.1 Verrucomicrobium sp.
CCAGCCCACCGGAGGTTCCGCCAGGGCTCCGACGGCCAGGTAGCGCCAACGTTCCGGGATGGCCACCAACGCGACGTCTTCGCCGGCACGCAGCCCGCAGGCGCACAGCCAGCATCCCCAGAACCACCACCAGCGAGCCCCCCGAGTCATCGCCGCCACGATGCCCCCTCCCAACCACCCGGGCAAATCCGACCCGTGGCTTGTGCGAGGAATCGGCTGTCTGTCACTCATCACCATGCTCGCAAATCCAGACGATGCCCCCTTCGGAGTGCCTTCGAAGCGTCTTGGACGTTCGCAACCCCACCCTCCGCGATCATCGACGCGACAGGTGACGCCATCCCTCGTGAATCGACTTCGGAAGCGACACACGTCGACATCAACCAACCGACGGAAGTCAGGCATCATTCGCCCCACGGACTGCGCCTGGTGGTCACCGTGCCCGTGCGCGCCGCCGAGGGTGAACCGGCTTGAGGCGGCGCGGTGCGACAGCCCCGGGAGGCGATGTCCGTCACCGGCGCTCGTAGCGACGCCATCCCGGCGTCTCGACCACTTCCACCGGACCCCGGGGCGCGTGCAACACCAGCGCCTCGACCGGATGACGCCGGATCCGTTCCAGGCCGGGCTCCGGCCCAAGCACGCTCAGGACCTTCGACAGGGCGTCGGTCGTCATCGCCTCCCGGCCGATCAGGCTCACCTGACTCGGGTGGGTCAGGGCCCATCCGGTCCGCGGATCCACGAGGTGCGAGTAGCGCACGCCGCCGAGCTCCACCCGCTGGAAGCGGTCGCCCGAGGTCACCAGGGCACGATCCTTCAGCCACACCACCCGCCCGGGCGGGGCGTTGGTCACATCGAGTTCGCCGACCTCGACCTTCCATCCGGGCTGGCCCGGCGGCGATCCGGCGGCGAACAGGTCGCCTCCGCCGGACACCAGCGAATGGCGGATGCCCCGGGACCGCAGCACCCGGGTCGCCTCGTCCAGCGCGTACCCCTTGGCGATGCCCCCCAGGTCCAGCCGCATGCCCGGCACCCGGAGCGTCGCCGTCCTGCGGCCCGAGGCGTCGCGCCCCAGCACCACGTGGCGCCATCCGGTCGCCGCCCGCGCGGCCTCCACCCGGGCGGCCTCCGGCAGGACCCGCTGCCGACGGGCCCGCTTCCACACGTCCACCAGCGGTCCGACGGTGACATCGAAGGCCCCGTCGCCGAGGCGTGAGATCTCCCCGGCGCGTTCCAGGACCCGGGCGAGGTCCGGGCCCAGGGGCACCACCGCCCCGGACCCCGCGGACCGGGAAAGCCGGCTGAGCTCCGAATCCGGCTCGTAGTCGCTGAGGATGCGGTTCAACTCGGCGATGCGCGCGAAGGCGGCGGCCGCGGCGGCCTCACCGACGGCCGCGTCCGGCGCATACAGGACGATGCGGAAGGGCATGCCCATGTGGGTCTGCCGGAATTCACAACGGACCAGCGCCGACGCGCGCATCCCGGCCGGGGCGGTGCGGCACCCGGGCCCAAGGAGGGCCATGAAGGCGCCAAGAAGCAGGGCGACCACAAGGCGGGAAGGCTTCCGGGACATGCTCGTTCGATGCACGGCGTTCACCAACAGGCGGGGATCGCGTCAGGGCTGCGGCCGCCCCGGCACCCCGGTGGCAGTGTCGGCCTGGGCGGCAGGGACGGCAGAGGCGGCCTGGGCAGCCCGGGGCTTGACCTTCTCGGTGTAGGTGATGACCCCGGCCCCCAACACGATGAGGCAGACGCCGAACCAGCGCAGCGGACTGACCGCCTCGTTCAGGACGAACCTCGCCGCGAGGGTCGTCAGCACGAACCCCAACGAGGTCAGCGGCCACACGAAGCTCACGTCGCCCCGGGACATCAGGTGGAGCAGGCACCCGAAGAACGCGGCCTCGAAGGCGATTCCCGCCAGCAGCGGACCGTTGGTGATGCCGGCGCGCAGCAGGCGCAGCACCTCGGAGACGCTCACCCGGTCCATCTCGCCCACCTCCTTGAGGCCGCGGCTCAGGAACACCACGCCGACGGCCTCGAGGCAGAGGCCGACCAACAACACCGTGAGCAGGCGGATCATAGGCAATCGGAATACCGGCAGCACTGGATGCCCCGGGCCTCGAGGACCGCGCGCACCCGCGGACTGAGCAGCGCCTCCAGCTCATGCCGGTGAGCGCCCTCGTCGGCGTGACAGTACAGCTCCCAGGTGCCGGGCTGAAGCTCCGGGAGCATCCGAAGCAGGTAGTCCTCGGTCACCCGGCTGTTCTGCAGCAACCCGTAGGTGGCCTCGGCATGCCGGAGCCCATGCCGCGCCAGCAGGGGGCGGCACCGGCGCGACAAGGCCCCGAAAATGGCCGCATGCGAGACCCGGTAAAGGTACTCCCCGGAGGCCAGTCGCAGGTTCCGGAGCAGCGGATCACGCGTGAGGCGAACCGAACGGATGCCCTGCCCGGAGGCCTCCTCGAGCAGCACCCGGAACACCCCGGGATGCAGGTGGAAATTCAGGTGCCCGTTGACATGGTCGAGGGGCAGCCCCGTGGCCCGGAACCGCTCGAACTGCGCCAGCACCTCGTCGCGCACCTGCGCCTGCAGTCCCGGCAGGAAGAAATAGCGCAACCCCGCCAGCACCGGGTTGTCCGTGAAGCGCCCCCGGGCATCCACCAGTCCGGGGATCCTTCCACCGGGGAGGACGGCCCGCCCGCAGACCAGCACCAGGTGGAGGCCCACCCCCAGCGACGGGTTCGCCCGCGCGATCCGCACCGCCTCCTCGGCGGCATCACCCGCCACCATGAGACTGGCCGAGGTGAGGATGCCCTCCCGATGGGCCCGTTCGATCGCCCGGTTGGCGGCGGCCGAGATGCCGAAATCGTCGGCGTTGACGATCAGGCGGATGGCCCTCGACGGGTTGCCATCGTTCGTCCCCACGGCCCGGGGCCCGAAGCTAGTCGCCGCCATAGCTCGTGACCCTCAGCCCCAGCCGGGACCTCAGGATCGCCCGGAGGATGATCCCGACCTTGCGGGCGCGGCTCAGGCGCTGGGGGGTCTCGTCCAGGACATGGAACCGGGAGCCGGCCAGACGCTGCAAGAGCCTCCAGTAGACATTGCCCATCAGCTCGGCCGAGACCATCGACGCCCGCTCCGAGGCGGGCAGGATCTGCCGCGCCCTGGAATAGAACCCGCGCGCGCGCCCGTCGACCTCGAGGGCCAACTGGTGGAAGCGCTCGGACCACTCGCGGCGCAGGATCTCCTCAGGCCGCACCCGGAACCGTTCGAGATCGGACGCCGAAGATCTCGATGCTCAGGAGCCCCACGACGCTGGCGACCCGGTAGCAGTAGAGCTCCAGCTCGGCCGGGGTCTGGTAGCGGGTCTGCACCAGGTCGGTCTCCACGCCGAGGATCAGCTCGTCGAACAGGCGGAAGGGCAGCCGGTAGGTGTGGATGTGCGGGGCCAACTCCCGGTTGACCTCCATCGAGGGTTCCCTGCCCTCGCAGGCCGCCGCGATGTCGGCCCGCCAGGCCGCCAGTGTCCGTCGGCGTTCATCGACCGGGATGGAGTCCTCGTCGGCGGCGTCGTCGACCTGCCGGCAGAAGGCGTAGAGGGCCGACATCGCCACGCGCTTCTCCGGTGGCAGGAGAATGAACGCCAGCGCCAGGTTCGAGGCGCTCTTCCGGGTGATCTGCTCCGAGACTCCCGAATTCACAGCTCCGGCGGATTTTGGTCGCCCGCGCCCTTGGGCGGGAGCCCCCCGGTATCGGCCAACGTCGGGTTGCGCGGGCGGTCCTTGCTGCGGCGACGGCGACGGCGGCGTCCGGAGCCCTTGGCATCGCTGATGACGCCCCGGGCCTTCTGCCGGTCGGACTTGCGGAAGAACACCGCCCAGATCAGCCCGAGCCCAAGGACCAGCAGGCCGGCGATGAGCGCCACGGCTCCTCCGCTGAAGGCCTTCTGGGTCTCGGGATTCAACCCCGTCGGCAATTGGGGTGCCGCCGAGTCGGCCAGGATCAGCATCGCATGGGAAAACAGGGAACTCATCGGACGGCAGAGCCTGTTCCGGGGTCCGTGTCCTCGTCAACGCCGCCGTCCTCTCCCAGACCCAGCCTGCCCATCCGGTAACGGAGCGAATGCCGGGACAGATCGAGGGCCGCCGCCGCCTTGGACAGGTTGCCGCCGCTGGTCTCGAGGGCCTCCAGGATCATCTGGCGCTCGAAGCGGATCAGTGCCTCGGGCAGCGACCCCCCGTGCGAACCACCCCGGGCGACCGGACCGTCCCTCAGGCGCGACTCCACCTCGAAATCCGGCAGGCTCGCCGGCTGGACCGACTCGGACGGCTCGAGGATCACGGCCCGCTCGATGACATTGCGCAACTCCCGCACATTGCCCGGCCAGGTGTGCGCCTGCAGCGCCTGCATCGCCAGGGCCGAGATGTCCTTGACCGGGCGCCCCAGCTTGGCGGCGAACCCCCGCAGGAAATTGCGCGCGAGGATCGGGATGTCCCCGGCCCGCTCGCGCAGCGGCGGCGGGCGGAACTGCATCACGTTGAGCCGGTGGAAGAGGTCCTCGCGGAACTCCCCGGCCTTGATGGCCTCGACGATGTTGCGGTTGGTCGCGGCAATCAGGCGCACCTGCACCTTCAGCTCCTGGGTGCCACCCACCCGGGTGAAGGATCCATCCTCAAGGAAGCGCAGCAGCTTGGCCTGCAGGGGCCGGCTCATGTCACCGATCTCGTCGAGGAAGATCGTGCCGCCATCGGCCTCCTCGACCAGCCCGCGCTTGGAGCGGTGCGCGCCGGTGAAGGCCCCCCGCTCGTAGCCGAAGAGCTCCGACTCGAGCAACGTCTCGGGGATCGCCGCGCAGTTCAGGCGCACGTACGGCGCCGAGGCACGGTGGCTGTGGAAGTGGATGGCTCCGGCGATGAGCTCCTTGCCGGTGCCGCTCTCGCCGAGGATCAACACCGTCGCATCGGTCGGGGCGACCGTCTGGATGAGCTGGCGCAGTTCGCGGATCTTGGGCGACTCGCCCACGAGGTTCTCGATGCGGATGCCCGTGCCGGCCCGGGCCTTCAGGGCGGCGTTCTCGGCCAGGAGCCGGTGGCGCTCGGCGCAGCGGCCCACGGCGTGCAGCAGCTCGTCCGGCTCGAAGGGCTTGGCCAGGTAGTCGGTCGCCCCCGACTTGATGGCCTCCACCGCCAGCTTGGGCGTGGCATAGGCGGTGATCATGATCACCGGCAGGTCCGGACGCTTCGCGGCCACCTCCTTGAGGAATTCGTAGCCGCTCATCCCGCCAAGCCGGGCATCGGTGATCACCATGAAGAAGGGCTCCTGTTGGATCATCTTCAGGCCGGCCTCGGCCGAGTCGGCCAGGCGCACCTCGTACGACTCGCCCTCGAGCACCGTCCGGAGCGACAACCGCATGTTCTTCTCGTCATCGACGACCAGCAGGGGTGGCAGTTTCATCGGAGTCTCATGAGGGTGCGTGCCGGCAGCGTGACGGTAAAGGTCGCCCCCTGGCCAGTCTCGGATTCCACCCGGACGCGCCCGCCGTACATCTCGGCGGTGTGCTTCACGATGGTGAGCCCCAGGCCAGTCCCGCGGTCCTTGGTGGTGAAGTAGGACTCCCAGATCCTGCCGATGACATCGGCCGGGATGCCGGGGCCCGAATCGCGGACGCTCACCTGGACGCCGTAGTCGGGAGCCGGGCGCGCCGTGATCCACAGCTCGCCCCGCTGGCCCATCGCCTCGCGGGCGTTGACCAGCAGGTTGGTGAAGATTTCCAGGAAATGTCCCCTCTGGCCGAGCAGCACCGGCAGCGCCGGCGGGATGTCGCGGTGGACGGTGATGGCGAAACCGGCGCCGGCCGGCAGGGCCACCCCCAGGGCCTGGTCGAGCACCTCGGGCACGGTGACCCGCTCGACCCGCCCCTCGGTCAGGCGGGCGTAGCCCATGAGGTCGGTGATGATCCGGTCGGAACGGGCCACCTCCTCGCGGATGATCGAGATCTGCTGGGTGATGGTCTTGCCCTCGCGCACGGTCTTCTGGAGCGTGTAGGCGGCGTTGTTGATGATGCCCAGAGGGTTCTTGAGCTGGTGGGCGATCTCGGCGGCCAGGCGCCCGGCGGCCTCCAACTGCTCCTGCTTGAGGGCGAATTCCTGGGCCTCGGCCTCCCGCTGCCGCTGCCGGTCGATGAGGATGCGCAGGCCCAGGCACACCACCGTCATCAGGAGCAGCAACAACACGCGCAGGATGAGGGACTCGAAGGGCTCCGACGACGGCTCCCCGGTTCCCGACAGCGACTCGAGCTGCGGGGTGTAGCTGTCCAGCACCTGCGACTCCACCTGGTTGAGGCGCAGCTCCAGGACGCCCGACAGGACATACAGCGCACAGACGAAGAGGTTGGCCAGCACCTGCACCTCGGAACTCGGGATGATGGCCGCATTGCGCAGGACCAGCCCGAGGAACACCCAGTACAACACGCTGTCGAATCCGCCCGCAAACAGCGTGACGGCCCCGAGGAACGCCGTGTCGAGCAGGCAGATCACCGAGACCACCTTCTCGAGCAACGGCGTCGAGATCTCATCCATGCCCCAGAGCACGATGCCCGCGCCGATGTTGACCGCGGTCATCATCAGCGTGAAATCCCGCAGGTATCCCAGCAGGTCCTCACGCGGGACCGACAGGGTGCTGAACGCGTTGGGATTGAACAGGTACCAGTAGAGCACCGGGGCCAGGGCCAGCTTCACCCAGGTGGCGATGTTGCGCTCCACGAAGCGGATGCGCTGCCGGAAGAGCGCCGGGTCGGGCGGCGGCGACCGGAAGACCTCGAGCAGGGCGCTCCACCGCTGGCGGAACGTCTCCCAGGAGGGCGATTCGGTCATCGAAGCCATGGCGGGTGGTGGGGTCGGCGCGGCCCCGGACAGACCAGAGGCCCACCGGTTGCGATCATCCGGCGGGCGACCCGACGGCCCGGAGGATCTCGTCGACCGGGGCCAACCGGCCGATGCCCTCGTAGCCACAGGACAACAGGCCTTCCGAGGGACCAACCCACCGGACACCCCGCGACGCGAGCAAGGCCACGTTGGCCTGGGTGGCCGGATGCCGCCACATCCGGCCGTTCATGGCCGGGGCGATCAGCACGCGCGCCTCGGGCCGCAAGGCCAGGGCGATGCATCCCAGGGCGTCGTCGGCCATCCCATGGGCCAGCTTGGCCAGGCATTGGGCGGTCGCCGGGGCGATCAGCAGCAGGTCGGCCTCGTCGGCCAGGCGGATGTGGGTGGGTTTCCAGCCCTCCTCCTCGTCGTAGAGGTCGGTGACCACCGGTTGGCGGGTCAGGGTCTTGAAGGGCAGCGCCGTGACGAAGCGCTGCGCATCGGCCGTGAGCACGGCATTCACGCGATGGCCCGCCTGGGTCAGCTGGCTGGCCAGGTCGATGGCCTTGTGCGCCGCGATGGATCCGGTGACTCCGAGGACGATGTTCATGGTTCTTTCGGGCGGGTTCAGGCGGTCCGGGGGGCCGATGTGACACGACCAGACGGGGCATGCGCCGACAGTGCAGCGGGCTCCGACACCCCCGCAGGCCCCGGCGACGCGGGGCTGCCGGGGGTCTCCCACCGGAAGCCTTGCCGCGACGACCGGCACCGCTCCGCCTGGTAGATCGACCGGAGACGGTCCAAGTCTTCCTCGCGGCTGCCGCTCACCAACAGGTAGTCGAATTCGGCCCAGCGGGACACCTCGGCCTCGGCCATGTCCAGACGTCGGGCGATGGCCTCGGGAGCATCGGCGTCCCGGCCCCGCAGGCGGGCCTCCAGCTCGGCCCGGGAGCCCGGGGTGATGAACACGGTCACCAGCCGTCCGGCCAGCGCCGGGTCGGCGGCGACCACCCGTCGGATCGTCTCGGCCCCCTGCACATCGACGCTCAGGAGCGCATCCCGGCCCGTCGCCCAATGGGCGCGCACCGACGCCTTGAGGATGCCCTTCCAGTCGCCATACACGTTGGCGTGCTCGAGGAACTGCCCCGCCGCGATGCGTTCCTCGAAATCGGCGCGGCTGAAGAAGTGGTAATCGACCCCGTCCACCTCCCCCGGCCTCGGGGCCCGGCTGGTGCAGGTGATGATGCGACCGATGCCGGGGCAGGCGTTCATCAAGCCCTGGCTGACGGTGGTCTTGCCGGCTCCGGACGGGGCGGAGATCAGCAGCAGGAACGGGGCGCTCTGGTGCATGGATTCGGGCGGAAACCTGAGACTATTCGACATTCTGGACCTGTTCGCGGAAGCGTTCCAGTTCCGTCTTCATCAAGACCACCTCGGCGGCGATGCGAGCATCGTTGGCCTTGGAGCCGATGGTGTTGATCTCGCGGTGGAACTCCTGCGACAGGAAGTCGAGCTTCCGGCCCACCGCCTCGCGGCTCCTGCGGCAGTCCTCGTATTGCTGGAAGTGGCTGTCGAGCCGGGCGACCTCCTCGGAGATGTCCGAGCGGTCGGCGAAGACCACCAGTTCCTTGAGGAGCCGCTCGTCGTCGAGGGAAACCCCCTCGAGTCCGGCCGCCTGCAGGCGCTGGCGCAGCTGCTGGCGATGGCGCACCGGCACCTCGGGAGCGATGGCCCGGACCCGCTCCAACGCCGCGCGGATCAGCCCGATGCGGGCCTCCAGATCCCGCTCCAGCGCCTCTCCCTCGCGCCGGCGCATGCCCTCCAGCGAGGCCAGGGCCGATGCCAGCGCGGCCGACACGGCGGGCCAGGCCGACTCCGGCTCCATCGAGGGCGCCCGCGTCTGGAAGACCCCGGGGCAGCGGGCCAACAGCTCGAGGCTCACCCGGGCATCCGGGCCCGAGAGCCCGAGTCCGGCGGCCACCTCGGACCACTCCCGGGCATAGGCGGCGATCACCTCGCGGTGGAGGCGTTGACCGGCCGGGGCACCCTCGGGGGCATCGAGGGCGATGCGCACCTCGCAGCGCCCGCGGGCCACCACCCGGGCGACCGCATCCCGGACCCGCGCCTCGAGGGGCTCCCAATCGGCCGGCAGCATCACCACCACCTCGGCCTGCTTGCGGTTCACCGACTTCAGCTCCACCACCACGCGCGCGCCGTCGGCCGACGATTCGCCACGGCCGTACCCCGTCATCGAGTTCATGCCGGAGTGTCGGGGCCACCTCCTCGGCGTTGCCAATCCAATTCCGTCCAGTGACAGCGGCCGCGTGGGTCGCGCCGAGATTGCGCTTGAGTCGCGGCGGCTTTGGCGCGACCCAGAGCCATGACTCCGACCGCCCCGAAGGCCACCCGGCCTGCCCTGCCCCGCGCCCTGTCGTTCCTGTCCCTGCTGCTGCTCGGCCTGGCCGCCGGTGGGTGCACGCATGGACACCAGGCCGAGAGCCCGGGCTCCCAGGGCGACGGCCACTTCGTGGTCGGGCCCGAATACCGCATCGACCCCGACCTCACCGACCGCGGCAACCCCCAGGGACGCCAGTTCGAGTTCAAGATGCGCCTGGCCGACAGCCGCCTCTTCCGGGGTGACGACGCCACGCTCGAGCCGGCCAAGAAGGCCGTGCGCACCG
>JAJTFN010000158.1 GCA_021298285.1 Verrucomicrobium sp.
CAGGACGACAAGAACTTCTACGTGGTCCGCGCCAGCGCCCTCGGCGGCAACCTGAGGTTCTACAAGTTCGTGGACGGTGAACGCTCGGCCCCGATCGGGCCGTCGGTGCCCTTCCGGAAGGGGGAGTGGTACGAACTGTCCGTCCGCGCCGAGGCCAACCAGATCGAGGTGTTCCTCAACGGCACCAACGCCCTGCCGACCCTGACCGACAACTCCTTCAACGCCGGCCACATCGGGTTCATCACCAAGACCGACACGACCGCGCACTTCTCCGACACCAGCATCCGCTACCGGCCGCTGGAGACGCTGGCCGCCTCGCTGGTCCGCCAAACCCTCGAGCAGCAACCCAGACTCCTCAACCTGCGCCTCTACGCACCGTCCGGCCAGGGCGACCGTCTCCAATGCCTCGCGGCCAAGCACCCGAAGGATCTTGGATCGGCACCCGCCGGGGAGACCGTCGGCAAGGTGCACCGGGAGAACCAGGTCTACTTCGGGAAGACCCCTGACGCGGCGGTCGTCACCGCACCGCTGCACGACCGCAACGGCGACGTCGTCGGAGTCATGGAATTTCACCTGAAACCGTTCCCCGGTCAGATCGAGTCCACGACCGTTGCGCGGATCCTTCCGACGCTTCGGAAGCTCGAGTCCGGAATCTCGGGCTCACGGGCCCTGACGGACTGACCGCGATTCCCGTCGCGTCCACGGCCTGCATCGTCCCCGGATCCGGCCGCGGTTCCCCGCGGACCGGGGACCCTCCGCAAGATCCCTCCGCCCCGGCGGGCGGCAGGATGCCGGAAGTCGCGCGGGGCGTCGGTCTCTGATCTCATCCCTCCATGCGACGGCGGGCCGGCTGGGATCTGAATTGCGATCTGGGCGAGGGAGAACCCTGGTCGCGGACGTGGGCGCTGCTCCGGCGGGTGTCTTCGGTGAACGTGGCCTGTGGCGGTCATGCCGGGGATGCGGCCACGATGGAGCGGGTGGTGGTCGAGGCCGGCACCCTGGGGGTGCGCCTCGGGGCCCACCCCGGGGTTGCCGGCGCCTTTGGACGGGGCGAGGTGACCCTGTCGCCGGGACAACTCCAGACCCTGGTGCTGCACCAGGCCGGCGCCCTGGATGCCCTGGCACGGCGACACCGCGTCCGGTGGCACCACATCAAGCTGCATGGCGCGCTGTATCACGCCGTGGAACGGCAGGAACTCCTCGGACGGGCCTATGTCGAGGCCGTGGCACGCTGGTTCCCGAAGGCGGTGATCTACGCCCGCGCCGGGGGACAGGTGCTGCAACTGGCCCGGGAGGCCGGGGTCGCCGCCTGGGCCGAGGGGTTCATCGACCGGGCCTACCACGCCGACGGCCGTCTTGTGCCGCGGGATCAGGACGGGGCGGTGTTGACCCGCCTCCGGGAGGTCACCGGGCGGCTGGACCAATGGCGCCGGACCGGAGGATGGAACAGCCTCGAGGGACCCTGGGTCGCCGTGCCCGCCCGGACGCTTTGCCTGCATGGCGACACCCCCGGGGCCGTGGCCATGTCCGCAGCCCTCAGACGGGCGATGGACCGTTGAGCCCGCCGGACGCTACCAGGCCCCGGCAGCCCCCTCGCCGCGCGGATCGGCCGCGGCGGACCATCGCCCGGAGGCATCCCGCCCCACGGCCTGGGCAGCCCCGATCGACGCATCGACCGAGACCGAGTGGCCACGGCGGCGCAATCCCGAGATGACGGCCTCACCCCAGGCACGCTCCACATGGAGGGTGTCGGGCTTCCACTGATGGTGGAGGCGGGGAGCGGCCAAGGCCTCCAGGGGCGGTTTGCCGAAATCGATGGTCCGCAGGATGGCCAGCACAGTCTGCGAGATGATGGTCGGCCCGCCGGCCGCGCCCACGCTGAGGATCGGCCGCCCGTCGCGCAGGACCAAGGTGGGGCTCATGCTCGAGAGCGGTCGCTTGCGGGCCTCGATGGCGTTGGCCTCGGCGCCCACGAGGCCGAAGAAGTTCGGCACCCCCGGCTGCGCCGAGAAGTCGTCCATGTGGTTGTTGAGCAGGATGCCCGTGCCGGGAACCACGACCTTGCTGCCGAAGCTCGTGTTGAGCGAGGCGGTGCAGGCCACCCAGTTGCCCTCGGTGTCGGCCGTGGAGAAATGCGTGGTGTGCCGGCCCATCTCCCGGGTGAACCAGTCGCGATCCGCCCCGGGCGGGCTGCCGGCCGCCGCGACGACCGAGGCCCGGTCCAGGCGGATGCGCCGCGCCAGCCCGGCCGCGTATTCCTTGGACAGCAGCCCCCGGGGCACCCGCGCGAAGTCCGGATCGCCCAGCCAGCGGGCCCGGTCGGCAAAGGCCAGCTTCATCGCCTCGGCCACGACATGGGCGAACTCGGCGGAACCGTCGCCCATGGAAGCGAGGTCGAAGCGTTCGAGGAGGTTGAGGATCTCCACGACGTGGACGCCGCCCGAGCTGGGCGGCGGGAAGCTCACGATCTGGTGCCCACGGTAGGTGCCGCGGACCGGGTCGCGGGACACCACTTCGTAACGGGCGAAGTCGGCCGCCTCCACCACGCCGCCGTGGCTCTGCATCCACTCGGCAGTCCGGCGGGCAAAGTCGCCGCGGTAGAACCAGGCGACCCCGCCCGACGCCATCTGCCGGTAGGACCAGGCGAGGTCGGGTTGGCGCAGCAGGTCGCCCGCCGACGGCGTCGCCGGAAGTCCCTTGAGGAAGATGGCCTCGCTCCCGGGAAAGAGCGCGAGTCCCGACCGGGTCTCCCGGAGTCGTCCGACATAGTGCCGGTCCAGCCGGAACCCGCTCTCGGCGACCCGGGCCGCGGCCTCGAGGAGCCGGGCCATCGGCAGGCGCCCGTGATTGGTGCTGGCGTAGGCAAGCGTGGCAAACTCGCCGGGAATGCCCACCGACAAGGCGCCATCCTGGCTGAGGCGGGGATCGGCCTTGCCCTCGCGCAGGAACATGTCGCGGGTGGCCGCGGCCGGGGCCGTCTCTCGGCCGTCCAGGGTGATCAACCGCCCGTCGGCCAGGCGCAGGGTCATGAAGCACCCGCCACCGATGCCCGAATTGTGACCATCGACGACCCCGAGGGTCAGGGCGCAGGCGATGGCCGCATCGACGGCGTTCCCGCCATCGCGCAGGGCCTGCAGGCCCGCCTCGGTGGCCACCGGGTTCACTGTCGCGACGACTCCGCGACGCGGGGCGGCCGGCAGGCCCGAGACGCCGGCGGAGGCCCCGGTCAGGGAGAGGACGGCGACGACGAGGGCCACGAGGGCGCGCCACGGGATCATGGGCCGAGGCTGGCCCACTCCCCGCGCCTTGGGAAGGGCCAAGCCCGGACAAGGCGGGCAGCCGAGCCTCCGCGCGACCCGGCCCGGCAGACCCGCGAACTGGACCATTGATTCCGGGGCCGGTTCGGGTTCCATCGGGACCATGTCCCCCTGCGGCGCCCCAGACCCCCGACGGGCCTTCACGCTCATCGAGCTGCTGGTGGTCATCGCCATCATCGCCATCCTGGCGGGCATGCTCCTGCCGGCCCTGGCCAAGGCGAAGGAGAAGGGGCGCAAGACGTCGTGCTACAACAACCTTCGCCAGATGGGCCTGGCGATGCTGATGTATGCCGACGACCACCAGGGACGCATCCCCCGGGGCAACCAGCCCTACTGGTGGCAGATGTACATCCCAAGCCTCGGGGGCACCGCCCCGGCGCGGGACCAGTACGGCCGGATCCGGGTCTACACCTGCCCGAGCTACCCGAACAAACGGCAGGTGATGTGCTACGTGGTGAACGCCTGGCAGTTCAGCAGCCCGCGCGACACCTTCGGCACCGAGGTGACCGGGGTGTCCAACCTCCAACGGGTTCAAAGCCCCGCCGAGACGATCTACTTCGCGGACAACGAGAGCGGCGCCTGGCGACCGGTCTTCACCGTGACCAACGTCCTCGGCAGCGTGGACCTCAACGATGTGTGGACCCCGTCCCACCTGCCGTACGGGTCGACGGGACGAACCCTGAGCGGAGACCGCCGGGTGGCTGCCAAACGGCATGGCGAGGGTCCCAACCTGCTCTTCTTCGACGGCCACGCCGGATGGAAGAACGGCCGCGCCATCACGGTCGACGACTGGCGCGAGCAGCGGTATTGAGCAAGCCGTCCGCCCGAAGGGGCCCGGCTTGTCCTGCCGGCCGATCCGGACCAAGCTCCGGAGAACCATCCTCCGGTGATCCCGCCATGAACCCGTCGACTCCGCGCCCCGACGCCCCGGTCCCCCGGGTCGGTCGTCCGACCCTCCGGGCGCTCCCGGTGCGACTTGCGGGAATCCTCGCGCTGGCGACCGCGGCGGTCGCCGAACCGGTCCGCTTCAACCGGGACGTTCGGCCGATCCTCGCCGACCACTGCTTCCCCTGCCACGGGTTCGACGCGAACACGCGCAAGGCGGGCCTGCGTCTGGACCTCCGCGAGGAGGCGCTGCGACCGGCGAAATCCGGCGCGGTGGCGATCGTGCCGGGCAAGCCGGCCTCGAGCGAACTGCTCCGGCGCATCGACTCCCAGGATCCGGAGGAACGCATGCCGCCGGCGCGCGACCACGCCGCCCTCCCGGGCGCCCAGCGCGAGGTGCTCCGGAGATGGATCGACGAGGGCGCCGCGTACGAGGCCCACTGGGCCTTCCTGCCGCCGGCGCGGCCGATGCCGCCCGAGGTCCGGCGTTCGGACTGGGTCCGCAACCCCGTCGACCGGTTCATCCTGCAACGCCTGGAGCGGTCCGGGCTCACCCCGTCGCCCGAGGCGGGGCCCGAGGTCCTGTTCCGCCGCATGACCCTCGACCTGACGGGCCTGCCGCCCACGCCCGGGGAGGTTCAGGAATTCCTGAGCGACCCGTCGCCCGGCTCCTATGAGCGCTGGGTGGACCGGCGCCTGGCCTCGCCGCGGTGGGGCGAGCGCATGGCCCAGGACTGGCTCGACGTGGCCCGGTTCGCCGACAGCAACGGGTACCAGGTGGACCGCGATCGCGAACTCTGGGCCTGGCGCGATTGGGTGGTGCGGGCCTTCAACCGCAACCTGCCCTTCGACCAGTTCACCGTCGAGCAACTGGCCGGGGATCTCCTGCCTTCCCCCACCCTCGACCAGCGGATCGCCACCGGGTTCAACCGGAACCACATGATCAACGAGGAGGGCGGGATCATCCCCGAGGAGTTCCTGGCGGAGTATTGCTTCGACCGGGTGGAGACGACGGCGACGGCCTGGCTGGGACTGACCTTCACCTGCGCCCGCTGCCACGACCACAAGTTCGATCCGGTCAGCCAGCGCGACTATTACGGTCTCTACGCCTTCTTCCACAACGTCACCGAGAAGGGAGTCGGCGACTACGGGGCATCGATCCGGAAGAACACGCCTCCGATGCTGCAGATACCCACCGGGCAACAGCGCTCCAGCCTCGAGCGGCTGCGCCGCGAACTGGCGGACGACGAGGCCGAGTCGGCGCGGCTCCGCAGCCGGATCCTGGCAGACCCCACGGGCTGGGCGGCAGCGGCGCAATCCCGCCCGGCGACCTGGACCGAGGTTGCCTCCCCGCCGATCCCACTGCCCGTCCACCGGGACGCCGCGCTGCCGGCACATGTGCGCATCCCGGGACCGGTGACGGCGATCCGCCTGACGTGGCGACCGGTCGGCCCGGGCGACTCGGACCGCCCGCGGAAGATCGCCCTGTCGGATCTCCGGCTGCGCGGACTGGGTCGGGACACCCCCGTGCCGCTCCGAGCCCGGGCAGCCCAGGGCACCCGGTCTGCCGAGTTCCTCGCCCCGGCCCTCGACCGACGGCCCGACACGGCCGCCACGATCGACTGGACCGCCGAGGCCTCGGTCCGCCTCGTCGTCCTGCCGGAGCCCACAACCGGGGAACCCGCCGGGGGCCCGCTGGAGCTTGAGGCGACCTACCGGGATCTGGGTGGCACCTCGGCCGTGGAGCTGCAGGTCGAGGTCACCGGCGATCCGATCGACCGGATCCCGACCCCGGCGATCATCGACCTGTTCGCGACATCCGGACCGGACCGGTCGCCGGAGCAGCTCCGCCGAATCGAGGAGTTCCGGCTCGATTCCGACGACGGATTCCGGCGGGTCGAATCCCGGATCCGGCGCCGCCGGCAGGAACTGGAGGCCCTCGACCAGTCCATCCCGGTGACCCTGGTCATGGAGGAGGCTCCGGAACCCCGTCCCACGCACGTGCTCCTGCGCGGCGCCTATGATCGCAAGGGCGAGCGGGTGGGGGCGACCTCCCCCGCCATCCTGCCGCCGATGCCCAAGGGCCGCCGTCCCGACCGGCCCGATCGACTCGACCTGGCCCGCTGGCTGGTGAGCCCGGAGAACCCGTTGCCGGCGCGGGTGGTGATGAACCGTTGG
>JAJTFN010000159.1 GCA_021298285.1 Verrucomicrobium sp.
GTACCGGCAACGCTTTGGTCCAAGACGGCGCAGCGGGGCCCGGCCGATCCGGGCGGTGCCGCTGCCAGGCCTCATGGCCCTGCGCGACCTGCGCGTCGATGTGCTGGGGTGAGGCAGCGGGACGGTGGCGGTCGAGGAGGACAAATCACATGTTCTGCCAAGTCCAGAACGGTCGACGACCACCCGGTCGCGCTTCGAATCTTCCGAAACAAACGGCAGGCTATGTTCTCGGGTACCGACCCCGTCCCGATGGACTTCGGCGATGCCGTCTTCGGGCCGCATGGCGGACGCGCATCCATCCGGCAGGCCTTGACCCGACCACCCTGCTGCGGATAGTCGACTCATGCCGTTGCCCGGTTGCTCCATTTCCGTCGGTTTGGACGGTCAACAGGCTCTGGTGCGACTCGAGGGCCGCCTCGCTGCCGAATCAGCCCCGGCGTTCGAGCGACTCATCGTTCGCCTGAAAGCCTCGGGGGTGCGGTGCGCGGTGTTGGACCTGTCCGGAGCTCTGCTCATGGACAGCGGTTTCTCAGGTACCTTGTCCCGGATGATCGGCGCCGGAGGCGTCGCCTTCGCCCTTTACGGAACCCCTCAGCGGATCCTCGACGGGTTGGACGACCACGGGGTCCTTGAGCAGGTCGGTCTGCTGGAATCCGACACCGTTCCGGGACCTCCGACTTCCACCTCGATCGATCTTGAGCCAGCCAATCGTTCCGAGGTCCTCCGATGCTGCCTCGATGCGCACCGGGCCCTCATGGCGTTGAAGCCCGAGAATGTCGCCAAGTTTGAGACCGTCGAGGGATTCCTGAGCCGCGAACTGGAGAAGCTCGAGTCCACCCAGTCCACTGACCGAGTCTCAGGGTGAACGGTTGATCCCGGATCTGTCGGGCTCCCGATCCTCCGTCCTCTGGATTGCCTCCGGCACGCCACTGTGTCGGAACGGTTGCGGCGCCCGGAGCTGGCGGTACAGCCAGGCCTCGATGGGCCGAAGCGGACCGAGCCAACGGTAGAACGGTGAGTAGATCAGCCTCAGGCGGACCAGCGACAGCAGCATGTTCAGGCTGGTGCGCAGGTTGAAGACGACCTTCGAGCCGCTCTTGTCCGACCACTCGGTGGGGATCTCTCGGACGGTGAATCCAGCGCGGCGCAACGAGAAGAGCAGGTTCACGTCGAAGGCGAGGTCGGCGAGCGTCAGGCGCTCGTGGACGGCCTCCACCGCCCGCCGCCGCATGACCTTGGCGCCACATTGCGTGTCCAGGATGCCCATCTGGAAGAAGAGCTCGACGAAGAGGTGAAACAGCCGACTGGCGAATCGGCGGTTTTCGGGCTGGAAATGATGAACCACGGCGCCCGGCAGCCACCGGGACGCGATCGCGCAGGCGATGTTCGATTCCTCCAGACATCGCACGAGGTCGTGGAAGGCGACCGGTGGGGTTGCCCCATCGGCATCGACGTAGCCGATGAGGTCGGCCAGCGGAGCCAGCTTCAACCCTTCGATGAGGGCGCCGCCCTTGCCGATCGGCGCCGGGAAGTCCAGGTGACGGATGAAAGGATGCCTCGCGGCAGCGGCCTGGACAACGCCCAGGGTGTTGTCCCGGCAACCGTTCAACACGACCACCATCTGGAACCTTCCGGCATGGGTCCGGCCGAAATACCTGGCGTACTCCTCGAGGACCGGTCCAATCCGGTTCTCCTCGTTGTAGGCGGGGATCAGCAGCAGGAGGCTGGGCTGGGCGGAACTCACGGTGGGACAAGTGGTAGCAAAGGCCACGAGTCGAGCACAAAGCCCAATCGTCCGGCCGATGGTTCCTGACGCCGCGGCCGGATGCCGGACGGATTCAACCAGCTTCCGACAGGTTCCAGCGTGGCCCTCGGAACCGAGGGGAAGGTTCCGGTGGCGGTTCCATCGCCGGTCGGCCAGGCCCGCTATTCCCCCTCGGTCGACCGCGCCCCACCCTTGACCGCAGGCAGGGACCGTCGACGATCCCCCCCAGCTCCGTTCCCTCCAGCCCTCACCTCTCGAAAGAATCGACCATGAGACTTTGTTCCGCTTCCAGCCTCGTCGCCGCCGTTGCCGCCGCCTCGTTGGCCTGGCTGTCGTTCGCTGCCGCCCCCTCCGCCGACCGTGAGCCGCCGGTGGTCACCCCAGGCACGGCCGGTTCGCCTCCCTCCGACGCGGTGGTGCTCTTCGACGGGAAGGACCTGTCTGCCTGGAAAGGCGAGGATGGCGGCGAGCCGCGCTGGAAGGTCGCCGAAGGGTTCATGGAGGTCGGACCCAAGGGACTCATGACCCGTCAGGAATTCGGCGCGATCCAACTGCACCTTGAGTGGGCCTCCCCGGCGGAGGTGAAGGGCGACGGGCAGGGGCGCGGCAACAGCGGGGTCTATTTCCAGGGCCGCTACGAGATCCAGGTGCTCGATTCATACCAGAACAAGACGTACTTCAACGGGCAGGCCGCCTCGTTCTACGGGCACAACGCACCGCTGGTGAACGCCTCGCGCAAGCCGGGCCAGTGGCAATCCTACGACATCGTGTTCCACCCACCCTCGCCCGGAGCCGACGGCAAGGTGCGCCCAGGGTCCTTCACCGTGTTCCACAACGGGGTGCTCGTGCAGGACCACATCCCAGTGCAGGGCGATGCGTCGGTGGCGGCCAAGTTCTCCGGGGTCACGCCCACCGGGCCACTGCTCCTCCAGGACCATGGCAACCCGGTGCGCTACCGGAACATCTGGGTGCGCAAGCTGGACTGAATGGGATCGATCTGGATCCCCTCTGACCGTTCCGGAGGCCGGAATCCGGTGTTCTGGAGGTTGCCCTTGTTGATCGCGGGGGTTCTTGGCAGTTTTTTCTGATGAATTCCCCGCGGCGCTCCTGGGCAATCCTTCTGGCTTGGATCGCGATGGTGTCGGCCGGATTGTCCGCTGCCGAACCCCGATCGCTGCGGGCCCTTCTGGTCTGCGGCGGCTGCTGCCACGATTACCCGATCCAGAAGGACGTCTTGAAGCGCGGCATCGAGTCCCGCGCCCGCGTCGTCGTCGACACGGTGCAGCAGGGAGGGACGTCCAAGGAAAGCCGCATCCCCCTGTATGAGAACCCGGATTGGGCCAAGGGCTACGATGTGGTGATCCACGACGAGTGCTTCGGCGCGGTCGCCGACACCAACTGGATCACGAGGATCCTCGCGCCCCACCGGGCCGGTCTGCCCGCGGTGAACCTCCACTGCGCCGTCCACAGCTACCGGGCCGCCCCCGGCGAGTTGTGGCAGGAATACCTCGGCCTCCGGTCCATGAAGCACGGCAAGGCGACCCCCATCCGGATCCGCACCATCGCTCCCAGGCATCCGATCCTCCGGGACCTCGGATGGAGCGAATGGACCACCGGCAACGAGGAACTCTACAACAACGTGAAGGTCTTCTCCACGGCCACGCTCCTCCAGCGCGGGACCCAGGCGGAGGACGACTATGCCGTCACCTGGGTCAACCGGTACGGGTCGACCCGGGTCTTCAGCACCTCGCTGGGCCACTTCAATGAGACGGTTGGCGACGAGCGCTACCTGGACCTTGTGACCCGAGGTCTGCTGTGGGCCTGCAACCGTTTGGATTCGCGTCACCTCCGACGGAGTCCCGGGACTCGGTCCGGCGGGCGGTCCGACGCCCTGCCGTCCCCGGGAGCCGCATCGGATACCCGGCCGGCCGGCTTCAAGCCGAAGGAGTAGCCATCGGCGATCCTTGGCCGGTCCTGCGGGGCTTGCGGAACCGGGACACCGGGGTACGGATCGATCCGCCGCTGCGCGATCGGCACCCCGGGGCCCTCAGGGCGCGTGCCCGTGGGCCCGGAACCAGTCGATGGCTTCCGCCATGGCCTGGCGCGGGGGGGTCTGAGGCAGGCCGAGTTCCCGGATGGCCTTGGCCGGGCTGAACCACATCTTGTACCTGGCCATGCGCACCCCCGCCAGCGGGGCCTTCGGGGGCTTGCCCGTCCATCGGGCAAGCCACTCGTCCACGTGGGCGGCGCCCAGGGCGACCGCATGCGGCACACGGAATCCGGGCGCGGGCAGCCCCGTCAATTCCGACAGGGTGTCCAGCGCCTCCTTCATGGTCCAGTTGCCCTCGGCATGCCCGAGGATGTAGCGCTCCCCGGGCCGCCCTCGCTCGGCGGCCAGCACATGGCCCTCGGCCACGTCCCGGACGTGCACCCAGTTGAGCCCGGTGTCGAGGTAGGCCGGCATCTTGCGCCGGAGGAAGTCGACGATGACCTGACCGGTGGGGGTGGGCTTGACGTCCCTTGGCCCGATGGGTGCGCTGGGATGGACCAGCACGATGGGCAGCCCCGCCGCGGCGAGGTCCCGGGCCACGACCTCCGCCCGCCACTTGGAGAGCTTGTAGGGGTTGGACATCTGCCCCTCATCCACCGGGGTGGTCTCGTCGGTCGGCCGGGTCACGCCATCGGGCCCGGGGCGGGGCAGTCCGATGCAGCCGACCGTGCTCGTGTAGACAATCCGCGAACAACCGGCCTGGTGTGCCGCGGTGAGCAGGTCCCGCGTGCCGTCGACGTTGGCCCGGAACATCGGCGCGTAGTCCGGCAGCCAAAGGGCGTAGCTGGCGGCGACGTGGAAGCACCAGTCGCATCCGGCCATGGCGCGGGCGAGCGCTGACACGCCGTCGGTCAAGTCGCCGCGGACCGTCTCGAACCCGGCGCCCGCGAGACCGCGCAGGTCGGCCCCCGGGCGCAACAGGGCCCGGACCGAGTGGCCCCGCGCCACGAGGGCATGGACAAGGTTGGCCCCGATGAAACCGGAGGCCCCGGTGACGAAGCAGCGCATGACGGCGGGCGGACGGTGGATCCCCAGGGGAGGTCCCCGGCGACCGGGCTCACTTGGCCCAGAAGTCGATCACGAAGACATCGGCCACCAGCGGGCGCACCAGCTTGCCGAACTCCTGGTGGTCCGGATGCACCAGGTAGGCGTCCCGGTCCTTCTCGGAGGTGAAGGTGAGGATCCAGCCATGCGTGCAGCCCTTGTTCAGGTTCTCGGGGCTGTTGTTGGTGCCGGCCTCCAGCGCGGCGATCTGCGGGATCTTCGACTTCAGGGCCCGGAAGGCCGTCTCGACCTTCTTGATGTCCGCCGGGGTGGCGGAGTCCTTGAACTTGAAGGCGACAACGTGGCGGAGTGGGCCGTGGTTCTTCGAGGAGGATGCGGTGTCGGACATGGCGGGGAGGGTGAGGGCGAACAGGAGCGCCCCGATCAACAGGAGGGATTTCATGCGAAGGCTGGGGTCGAGCTTGGAACCGGGTCGCGCCCGGGACAAGTGTGGATCGGGACCCGTCTCACGCGGCCTTGAACCGCGCGGTGAGGCCCGAGCCGGATCCGATGGCCACCCCGCGCCGGTTGGCGGCCAGGCGGGTGCAGATCTTGAAGACCGTCTCGGCCGCCTCCGCCCGTCCGAGCGCCAAGGCCAGCGCCTCCGCCCCGAAGGTCTCGCCTGGGTTGGCTGCCAGGTGCGCGACGATCCGCCGCTGCAGGTCCAGCACCGCGGCCGCCGCCTTCTTGCCGGCCTCAACGCCCGGCTGGTGGTAGGCGTTGATGTTCACCAGCGAGGCGTACAGCCCCACGGCCCGCTCGAAGAGGGCGATGAGCATCCCCACGGTGAAGGCCGAGGCGTCGGGCACGGTCAGGGTGAGGCTCGGGCGCCCGGACTCGTGCAGGGCCGACCGCGTGCCCAGGAAAAACCCGCTGAGGAAATCCCCGCTGGTCGCGCCCGGCTCCACCTCGAGGCTGGCGCCCTCGCGGTCCTTCAGCACCTCGATGAACACGGCGAAGAAGTTGGCGACGCCGTCGCGGAGCTGCTGCACATAGGCGTGCTGGTCGGTCGAGCCCTTGTTGCCGTAGACCGCCAGGCCCCGGTGCACGACGCGGCCGTCGAGGTCCAGTTCCTTGCCCAAGGACTCCATCACGAGCTGCTGCAGGTACCTTGAGAAGAGTTCAAAGCGGTCCTTGTAGGGCAGCACCACCATGTCCTTGGCGCCGCGTCCCTCCCCGAGGAAGTACCACATCAACGCGAGCTGGGCGGCCGGGTTGTCCCGGGCGACCGGGTTGCGGGTGGCCTCGTCGCAGGCCCTCGCCCCGGCGAGCAGTCCCTCGATGTCCAGCCCCTGCAGCGCGGCAGGAAGGAGGCCCACGGCGCTGAGTTCACTGGTGCGCCCGCCGACCCAGTCCCACATCGGGAACGTGCGCAGCCAGCCGTCGGCGATGGCCGTCCGGTGCAGGGCGCTGCCCTCGCCC
>JAJTFN010000160.1 GCA_021298285.1 Verrucomicrobium sp.
TCGTTGTTTCCGGGCGTTCCCGGGGCCGGGGAGAGTTGGCGACTTTCCCGGGTTGGTGCGACCAGGGAAACGGCCCTGAGGCGTCGGGACCGTACACGGCGATGTGCTCGTTCTTGTACTTGTCGAAGGCCGCCATCAGGGCCTCGAAGTACTCCTTGCCGCCCTTCTCGCGCATGTAGGTGGTGGAGAAGTTGGAGTGCATGCCGGAGCCGTTCCAGTCGACATCCTTGCCGAGGGGCTTGCAGTGCCAGTTCACGTCGATGCCGTACTTCTCGCACAGGCGCATGAGCAGGTAGCGGGCGATCCATACCTGATCGGCGGCGGTCTTCGAGCCCTTGCCGAAGATCTGGAACTCCCATTGGCCCTTGGCCACCTCGGCGTTGATGCCCTCGTGGTTGATGCCGGCATCGAGGCAGAGGTCGAGGTGCTCCTCGACGATCTCGCGCGCGATGTCGCCGACGGCGCGGTAGCCGACGCCCGTGTAGTATTCGCCCTGCGGGTAGGGGAAGTTGTCGAGGCCCGGAGGGAAGCCCAGCGGTCGCCCGTCCTTGTAGAGGAAGTACTCCTGCTCGAAGCCGAACCAGGCTCCGGGGTCGTCAAGGATCGTGGCGCGGGTGTTCGACGGGTGGGGCGTCACGCCATCGGGCATCATCACCTCGCACATCACCAGTGCGCCGTTCTTGCGGGTGCTGTCCGGGAAGACCGCCACGGGCTTCAGCACGCAGTCGGAGCTGCGCCCCTCGGCCTGGCGGGTCGAGCTGCCGTCGAAGTTCCACAGCGGCAGTTGCTCGAGCTTCGGAAAGCTCTCGAACTCCTTGATCTGGGTCTTGCCGCGGAGGTTGGGAACTGGCTGGTAACCGTCGAGCCAGATGTATTCCAATTTGTATTTTGCCATGGTGTGAATGGTGATGACTGCAACGATTCGTCCCGAAGCAGCGGGATTCGGCAGCAGGGTGGGTGCCATCGTCTGCCCGCCTCGAATCCCTTCGGGGATTGGGCCGAATTCGGGGGCTATGGTAGGCGGATGCCGGAAAATCGCATTATTTTTTTGACGTCGACTTGGCCTTGCGTTGCAGCAAGTTGCGCGAAATGGTCAAAAAAGGACACTTGTGACCAACGGCAGGCGATCCTCCCCGGGGCGGGTCAAACCCGCAGGAACTTGAGCCACCCAGGCGAGGCCGAGGTCTGACACGCCTTCCCTTGGCCCGCCGGTGGTCCGGGGTTAGTCTGGGGATCCGCGTCATGCTGAAGGTCAAGGACACACTGCGTTCGACCGTTTACCTGAGCTTCGATGGAAGGGTCATCAAGACCTACCACGGGGCCGATGCGATGCGTCGTTTCGAGACGGAGGTGCGTGTCCTGAGGCATCTGGAGCGGCGCGGTTGCCCCTTCGTCCCGCGCCTCCTCGAGGCCGACCCGGCGATTCCCCAGATCGTCACCACCAATTGCGGCCAGAGAGTCCAGCACCTCGACGCCGAGCGGCTCCAACGCCTGTTTTCCGAGTTGGAGGCGTTCGGTGTCCGCCATGATGACGCCGACGCCCGCAACGTCACCTACCGGCAGAAGGACGGCCGCTTCTGCGTCATCGATTTCGAGTTCTCGACGCTGCTGGAGGCTGAGCAACCCCCGGCCGCCTCGCCGGATTCCCAACCGTTCGCCCCCCATGCCTGAAGCCTCCCAAGATCCCATGATCCGACGGGTCCGCTGGTCGGGATGTTCCGACCGTGGAAAGATCCGGACCAACAACGAGGATTCCTTCGTCGGTCTCCGATTCAACCGTGAGGACCTCGAGCGCCTCGGAAGGGAGGGGGAGGCTTCCCTGGAGACGGCGGATTTCGTCTTCGCCGTCAGCGACGGGATGGGCGGAGCCCAGGCCGGGGAGGTCGCGAGCCGGATGGCGGTCGAAAAGGTCCCCCGGATCCTTCCGATGGGCTTCCGCAAACCCGCCATGGGACAGGGATCGGTCGCCCCGGGCACGCTGTTGCAGGCGCTCTTCCGTGAAATTCATGCGGCCTTGGTCTACCTCGGCACCAGTTATGAGGAATGCCGAGGCATGGAGACGACCCTGAGCCTGTGCTGGTTCGCGCCGGACGCCGTCCATTTTGCCCACGTGGGAGACAGCCGGATCTACCACCTGCCCGCCGGCGGCCGGTCGATCCGCCAGTTGACCGAGGACGACAGCCATGTCGGCTGGCTGTTCCGCCAGGGGAAGATCAATGAGCGTGAGGCCAGGAGTCATCCGCGCAGGAACGTCCTCCAGAAGGCCCTCGGGGGTTCCAACCAGTTCATCGACCCCCAGATCGGTCGCGTGCCCTGCGGGCCGGGCGACCGGTTCCTCGTCTGTTCGGACGGCTTGATCGACGGTCTGTACGATGCCCACCTCCTGGACTTGGCAGGCCCGCTGGGTCCGTCGACCCCGATCGGGAACCTCGGTCGCCGGTTGGTCGACGCGGCCATTGCGGGCAGCGGCCGGGACAACACCACCGCCCTGGTCGTCGAGGTGGGCTGAATCCCCGATTGGGGGCATCGTTGTCGCCGCGCGCTCCGCCGGGTGTGGGCAAGAAAAAACCGCGCCGGTCGCCCGGCGCGGTGTGAGGTTGGTTGGTTGTCGGGAAGGTGTGCGTCTGGGTCGGATTTCAGCCGTGGTAGCCTTCCTCGCCATGCTCGGCGAGATCCAGGCCGTTGACCTCGACCTCTTCGGTCGGGCGGAGTCCCACCACGGCCTTCACGATGAAGGCGATGATGGCGGTGGCCACCACGCTCCACACGATCGTGAGGGCGACGGCCTTGAGCTGGTTGCCCATCAGTCCGGGCAGCAGGTCCATGCCTCCCTTGCCGAGGATGGAGTTGGCCTTCTCGTCGGCCATCAGGCCGGTGAGGATCGCACCGAGGGTGCCGCCGACGCCATGCACCCCGAAGGTGTCGAGGGCGTCATCGTAGCCGATCATCTTCTTCAGGAAGGAACAGGCGAGGTAGGGCACCACGCCGGCCAGCACACCGATGAGCACCGCGGAGGTCGGGGTGACGAAGCCGCAGGCCGGGGTCACGACCACCAGGCCGGCGACGATGCCCGAGCAGAAGCCGAGGACGCTCGGCTTGCCCCGGGTGATCCACTCGATCAGGGGCCAGACGAAGCCTGCCGTGGCGGCCGCGAGGGTCGTGGTGGTGAAGGCGTTGGAGGCGATCGCGTCGGCGCCGAGGGCGGAACCGGCGTTGAATCCGTACCAGCGGACCCAGAGCATGCCGGTGCCGACCATGCACAAGGTCATCGAGTGCGGGGTCATCGGCTCACGACCGAAGCCCTTGCGCTTGCCGAGGATGATGCAGAGCACCAGGGCGCTCCAGCCGGAGGTCATGTGCACCACCGTGCCGCCGGCGAAGTCGATCGCCTTGATCGCCGCATCCTTGTTGAGCGGACCGCACATGAGGCCGGTCGTGGACCAGACCATGTGGGCGAACGGGAAATAGACCGCAAACATCCACAGGGCCACGAACACCAGCACGGAGATGAACTTCATGCGCTCGGCGATGGCACCGATGATCAGGGCGGGCGTGATGATCGCGAAGGTGAGCTGGAACATCGCCCACATGGAATCGCTGATCCAGTGGTAGCCGGCGCCCACGTTGCCGGGTTCGACGCCCTTGAACATCGCGTAGGCGGTGTCACCGATGATCGCGTTGCCGGCGCCGAACGACAGGCTGTAGCCGACAGCCCACCACAGGATGGTGACCAGGCCGGCGATGCCCATGCACTGGGCCAGCACCGACAGCACGTTCTTCCGGCGGACAAGGCCGCCATAGAAGAGCGCCAGGCCGGGCAGGGTCATGAACAGCACGAGGGCCGTGGAGGTCATCTGCCAGGCGTTGTGACCGGGGCCGGGGCCGGCGATCTTGCTGGAATAGTTGGTGTTGCCGGCGGTGGCCCGGGCGCCGTTGTTGACGTACGCCTCGAGGTCGGCGAGGCGCTCCTCGACGCTGGGGTCGGCGGCGCGGAGGTCCACGGCCGTGAAGGCCAGCAGGGCGCAGGACAGGAGAAGCAGGAGTTTTTTCATGGGGTGTGGGATGGGCGGTTTCGGGTTGCTGGGGGCTCTGGCCAGGGGCTCAGACCGCGTGGTCACCTTTCTCTTCGGTCCGGATGCGGATGGCCTCGGTGATGTCCGAGACGAAGATCTTCCCGTCGCCGATCTTGCCGGTCTTGGCCGCCTTGATGATGGCGCCGATCGCCTCGGCCGTCTTGGTGTCCGAGACCACCAGCTCGATCTTGATCTTCGGCAGGAAATCCACCGTGTATTCACTGCCCCGATAGATTTCGGTGTGACCCTTCTGGCGGCCGAAACCCTTGACCTCGGAGACCGTCATGCCCTCGATGCCGACATCGTGGAGGGCGTCTTTGACCTCCTCGAGCTTGAAGGGTTTTATCACTGCTTCGATTTTCTTCATGTGTGTGTGGATTCCGTTTGGAGAGGGGAACCGTTGGGCGCCGCCTCGGGCTGTTGACTCGGGGCCTCGGAGGCTTGCTCTCTGCCGGACTCCGTGGAATCCCGCAGGGCCAGACTTCTTGGCTCTGTCCCCCTTGAGCAACGGGGATGCCACCCGGGCTCGGCCCTTCATTTGGCAGCCATCGGGGCCCTAATTGGTGGAAATTGGCCGGCGCTTTTCCACGGGACCCCGGGATTGTCCAATGGCGGTGGCTCTTTTTGCGCAGTCCGACGAAAAACCGCAGAAGTCCGTCCCCAGAGGTTTTCCTTTGGGCGGGAGGGTCCCCGAGGTCGCGTTCCTCTCTCCCGATCCGTTCAAGGCTTCGGCGGCATGGACGGGCCCAGCAGCAGCACCGTCCCGGAGATGACCACCCAACCGACCACGTCGAGCCAGACCCCGTGGCGCATCATCGTCCGGAGGGGGATGCACCCGGTACCGTAAGCCATCGCGTTCGGTCCGGTCGACACGGGCAGCAGGAACCCCATCGAGCACCCGAGGCAGGTGGCCAGGGCGGGTTTGAGGGGGTCCACACCCGCGGCCTGCGAGACGGCGATGGCGATGGGCACCACCATGGTGGCCGAGGCGGTGTTGGTGGTCGTCTCGCTGACCAGGATGGCGACGCCGGTGAAGAGCAGGGTCAGTCCCGTGAGCGAGTGGCTGTGGAACGTCCCGGCCAATCCCTCGCCGATCCAGCGTGCGAGGCCTGTCGAAAACATCAATTCGCCCAGGGCCATGCCCCCGGCGAACAGCAGGATGGTGCCCCAATCGATGCCGGCGGCGTCCCGCCACTCCAGCGTGCGGGACTCGCCCTCCCGGTCGGCCGGCAGGATGAAGAGGGCCGAGGCGGCCAGCAGGCCGACGATGCTTTCCGGGAGATGGGCGGAGAGCCATCGGGCCGCCGGACCGGCCGCTCCGCCCGGAGCCGATGCCGAGACGAACCCCGGCAGGGTCCACAGGACCACCGCGGCGAGGAACACACCGACCACGTTCCGTTCACCCCGGCTCCAAGGGCCCAGGTTGGCGCGTTCGGTCAGGATCCAATGCCGGTGGTTGGCCAGGGACAGCGGGGGGAACGGGCAGTGCCGGCTGAAGCGCCAGACGAGGAATCCCGCCAGCAGGATCGCGACCGGCAGACCCAGGCCCATCCATTGGAAGAAGGTGACCTGGTGGCCGAGGATCCGTTCGATGGCCCCGATCCCGATCAGGTTGGGCGGTGTTCCGATCGGCGTGGCCAGCCCGCCCACCGATGCGGCGAAGGCGGTCATCAGCATCAGTCCGGATGCGTAGGGGGTGGCCCGGTAGTTGGCCAATCCCTGGCGCGAGCCGAGTTCGGCCAGGATGGACAGGCCGATGGGCAGCATCATGGCGGTGGTGGCCGCGTTCGACACCCACATCGAGATCACGGCGGTGATCCCGGCGAACCCGGCGTACAGGCGTCCCGGGCTGCCGCCGATCCACGGCCTCGCCAAGAGGCTGAAGGCGAAGCGCCGGTTGAGGCCGTGCTTCAGCATGGCCTCGCCCATCATGAAGCTGCCGATGAAGAGGAAGATGATCGGGTCGGCGAACGGCTTGAAGATCTCCCGGGCCGGACCCAGCCCCGCCACGACGCACAGCGAGGGGGCCAGGAGTGCCGTCGCCGCCAGCGGGATGGCCTCGGTCATCCAGAGCACCAGGGCCATCGCCACGATGGCGAAGAGGTGTCGCGCCGCCCCGGACAACCCGGGCAACGGCAGCA
>JAJTFN010000161.1 GCA_021298285.1 Verrucomicrobium sp.
AACCGGTTGGAACTCACTCCGATGGAGTCCCCCGGGCCAAAACTGCGACCCAAATCCGGCCTGATGGTTGTGCCACGAACCGGTCAAGCCTTCGACGCCGTGGCTGCCCTCACCGCCACCAGGGCATCTCGGCCGTGAAGGAGTTCTTCGACAGCTCCAGCCTTCTCGCCGCGATGATCGAGGATGAACCCGGCCATGAGACGGCGCTCGCCGCGCTGGCTTCCGCCCGGGATGGCTACGCCTCGACCCATTCCCTGGCGGAATGCTTTGCCACCCTGACGGGTGGTCGAATGACTTCCCGACTGACTCCTGCCATCGCGGCGGAACTGGTGGAGGTCAACGTGGCGAAACGACTGACCCTGGTGTCGTTGACCCAGGCTGAGATCGCGGCGGCGCTCAGGACGGCAGCATCCGTGGGCGCCAGGGGAGGCGCCATCTATGATGTCCTCTTGTTGGCAGCTGCCCGGAAATGCCGTGCGGACCGGATCCACACGCTCAACCTCCGGCATTTCGCAGCCTTCGCTCCCGACCTTCTTGACCGACTGTGCGACGGCCATGCCCCCCGTTGAGCCCGCGGCCGTTGCCAAGACGGTGCCCCGGGATGGATTCCGTCGGTCGGCGGGTGGGCGGGGCGTCAACCCCGGCGCCTACTTCATCGGCACGCCCGGCTCCTGGCGGCCGTTGGTGGTCAGGATCTGGAAGTGGTGCACGCCGGCGGCCAGCGGGTGGTCGCTGGTCCACACGATCTTGCGGTCGCGGTTCAATTCGACCATCGAGATGCCCTGGTTGGCCGCATGGCTGCCGACCACGGTGTTGCCGTTGGCCAGGCGCTGGGAACCACAGGGATCCTTGAACAGCCCACCCACATCGTCATTGGTCGCTTTCCAGGCGATCGCACCCGTCTGGGTGAACTCCACGACCTTGTTGCCATGGGTGAGCGACACGAGGGTGTTGCCGTTGTCCAGGCGGATGGCGGTGAAGGGCCAGTTCTCGGCCGGACGCCCGCCGAGTTCGGCCAGGTCGGTCCGCAGCGTGGCCACGATCTTGCCGTCCGGGGTGTACTCCTTCACCGCGAAGGCCAGCAGGTGCGGCACGAGGTAGTTGCCGTTCTTCAACTGCCGGGCCATGCGGGTCTGCATGTGGGCGTTGTCGGTATCGGGCTGCAGGGGCGTCTCGTGGACGATGGATCCCCGACCATCGACCTCCAGCAACCGCGGGCGCTTGCCCAACTCGGTGACCAGCGTGTTGCCGTTGTAGAGGCGCTGCACCGTGCCGATCTCGGCATTGTCAGGATTCCGGGTGTACGAGAAGACGACCTGCTTGGCCGGCGTCACCTCTTCCACCCGGTCCGACCAGGCCAGGAGCGCGTTCCCGTTGGGCAGCACGAAGCCGTCGCGGGTCCCGCCGCGGTATTCCCAACGCGCGACCCCATCCTCGCCGATGATGGCCGTCTTGGCTCCCATCACCAGGTACGAGTGGCGAATCGAGGACGCGGCCGGATCGGCGGCCTGCCCGGTGGAGGCGGCGACAAGGACCAGGATCCACGCGGTAGCGGAAAGGGATGGAAGGCGAAGGGCGAAGTTCATGGGGCTGGGAGAAACCTTCCAGCCCCCGGCCCCGGACCCCAAGGCAAAAGTTCTGGCGGGACTGGAAGCGATGCGGCCCACCTGCGGTGTTTCACCGGGCCACCGGCCAAGAAAGACCTCCCCGCCGGGTGGCCTTCGGGCCTACCGTGGCCGCCTGCCACCCGCATGAACCCGTTGCTGCCCTTCGCCCTGTTGGTCTGGACCACCGGGAGGCTGCTCGCCCAGGCCCCTGCCGCCGACCCCACCGCCAGCCTCGAGTTCTTCGAGCAGCGGATCCGGCCGGTGTTGGTCGAACACTGCCACGAGTGCCACAGCGCCTCGGCCAAGAAGATCCAGGGTGGGCTCCGGGTGGACTCGCGCGCCGCGCTCCTGGCTGGCGGCGACACCGGTCCGGCCCTGGTGCCTGGCAAGCCGGAGTCGAGCCTGCTGATCCGTGCCCTCGATCACGTCGATCGCGATCTGGCCATGCCGCCGAAGCGCGCCCAACTGACGCCAGCCGTCCGGCAGGACCTCCGGCGCTGGGTGGCCGCCGGCGCCCCGTGGACCGGGGGGGACACCCCGGAGGCTCCGGCCAAGGCCACGTTCAACCTGGAGGAACGCCGCAAGGCCCAGGCCTGGCTCTGGGAGCCGCCCCAGCGTCCGGAAATCCCCACGATCCGCCGCACCCAATGGGCCAAGGACCCGGTCGATCACTTCATCCTGAAGCCTCTCGAGGAACGCTGGCTCCGGCCCGCCGACCCCGTCACCGACTCGGTGTGGCTGCGCCGGGCCAGCTTCGCGGTGACCGGGCTGCCACCGACGCCGCCGGAACAGCAATCCCTGGAACAGGAGGCCGGCCCGCAGGCGCGTGCGAACGCCGTCGATCGGCTGCTGGCCTCACCCCATTTCGGTGAACGGTGGGCCCGCCACTGGATGGACCTGATGCGCTATGCCGAGTCGCGCGGGCACGAATCCGATTTCGCCATTGCCAACGCCTGGCAGTACCGCGACTACCTCGTGCGGGCCTTCAACCAGGACGTCCCCTACGACCGGTTCCTGATGGAGCACCTCGCGGGCGACCTGCTCCAACCGCCCCGCCTGCGCCCGGGAACCGACCACCAGGAATCGGTGCTGGGCACCGGATGGGCCTTCCTCGGCGAAGAGGTCCATTCGCCCGTGGACATCCGGCAGGACGAATGCGACCGCATCGACAACAAGATCGACGTGTTCACCAAGTCGTTCCTCGGCCTGACCGTCGCCTGCGCCCGATGCCATGACCACAAGTTCGACCCCATCCGCAGCCAGGACTACTACGCGCTGTCGGGATTCATCCTGAGTTCCAGCTACCGGCAGGTGCGCTTCGAGGCCGCGGAGAACAACCGGCGCATGGCCGCGGAACTCCAAAGCCTGCGCGCCCGACACCTGCCGGCCCTGGCCCGGCGCGCGGGCACGGTGCTGAGGCCCTCGGCCCAACGCCTGGCGCAGACGCTCTCCGACGCCATCGAGGCCCGCGCATCCACCCCGGAGGTCCAGGCCTGGGTCGCGGAACTGCAACGGGCCCGGACCAACCGCCAGCACCTGCTGCACCCGCTGGTCCAACCGGAAGCCCGAGACGCAGGCGTTCCGGCCGATGCGGGTCCCTCGCCAGGACGGCGGGTGATCGCCGACTTCACCCGGCCGGACGCCCAGCCCTGGAAGGCCGATGGCGAGGCCTTCGGCTCGGGTCCGCTGGCGGCGGGATCGCTCGTGGCGGGCCTGACCGAAGGTCGCCCCATCGTCCGCATCCTCGACCTGGGCGCGGCCCGGCGCGATGCGTTCTGGAACCGCCTGTCCAACACCCCGGGCACCGAGAACGACTCCGGCCGCATCGGGTCGGCCGCGCGGGCCGGCCGCATGGTCCGCACACCCACCGTCACGCTCCAGTCGGGCCGCCTGCACTACCTCCTCCGGGGTCGCGCCAAGGTCTTCGCGTCCGTCGATTCGCACCTCATGGTCGAGGGGCCGCTGCATGGGGCCCTGAACCAGACCTTCGACTCGGGCGACTCGCTGGAGCCGAGATGGGTCACCCACGGGCTCGAGGCCTACGCCGGCCATCGGGCCCACCTCGAATTCGGCCCCGACGGGGATCGGGAGCTGGAGATCCTGCAGGTGGTGGAATCGGAGACGGCCCCGACGTGGCAGCCCGTGGCCCTCGTGGCGGGAGCGCGGCGCGACACGCCGCTCACCGAACTGGCCGGAGCGCTGCAGAAGCGCGCGCTCGAGGCCTGCGATTGGCTTGAGGGCCGCACGACCAACACCCCGCCGACGGAGGTCCTCCGCTGGGCCGACTGGTGGCTCCAGCACCCCGAATTGTCGGGCCTGGCGACGGATGCCGAGTACCGCACGCTCGCCCGCCGACTCGTCCGCGAGCAGGAGTCGCTGGCCGCCCAGGTCACCTGGCAGAGCCGGACCGCCGTCGCGTGGATGGATGGCACCGGGGTCGATGAGCACGTGCTGGTGCGCGGCAAACCCTCCAAGCCGGGCGTGCCGGCCCCGCGCAGCCTCCCGGTCGCCTTCCGCGGAGCCCAGCCCATCCAGCCTGCCGATGGCAGCGGCCGCCTGGAACTGGCGCGGCAACTGGTCGACCCGGCCAATCCGCTGGTGGCCCGCGTCTGGGTCAATCGGGTCTGGCACCATCTCTTCGGCCGCGGACTGGTGCCCACCGTGGACAACTTCGGCGCCCTCGGAGAGCGCCCCACGCATCCGGAGCTGCTCGACCACCTGGCCTGGCAATTCATCCACGTGGATCGCTGGTCCACCAAGCGCCTCATCCGCCGCCTGCTGCTCACCCAGACCTATGCCATGGCCAGCCGCGACAGCGATCGCCGCGCCGACGAACTGGATCCGGCCAACCAATGGTGGCACCGGATGCCGGTCCGGCGCCTGGAGGCCGAGGCGATCCACGACGCGTTGCTGGTCGTGTCCGGGCGATTCAATCCCGCGATGGGCGGAACGCCCGTGCCGGTGCATCTCACCGAGTTCGTCATCGGGCGCGGACGCCCCGACCAGAGCGGCCCGCTCGACGGCGACGGACGACGCAGCCTGTACACGGCGCTGCGTCGCAACTTCCTGCCCACCACCCTGCAGGCCTTCGATTTCCCGACGCCCTTCAGCACCGTGGGTCGACGCAATGTCACCAATGTGCCGGCGCAGTCCCTGGCGGTGATGAACGACCCGTTCTTCCACCAGCAGGCCGGGGTGTGGGCCCGGCGCCTGCTGGCCGAATGCCCCCAGGCCGACGACGCCACGCGCCTCCGGGTGCTCTTCGCGCAGGCCTACAACCGGCCTCCGACCCCGGCCGAACTCGATGCCTGCCGGGCGACGCTGGCCGAGCTGAGGGCCTTCCACGCGGACAAGCCCGCGGACTCCTCCGATCCCGGCCCCTGGACCGATCTCTGCCACGCGCTGCTCAACGCCAACGAGTTCCTCTACCTGCCCTGACCATGACCCCGTTCCCCCACCACGACGGGTTCCCCGGGCCGCGGATGAGCCGCCGCGAGCTGCTGCGCCGCGCCTCCAACGGATTCGGCACCCTCGCCCTCGGAGCCCTGCTGGCCCGCACCTCCGGCTCGACGACGCTGGCCGCGGCGGCCGCCTCCGGGGCCACCCCGGCGGTCCCGGTGCCGCACCATCGTCCCCGGGCCCGCAGCGTGATCTTCCTCTTCATGGAAGGGGCGGTCTCGCAGGTGGACAGCTTCGATCACAAGCCTCTGCTCGAGAGATACCACGGCCAGGATGCCCGCAAGGCCATGGGCCGGATCGAGAAGACCCAGTTCGACAGCATCGGCAAGATCCTCAAGTCGCCCTGGACCTTCCGCCAGCACGGCCAGAGCGGGCTCTGGATCAGCGATCTGTTCCCGCACATCGCCCGGCAGGCCGACGACCTCTGCGTGCTCCGGTCGATGACCTCCACCTTCCCGGAACACACCAGCGCCAACTACTTCCTCCACAGCGGCATCGGCTTGCAGGGTCGCCCGAGCATGGGGGCCTGGGTGAACTACGGGTTGGGCTCCCTCAACGACAATCTCCCGGGCTACGTGGTGCTCAACGGCGGGCAAATCCCCTCGGGCGGCCTCGACAATTTCGGCAGCGGCTTCCTGCCGGCCACCCACCAAGGTTCCCTGCTCCAGGCCTTCGGCACCCCGTTGGCGAACGTCGTGCCCTCCGAGAAACAGGCGAGGTTGCAGGAGACCAAGCGACGGCTGGTCCGCCGGCTGAACGACCACGGACTGGAGCAGGCCGGAGCGGTCGACGCCCTCGAGTCGGCCATCCGCAACTACGAGCTGGCCGCGCGGATGCAGGTGACCATCCCCGAGCTGATGGACGTCTCGAACGAGACGCCGGCCACCCGCGCCCTGTACGGCCTCGATGCGCCCTACGAGCACACCCGCACCTACGCCCGCGAGTGCCTCCTGGCACGCCGCATGGTCGAGCGCGGCGTGCGCTTCGTGGAACTCACCATCCCGATGGTCGACGGCTACAGCCGCTGGGATGCCCATGGCGGACTGGTGAAGAACCACGGCGACAAC
>JAJTFN010000031.1:0-11597 GCA_021298285.1 Verrucomicrobium sp.
CGATGGCGTCGACATGGGTAGGCTGGGCTAGTTGGTTCTGACCACGAGGTTTGCAATTGATCGTGATAAACAGCACGGCGCCATCGCCGACCCAATCCGGAATTTCATGCTGCAGGGTCTTTCGGGCCCGGTACGGCAATCCTTCCAACGTTGCCGGACACGGTGGTGAGTTGGGCGTATTTGGAGGACGGGTCTTATGCATGGTGCGGTTTGTTGACTATCATTAACCCTAATAATTCGGCTGCACAACACGATAGGTAGGGCGCTTTCTCCGAAAGCGCCTCGGTAGGCGTGGACGGCTCGGAAATCCGTCCCTACCAGGTGGGCCCGTTGGGCCAGGTAGGCCAGGCGGGGTTGCTCGGGCCACCGCTGGAGGCTGGTCAAGAGGGACGGGGCGGTTCAGTGTGCCGGTGAATGATCCCCCGTATTGCGTGGCTGTTGGGCACCCGGCGTCTGGCGATTGGCCTGTGGAGGGCTTGGTTCTGCCTGGCGACGACCCTGGCGCTGGCGGAACTGATGGCGCTGCCCGCCCAGGCGGGCTCCATCACCCTGCAGACACGTTGGCGCACCGGTTCGACGAACCTGGCCGACGCGACGGCCCACGCAGGCACCGTCACCTGGGAGGCCTCGAAGACGGCCGTGGTGGTCTGCGACATGTGGGACCAACACCATTGCCCCGATGCCACCGAGCGCGTGGGCGAGATGGCCCCGGCGATGAACGAGGTCCTCCTGGCCGCCCGGGCGAGGGGCATGCTCATCCTCCACTGCCCCAGCGACACGCTGAAGTTCTACCAGGACCACCCGGGCCGGAAACTCGCCCAGTCGGCCCCGCCGGTGAAGACCGACATTCCCCTGCAGGGCTGGTGTTCACGCATGGCCGACCGAGAGGCCCCGCTGCCCATCGACGACTCCGACGGCGGCTGCGACGGCTGCCCGGAGTGCCCGGGCTACGGCGCGTGGACACGGCAACACCCGGCGCTGGAGATCCGGGACGGCGACGCGATCACCGACTCGGCCGAGGCCCTGTACCTGATGCGCCAGCGGGGCATCACCAACGTCATCGTCATGGGCGTGCACATCAACATGTGTGTGCTGGGCCGGCCCTTCGCCATCCGCCAGATGGTCCAGCAGGGCCAGAACGTGGTGCTCATGCGCGACATGACCGACTCGATGTACAATCACCGCAAGGCCCCCTACGTGTCGCATTTCCGGGGCACCGAGCTGGTGGTCGAGCACATCGAGCGCTTCTGGTGCCCAAGCATCACCCGCGCCGACCTCACGGGAAAACCGCCCTTCCGCTTCGCCGGCGACGTGACCAAGAAGATCGCCCTGGTGATCGGCGAGAACGAGTACCAGACCTGGGAAACGCTGCCGGCCTTCGCCCGCGAGCACTTGGCACCCCGGGGGTTCACCGTCGTGCCGGTGATGGCCTCACCCCGGGAGGGCGACCCCGAATTCCAGAACATCGAGGCGCTGCGAGACGCCGACCTGGTGGTGGTGAGCACGCGACGGCGCACGCCGCCGCAACGCCTCATCGACCTGCTCAAGGCGCACGTGGCCGCCGGCAAGCCCGTGGTGGCACTCCGCACGGCGAGCCACGGCTTCGACGCCGCGCCCAAGGCCCCGGGCTACGCGGCATGGCCCTCCTTCGACCGGGACGTGCTGGGCCTGAAGTACGGCGGGCATTACAACAACAAGCCGCCGCAGGGCCCGCGCACCTTCCTCGAGGGCGTGGCCGGCCAGGCCACGCACCCGGTGATGACGGGCGTGACCGGTGCGCGGCAGATCACCACCTCGCACCTCTACAAGCAGTCGGCACCCGGCGATTCGGTGACGGTGTTGATGCAGGGCCGGGTGGAGGGGCAGACGACCGTCGAACCCGTGACCTGGGTGAACACCACCCAGGGTCGGCGGGTCTTCGCCACCTCGCTCGGCAACCCGGACGATTTCGAGACGGCCTCGTTCCGGCGCCTGCTGCTCAACGGCATCCTGTGGGGCCTGCGCGAACCGTTGCCGCCAGCCGAGGCTCCCATCGCCGGCAAGCCCATCGTGCCGGCCCCGAAGGAGGCGGCCATCGAAGCCCGACCCGCCAATGGCACGACCACGACCGCGACCACGAACGCCGCCCGACCGGAGGCCACGGCCCAGCTGCCAGCCCCGGTGACACCGCCCCCGGACCTCCCTCAGGAGGCCCCGGCCGCGGCGTTGAGTCCCGGGGAATCCCTGACGCGGTTCCATGTGGCCGACGACCTCGCGTGGGAACAGCTGCTGGCCGAGCCGCAGATCGCCCAGCCGGTGGTGTACGACAAGGTGCCGCCGCCGCCGCCGAAGCATTTCCCGGGCAAGGACCGCATCAGCATCCACGAGGACACCGACGGCGACGGCCGGCCCGACCGGCACACGGTGTTCGTGGACGGGCTGAACATCGCCACGGCCGTCGAGCACGGGCGGGGTGGGGTGTGGGTGCTGAACCCGCCCTACCTGCTCTTCTACCGCGACGCCAACCACGACGACGTGCCCGATGGCGACCCGGAGGTGCGCCTCTCGGGCTTCGGCCTCGAAGACACCCACAGCGTGGCCAACTCGCTGCGCTGGGGGCCCGACGGATGGCTCTACGGCGCCCAGGGCAGCACGGTGACCGGCAACGTGTGGGTGCATGGGGCCGACGGGAAGCCGTTGAACGCCAAGGCCATCTATTCGCAGGGGCAGAACCTCTGGCGCTACCACCCCGAGCGCCGGATCTACGAGGTGTTCTCGGAAGGCGGCGGCAATGCCTTTGGCTGCGAGATCGACAACCGGGGACGGATGTTCTCGGGCCACAACGGCGGCGACACGCGGGGCTTCCACTACCAGCAGGGGGCCTACCTGCAGAAGGGCTTCGAGAAGCACGGGCCGCTGTCGAACCCCTACGCCTTCGGGTACTTCCCGGCGATGGCCCATGACCGCATCCCGCGCTTCACGCACAACTTCGTGATCTATGACCACGGCGCGCTGCCCGACCGCTATGCGGGCCGGCTCTTCGGCGTGGAGCCGCTTCAGGGCCGCATCGTGATGAGCGCCATCACGCCCGAGGGATCGACCTTCCGCACCCGCGACCTGGGTCACCCGGTGACCAGCGACGACCGGTGGTTCCGGCCGGTGGACATCAAGGTCGGGCCCGACGGGGCCCTGTACGTCTGCGACTGGTACGACCAGCAGGTGAACCATTTCCGCAACCACGAGGGCCGGATGGACGCGGCCAACGGCCGGATCTACCGCCTGAAGGCCCAGGGGGCCCGGCCGGTCCGGACGCCCGACCTGGGCAAGGCCCCCTCGGCCCAGCTGGTGAAGGCGCTCGAGGCGACCAACCGCTGGACCCGGCAGACGGCGCTTCGGGTGCTGGCGGATCGGAAGGAGACGTCGCTGGTGGCCCCGCTGACCGAGGCCCTCTTCCGCAGCCGGGGACAGACCGCGCTGGAGACGCTCTGGGCACTGAACCTCAGCGGCGGCTGGACCGAGACGCTGGCACAACGGGCGCTCATGCACCCGGAGGCCGCGGTGCGCGAGTGGGCCGTGCGGTTGTCCGGCGACGGCCGTGCGGTGTCCGGCGAGATGGCCCGGGCCCTGGCCGGGATGGCCGGCGGCGAGCCCGACCTGGCGGTGCGCAACCAACTGGCCTGCACGGCCCGCCGCCTGCCGGCCGCCAGCGGCCTGGGCCTCGTGGCGGCGCTGGCCGCACGGGCCGAGGACACCAACGACCCGCGCCAGCCGCTGCTGCTGTGGTGGGCCCTCGAGGCCTGGGCCGAGGGCGAGGCCGAGGCCGTGCTGGGGCTCTGGGCCGACGCGACCTTCTGGAGGCACCCGCTGGTCGAGCAGCACCTGGTCGAGCGCATGGCCCGGCGCTGGGCCCAGCCCGGCACCCAGCGCGACCTGCTGCGCTGCGCCCGGCTGTTCGAACTCTCGCCCACCCCGGCCCACAGCCGCCGGTTGGCCGCCGGCCTGGAGCAGGCCTCGAAGGGCCGCGCGCTCTCGGGCCTGCCCGAGGCGCTCCGTCGGGCGATGGCCCGGCACGGCGTCGGCTCGGCGGGCTTCGCGCTGCGACAGGGCGACCCGGCCGCGATCGCCGAGGCGCTCCGGACGGTGGCCGACGAGACGGCCACCCGGGCCGAGCGGCTGGAGTATCTCGGCGTGCTGGCCGAGGTGCGGGTGCCCGGGGCGGTGCCTGCGCTCTCCAAGGCCTGCCGAGGCATCGTGAAGGACGACGCGCTGCGGCAGGCCACCCTGACGGCCCTGGCCGGGCATGAGGATCCGGCGATCGCCCAGGTGGTGCTCAGCGTGTACCCGGCCCTCGGTCCGTTGTCGCTGCCCACGGCCCAGGCGCTCCTGGCCAGCCGACCGGCATGGTCGAAAGCCTACGTGCAGGCCATCGCCCGGAAGCCCTCGGGCTGGGCGGCCCCGGCGATCCAGCCCCAGAGCATCCCCCCGAGCATCGTCCGGCGGATCAAGCAGCATCGCGACAGCGGCCTGCAGGCGTTGGCCGAGTCGGTATGGCCGAACACGGGCAAGGCCACGGGCGCCGAGATCGATGGCCAGATCCGCGAACGGGCGGGCTGGATCCGCGCCGAGCCCGGCGATCCCTACGCGGGCCGGACCCTCTTCACCTCGGCCTGCGCCGGGTGCCACCGGCTCTTCGCACAGGGGGCCGAGGTCGGGCCGGACCTCACCGTGCACGACCGGACGGACGTCGAGTCGCTGCTGTTGGCCATCCTCAACCCCAGCGCCGAGATCCGCGAGGGCTACGAGAACCACACGGTCGAGACCCGCGACGGGCGATCGCTCTCCGGCTTCCTCGTGGAGCAGAACCCGCAGTCCATCGTGCTGCGCGGGCTGGACAACCAGAACGTGGTGCTGGCCCGGTCCGAGATCGCCGAGCTGGTCCCGGCCGGGCTGTCGCTCATGCCCGAGGGACTGATCGACGGGTGGACGCCGCAGCAGGTCCGCGATCTCTTCGCCTACCTCCGCAGCACCCAGCCGCTGGTGGGCGAGCCGCCCAAGCCCCGGAAGACCACGCCGTGACCCAACCGGGCCCGCTGATCCCGCCCCCCCGTTTCAAAGGAACCTGAGACTCCCGACCCACCAAGACCCATGAACCCCACACCCCGCCCCCTCCGGCCGGCCCGTGCCGGCTTCACCCTCATCGAGCTGCTGGTGGTCATCGCCATCATCGCCATCCTGGCCGGCATGCTCCTGCCGGCCCTGTCGAAGGCAAAGGCGAAGGCCCAAGGCAGCTACTGCCTCAACAACCTGCGCCAGATCGGCTTCGGCGTGGCGATGTACTCGGGCGACAACGGCGAGCGGTTCCCGCGCAGCAAGAACTGGGGCAAGGTGTGGGGCGACTCCTTCATGGTGGGCACCAAGTACCACTACGAGCTGCTGGAGCCCTACGTCGGCAAGAACACCGGGACCAACCGCCTCGCCCCGACGGTGCAGAGCCGCAACACGCCGCCCTCGCCGCACACCTACGCCTGCCCGGTGGGCCTGCGCGGCAAGGACCCGCAGCTCAGCGGCGACAACTACCGCAACTGGCTGCGCGACAACGACTGGATCACCTATCCCTGGAACCACATCTTCCTCAAGAAGGACCAGGCGAGCTACGACGTGGACCGTCCGGTCAGCGGGCGCATGACCTCGTCGGTGGCCAATTCATCGACGGCGGTGCTGCTCTGGGAGATGCCCTACTGGACGCCGGCCTTCGCACCCCACAACGGGTCGATCCAGCTGGTCTTCGCCGACTCGCACGCGGCGCCGGAGAAGCGCCACCCGAAGGAGCAGGATTGGTGGGCCTTCCACAGCCGGCGCGGCTGGGATGACAACGACCCGACGGGCATCGCCTTCAAGAACCAGTGAGCCGTGGGTCGGCCGGCCAGACGGGTTCTGGCCCGCCGAATGGGCTCAGGCCGGGCGGGCCGAAGCCGGGACAGGAGTCGCAGCCTGGGCAGAAACCGGGGCCGCGACCGACGGAACTCCCGTTCAGCGCGGGGGCGGGCCGCCGGGGCCACCCCGGCCTGCGGGACCGCCAGGACCGCCGAAGCCGGGCGGCGGCGGGAACACCGCGGAAAGCCCGTCGACAATCTGCTCCTCGGTCACCGAACCCTTGCCGGCCTTGTCCCACTGGCTCCACCAGCGGGCGGCCAGGGCCTTCCACTCCGGGGCGCTGATCCGGCCATCCTGGTTGGTGTCCGACGCCTCGGTCATCGGCTGGGCGATGAACATGCCGGGACCGAAGCCTCCGGGACCTCCGGGCCCCCCAGGGCCGCCAGGGCCGCGGTTGGGCCCACGACCTCCGGGGCCTCCGGGGCCTCCGGGGCCGCCTGGGCCACCAGGACCACCGCGCCCCCCGGGGCCGCCTGGGCCTCCCGGAGCGCCGAAGCCGCCGATCTCCATGCCCGGCGAGGCACCGGCCAACTGGGCCGCCACCGACTGGTGACGCGCCGGGACGAAGCCCTTGATCGGCTTGGGAGGTGCTCCGAAGGGATTCATGCCCGCGCCTCCCCGGCCGGGGCCTCCGGGGCCTCCAGGACCGCCGGGCCCTCCGCCGGGCCGACCGGGCGCGCCGCCGAAGGGGTTGTTCTCCACGGGCTTGCCGGCGACGACCTGATCGAAGCGCTCGAGCTTGTCGGCCGACTCGTCGGCGACACTCGGGCGCACCAGCGCGGCGACCTCGTCGACCTGCCGGGCGAGGCGATCGGGCTGGAAGATCGTTCCCTGGAACTCCCTCAGGCGGGCCAGGTACGCCTCCTTGAACGCCGGCACGGCGAAGACGCGCTCGAAAAACCGGTTCTGACCCGACCAGGGCTTCTGGACGCTGAGCTGCTCGCGCTGTTCCTGGCTGCCCTGCATGGAGAAGTTGCCGAAGGAATGGTCGAGGTCCCATGGCACGAACTGGAACCGGTCGGTCTTCGGGTGCAGGTACATCACGTAGTTCTGGCCGATGGTGAGGATCGAATCGAGGGTGCTCAGCCACACGGTGACCGCCATGAACCGGCCGAAGGCGTCGACGTCGAGGAACTCCGGGGCGCGCCGGGCGAACTCGGCGTCGTCGGCCCGGGTCACCAGCCGGGCGAAGTCGATGACCCGTTGCTTCTGCTTCGCCGTCAGCTCGGACTTGGCGTCATAGATCTGCTGGTAGGCCTTCCAGTCGTCGCCGAGGTCCTGGAACAAGGTCGGGGTGACCGGCTTGAAGATGGCGCCCTTCTTGGAGCCGAACCGCGCGTCGGCCCAGCGGTTGTCGGGGTTTTCCACGATGGAATAGAGCCCGAGATAGTCGTTGGTGCGCACGCCCGGGGCGGTGACCCGGACCCGTGCATACGAGGTGCGGGGCGCGGCCACGCCGGCGTCGCGGTAGAGCCGGTAGGACAGCGGCTCGTTCATCCACGAGGCGTCGGTGACGTTGTTGTGCAGGTTGATCTTGCCGACACCGGCGAACTCCTGGCCGGGGACGAACTCGTTGAGGTCGATCTTGAGCGACTTCTTGTCGCTCATGCGCGAGCCCATGTAGGTGCCATTGCCCTTGTACCGGACGGCCACGTTGGTGAGGCGGTGGCCGTCGATCCGGAGGTCGGCATGGACGTACTCGAAGACGATGCCGGCCGCGCCGCTCAGGCCGTTGCGGTTGCCCTCCTTGGCCAGGAGGCTCGGCCCGAACCCGCCGCCACCGGGCCGCCCGCCGGGGCCGCCGGGGCCGCCGGGGTTCATGGCCAGCGCGCGGTTGAGCCCCTCGCGGAGCGCGTCAGTGTCGAGGTGACCCTTCTTGTCCTTGTCCCACTCGCTGAACCAGCGGCCAAAGGCGCCCTCGAACTCGTCGCGGGTCACCGAGGTGTCCTGGTTGGCGTCGAGGGCCCGGAGCCAGACCGGGGCCATGAACCGGTTGGGATTGAAGCCGCCGCGGCCGCCGAAGGGACCGTCGCCGCCACCCTTGGGCTCGAGCGCCTGCCACTGGCCGGGCGGGAACTCGAGGCGGACATCCCAGACCTTGCCGAGGGAGAACAACTCGTCGGAGGCCTTGGGCGGGGCCGCCATCGAGACAGGGGCCATCGCCGAGATCAGGCCGGCGATGACGGCGACCAGGGGGGAAACGCAGCGGTTCATGGTTGGACGTGAAGACCTCTGTGTGACATCCCGGTTACGGAACGCAAGGTCGCCCCGAGCCGGTGGCCCAAGCCCCCACCAGACCCCGGCCGGGCATTGCGCCCAACCGGAACGGTGGTCCAGCCTGTCGGCCGCCCCCATGAACCTCCCGCGCCCCCCGCTGAACCTTGTCCGGACTCTGGCCGCCCTGCTCGGACTGCTCGCGCCCCAGGCCCCGGCCCTCGGCGATGAACCGTCGCCCGACGTGGCGGCGGAGGCCCTGCGCCAGGTGGCCCGGCACGCCGGGGTGTTCCATGCCCCGCCGGTGCACATGCCCACCCGGAAGATCCCGGACGGGCCGCTGCTCGGGAACGGCGACCTCGGCGTGGCGGTCGGGGCGGTCGTGGGCCGGTTGCGCTACCACGGCCTCGGGGAGGACGGCGGCGCCCATGTGACCACGCGGACCACGACGGTGACCAACTGCCCGGAACGCCACCGGTTCTGGATCGCCAAGAACGACTTCTGGAAGACCAAGCCGATCTACCCCAACGCCCACCCCTGCCCGATCGCGGCCATCGACCTCGACATCCCGGCGCTGTTCAACGGCATCTACCACGCCGAACAGCGCCTGGAAACCGCCGAGGTGCTGCACACGCTGCGCACCACCCAGCGGGTCGAGGATCCGCCACCCTTCACCCGGGCCGGGGCGACGCTGCGGCTGCGGTCCTGGGTCGCGGCGACCGGCAACCTGTTGATCATCGAGATGTCCGTCGACGGCCAGGCCTCGGACACCAACCCCTTCGGCCCGACCGACCAGTTCGGCATCGACGCCACGCTGGCACCCATCCCGGGCAACGAGGCCGAGACCGCCTCGGGCAACCTGCCCGACGGCTGCTGGGCGGTCCGGCGGTTCGTCTCGACCGCCCAGTCCATGGCCCTCGAGCAGAAGCCCCTGCGCAAGACGAGCGAGGCGGCGGTTGCCCTGCGGATGTTCCACCATCGCCGGCCGGGCCTGCCGTGGAGCCGCGGGGACGGCTGGTCGGCCGACCGGTTCGTCCTCGCCCCGACCCGGCCCATCGTGCTCGTGGCGTCGGTGGTCACGGACGAGGAGTCGGACCGCCCGCTGGAGGAGGCCCGCCGGCGCGTGGCCGCCCTCACCCCGGACGGGATCGAGGAGCTGCGGACGGCGCACCGGCGCTGGTGGCGGGACTTCTGGTCGAAGTCGTTCGTCGAGGTCGGCGACCCGCTGCTGGAACGGTACTACTACGGCTCGCTCTACCTGATGGCTTCCTGCAGCCGCAATCCGCGCTTCCCTCCCTCGCTTTTCGGCAACTGGACCACGGCCGACGGCCCGTCCTGGCAGGCCGACTACCACCTGAACTACAACCACCAGGCGCCGTGGTGGGGAGTCTTCTCGTCCAACCACCCCGAGCTGGCCGAACCCTACGACGCCCCGATCCTCGACTACCTGCCCACCGCGCGGACCAACGCCCAGGAACTGCTGAAGGTGCGCGGGGTCTACTACGACGTCGGCGTGGGCCCCCGGGGCCTGGAGACCTCGTTCATGCCCGACGGGCATGGCATCCCCGGCGAAGGCCGGCGGATGTTCCTCGGCCAGAAAAGCAATGCGGCCTTCGCGGCGGTGAACATGTTCCTGCGCTTCCGCCACACCCACGACCTGGCGTACGCGCGCCGGGTCTGGCCGTTCCTCCTCGAGACGGCGCGGTTCTGGGAGGACTACCTGCACCTGGAGAACGGCCGGTACGTGATCCGCAACGACGCCTCGGGCGAGGTCGGCGACGGCGGCAGCGACCGGAACAACAGCCTGTCCCTCGGGCTGGTGCGGATGCTCTTCGACGGAATGCTGGAACTGGGGGCCGAGCTGGGGACCGATGCCGACCGCCGCGACCGCTGGCGGGACATCCTGGGCAGGCTCAGCGACTTCCCCACGGTCGAGGTCGAGGGCGTCCGGCGCATCCGCGGGTCCGAGGCGGGTCCGGCCGCCTCGCGCATCGGCCCGTCGCGCAGCAACACCCGCCTCGAATGGATGGGGATGGTCTGGCCGACGGGAGTGCTCGGCCTCGGCTCGGATCCGGCGACCTTGCGCATGCTGCAGGACGATGTCCGGGGCTGGGCCGAAGGCGAGTGGCTGGGGCATTTCAACGGCTTCAGCATCACCTACCCGGGAGCGGTGCGGGTCGGCCACGACCCCTCGGACATCCTGGCGAAACTGCGGCGCCAGCTCGGCGGATTCGGACTCCCCAACCTCGTGGTGTTCGGCGGGGGCGGGGGCATCGAGAACTGCTCGGGCGTGCCGGCCACCCTCAATGAGATGCTGCTGCAGTCGCACGACGGCGTGCTGAGGCTTTTCCCGGTGTGGCCCCGCGACCGGGATGCCCGCTTCGGCGACCTCCGGGCGCGGGGGGCCTTCCTGGTCAGCGGCCAATGGCGGGACGGTCGGGTGCGGTCGGCGCGGATCCGCAGCGAGCGCGGGCGCGAATGCGTGGTGCAGAACCCCTGGCCGGGCGAGCCGTGGGAGGTGCTGCGCCCGGGACGGCCCGCGGAGCGCCTGGCCGGCGAGCGGGCCCGGCTTGCGACGGCGGGCGGGGAGACCCTGGAGCTCCGGCCGGTGGTCCCCTGAGACCGGGACGGGGCGGAGGTGCCGACCGCGCCGGGTCTGTGTCCATGGCCGGGACCGGCTCCTTTTCATCAGGCCAAGGACTGGAAAGCATTCGGACCAAAGAGGGTTGGAAGTCGGCGGACCTTCTGGCAGGTTATCATGACTTCATCGATCCGGAGGATCTTCGGACGGATCGGTGGAGGACCTGAAAAACGTCCGCGCCGAGCCATGTCCGACAACGCCTTCGCCAGAGCCCTGAAACACATCCGCACCTCCCTCATCCAGTGGGTGGATTCCGATCACATCCCCGGGGGAGCCATCGCCCTGAAGGACCGACCCGAACGCGTGGAATGGGTCCGGACCCTGCCCTTCCTGTTCCTCCACCTCGGCTGCCTCGGCGTCCTGTGGACCGGCTGGAGCTGGACGGCCGTCGGCACGGCCGTGGCCCTGTACTTCATCCGGATGTTCTCGGTCACGGGTTTCTTCCACCGGTACTTCTCGCACCGGACCTTCAGCACCTCGCGCTTCATGCAGTGGGTCTTTGCCGTCTGGTGCGGCACCTGCGTCCAGCGGGGTGCGCTCTGGTGGGCGGCGTCCCACCGGCACCACCACCAGCACTCGGACGACCCGGAGGACAAGCACTCGGTGCGGCAGCAGGGATTCCTCTGGGCCCACATCGGGTGGATCACCTGCTCCAAGAACTTCCCGACCGACTACGGGCGCATCAAGGACCTCTCCAAGTTCCCGGAGCTGGTCTTCCTCAACCGCTTCGACCTGCTGGTCCCGGTGCTCTTCGCCGCGTCGCTCACGGGCATCGGCGCGCTGCTCCACCGCTTCGCCCCGGAACTGGGGGTGACCGGCGGCCAGATGC
>JAJTFN010000031.1:11643-35721 GCA_021298285.1 Verrucomicrobium sp.
GTCTGGGGATTCTTCATCAGCACCACCGCCCTCTTCCACGGCACGGCCTGCATCAACTCGCTGGCCCACGTCTTCGGCTCCCGCCGCTACGAGACGGGCGACGACAGCAAGAACAGCCTGATCCTCTCGCTCATCACCCTGGGCGAGGGCTGGCACAACAACCACCACATGCACATGGGCTGCGTGCGGCAGGGGTTCTTCTGGTGGGAGGTGGACATCACCTACTACCTGCTCAAGGCGATGTCGTGGACCGGGCTGATCTGGGACCTGCGACCCGTGCCCAAGGCCGCCTACACCGAGGCGGGCCTCAAGGCGGGCTCGACGCACTGACCGGACGGTGGCCCGGGTGGATGCCGGAGACCTCCGGTCCGCTCATCTCCGGCTTGGCTGCGCCGCCTCAGCTCCGGCGGAGTCCGGTGCTGGCACGGCGCATCTCACGCTCGTCCTCGCGCTTGCGGATGTCCTGGCGCTTGTCGTACTCGGCCTTGCCCTTGCAGACGCCGAGCCGGACCTTCACCCGGTCGCCCTTCCAGTAGAGGGACAGCGGGACCAGGGCATTGCCCTTCACGTTGGCCAGCTCGGCGAGCTTGCGGATCTCGGCCTTGTTGAGCAGCAGCTTGCGCGGTGCCTTGGGCGCGTGGATCTCGTGGGTGGCCCAGGCGTATTCCTCGATGTGGGCGTTGTGCAGCCACACCTGGCCGCGGTCGACCTTGGCGAAGGCGTCGGCGATCTGGACCTTGCCCGCCCGGATCGACTTCACCTCGGAGCCACGCAGGACCAACCCCGCCTCGTAGGTCTCAAGGACGTGGTAATCCCGGCGGGCCTTGGCGTTGGTGACGATGTCGGACATGCGGCCTGGCTCCGATGAAAACGCCGGAGAGGAACTCTCTCCGGCGGGTCGGGGACGTCGGCGACGGGGAACCTCCCGGTCAGGCCGCCACGGCCTTGCGGCGGCGCTTCGGCGCAGCCTTGCCGGCAAGGGCTTCGGGGGCCTCGACGGGCTCCTCCTGCATGGATTCGAAGGTGATCTTGCCCTCGATGATCTCCAGGAGCGCGATGTCGGCCAGGCCGGCACCGACGGGGGGCTCCACCAGGGGACGCGACAGACCGCCGCCACCACCGGTGAGCTGGCGCACCCGGCGCGACATGAGATTCACCAGGGTGCTGGGATTCCCGACGAGTTCGAGGGCTTTCTTGGTCAGTTCGGCATTCATCGCATCAACAATTGAACCGGCAGGATAGGCCGTGAAACGCCCCCGGCAACAGCTTTATGCGCGGTGCGGAGGCGAGACACGCCGACAACGGGAGGCCCGCCGTGCCGGCCGGGACCGCACACCTCACATGTGGGCGATGAGGTTGTCGCCGAAGGCCGAGCACTTGATCTCGGTGGCGCCTTCCATGAGGCGGGCGAAGTCGTAGGTCACCTTCTTGGAGCCGATGGCGCCGTTGAGTCCCTTGAGGATCAGGTCGGCCGCCTCGGTCCAGCCCAGGTGCCGGAGCATCATCTCGCCCGAGAGCACCACCGAGCCGGGGTTGACCATGTCCTTGCCCGCGTACTTCGGCGCCGTGCCGTGGGTCGCCTCGAAGATCGCGTGGCCGGTGATGTAGTTGATGTTGCCGCCCGGGGCGATGCCGATGCCGCCCACCTGGGCCGCGAGGGCGTCGCTGAGGTAGTCGCCGTTCAGGTTCAGGGTGGCGATCACGTCGAAGTCGGTCGGTCGGGTCAGCACCTGCTGCAGGGCGATGTCGGCGATGGAATCCTTGATGACGATGCCGGCACCCGGCTTGCCCTCGGGAATCCTGCACCACGGACCGCCGTCGATCTCGACCGCGCCGAAGTGCTCCTTGGCCACCTTGTAGCCCCAGTCACGGAAGGCGCCCTCGGTGAACTTCATGATGTTGCCCTTGTGCACCAGGGTCACCGACTTGCGGCCGTTGGCGATGGCGTACTGGATGGCGCTGTGGATGAGGCGCACGCTGCCCGAGTAGCTCACCGGCTTGATGCCGACGCCGACCTGCACGTCGGTCGGGAAGGCCTCGTTGCCCACGAGCTTCCAGAAGTCGGCCGCCGCCTGCGTGGTGCCGAAACGGATCTTCGAGAACTGCTTGGGGAATTCCTTGGCGAGGAAGTCCAACACCTTCGCGGCCTCGGGCGTGCCGGAGGCGTACTCGATGCCGGCGTAGATGTCCTCGGTGTTCTCGCGGAAGATGACCATGTCGACCTGCTCCGGCCGCTTCACCGGGCTGGGCACGCCGGTGAAGTACTGCACCGGGCGCAGGCACACGTAGAGGTCGAGCATCTGGCGCAGGGCCACGTTGAGCGAGCGGATGCCGCCACCGACCGGGGTGGTGAGCGGTCCCTTGATGCCCACGAGGAATTCCCGGAAGGCGTCGACGGTGTCGTCGGGCAGCCAGTTGTTGAAGCGCTTGAAGCTCTCCTCGCCGGCGAAGACCTCCATCCAGGCGATCGTGCGCTTGCCACCGTAGGCCTTGGCCACGGCCGCATCCATCACCCGCACCGAGGCGGCCCAGATGTCGGGACCCGTGCCATCGCCCCGGATGAAGGGGATGATGGGCTGGTCGGGGACGTTCAGCTTGCCGTTCTGGATGCTGATCTTGCCTCCGGAGGGGACGGAGCAGGTGGTGTAGGCCATGGGATGGTTTCTTTCTCTGGGACGCTCGCCAACGACGTGCTGCGATTGGCAAAACATGATTAGAACGGGTCGGACCCCGGGTCGGCAAGGGGGACTTCGGGGTGGCCGCGGGGCGCGCCGACGATCCAGGCCCGGCCGGACCGCCACGCCTCGGAGGGCGCTGGCGTCCGGGGCGGCCGACGGGGCATGCTGGGGTCACCATGAACGTGTTCGTCACCGGCGGTGCCGGCTACATCGGATCGGTCTGCGTGGAGGAACTGCTCGAGGCCGGCCATTCGGTCACCGTGTTCGACAACCTGTCGGAGGGCCACCGTTCGGCGGTGGATCCGCGGGCCACGTTCGTCGCGGGCGACTTCAGCGACCGGGGGCTCATCGACTCGTCCATCGCGCGGGCCAGGCCCGAGGCCGTGATCCACTTCGCCGCCCATGCGCTGGTCGGCGAGTCGATGACCAACCCCTCGAAGTACTTCCGCAACAACGTGGCCTCGGGCATCAACCTGCTCGACGCCTGCGTGGCCCACGGGGTGCGGAAGTTCGTCTTCAGCTCCACCTGCGCCACCTATGGCATCCCGGAGACGATGCCCATGGACGAGGGGCTGCCGCAGCGCCCGGTCAATCCGTATGGCGAGTCCAAGCTGATGTTCGAGCGCATCCTCTCATGGTACCGCGCGCTGCACGGGCTGGAGTTCGTGGCCTTCCGGTACTTCAACGCGGCCGGGGCCAGCGCCCGCTTCGGCGAGCACCACCGCATCGAGACGCACCTCATCCCCAATGTGCTCAAGGTGGCCCTCGGGCAGAAGGCGCAGGTGGACATCTACGGCACCGACTACCCGACGCCCGACGGCACCTGCATCCGGGACTACATCCACATCGCCGACCTGGCGCAGGCGCACATCCAGGCGCTGGTCCCTGGAAAGCAGGGCTTCTTCAACCTGGGCAACGGCTCGGGCTTCTCGGTGCGCGAGGTCATCGAGGCCTGCCGGAGGATCTCCGGCCGACCGATCGCCGTGCTGGAAAAGGACCGCCGTCCCGGTGATCCGCCCCGACTGGTCGCCGCCGCGCAGAAGGCCGCGGCCGAACTGGGGTGGAAGCCGCGCTACCCGCACCTCGACCAGATCGTCCAGACCGCCTGGGACTGGCATGTGCGGCACCCGGACGGCTATCCGGACTGAGCCAAGGCCACCCCCACCCGAGAGCCTCCCCGACCATGCACACCGCCCGCCCCAAGATCGCCCCGCTGGCCTGGTTGCTGGGCTGCCTCTGGCTCGTCGCGCTGACCGCCCGGGCGACGCCGGCCGGACACCGCACGCCCCGGCCCGACGCCATCGCCGGCAGCCGGCCCAACATCGTCTTCATCATGAGCGACGACCAGGGCTACGGGGAGCTGTCCTGCCATGGCAACCCGATCCTGCGGACCCCGCACCTCGACCGTCTCCACGCGCAGAGCCTGCGCTTCACCTCGTACCACGTCAGCCCCACCTGCGCGCCCACGCGCTCGGCCCTGCTGACCGGCCGGCACGAGTTCCGCAACGGGGTCACCCACACCATCTTCGAGCGAGAGCGCCTCCGGCTCGACGCGGTGACCCTGGCCGAAGTCCTCCGCTCGGCCGGCTACTCGACCGGCATCTTCGGCAAATGGCACCTGGGCGACGAGGACGACCACCTGCCCGAACGACGCGGCTTCGACCGGGTGCTCATCCACGGGGGCGGGGGCATCGGGCAGACCTTCCCAGGCAGCTGTGGCGACGCGCCCGACAACCAGTACCACGACCCGGTCCTGTGGAACGGCCGCGCCTTCGAGAAGACCCGGGGCTACTGCACCGACGTCTTCTTCGACCGGGCCGGCGACTGGTTGGCCGAGGCCGGGGCGCGCGGGAAGCCCTTCTTCGCGATGGTCACGCCCAATGCGCCGCACGATCCCTTCGTGATCCCGTCGGAGGAGTGGGCCGCGCCCTACCGGGGGCTCGGTCTCTCGACCAATGCGGTGGCCTACTACTCGATGATCGCCCACCTGGATGCGGCGGTGGGACGGCTCCTGGCGCGGATCGATGCGCAACCGTGGGGCCGCGACACGCTGGTCATCTTCCAGACCGACAATGGGCATTCGGTGGATGGCCTCTTCAACGCGGGGATGCGTGGCATGAAGGGCACCCCCTACGAGGGCGGCATCCGGGTGCCTGCCTTCTGGCGATGGCCCGCCCGGCTGCCGGCGGGCGTCGACTGCGCGGCGCTGACCGCCCACGTCGACGTCTTCCCCACGCTGGCGGCGCTGGCGGGCGCGGACCTCGGGCCCCTGCGTCGCCAGGTGGAGGGCCGCTCGCTGTTGCCACTGCTGGCCGACCCGGGCGCGCCCTGGGCCGACCGGCTGCTGGTGACCCACTTCGGCCGCTGGGAATACGGAGAGGCGGCCGCCGCGCGGCACCGGCTCTGCGCGATCCGGGACCGGCGCTTCAAGCTGGTGAACCACCGGGAACTGTACGACCTGCAGGCCGATCCCGGCGAACGGACCGACCTGTCCGGCGCCCATCCCGAGGTGGTGGCCCGGCTGCGCGCGTCCTACGACGCGTGGTGGACTTCGGTGCTGCCCGAGACCGAGGAGAACGACCGGGCGCTGGGCCCCTACCTCAATCCCTTCAAGCAGCGCTACTGGGATCAGTTCGGCCTGCCGCGCGATCCGGGGCTGGTGGGTCGCATGGACCCGGTCTGGAAGTTTGTGCGGCCGCGCCCCCGGTGACACCTTGCGGCCCATGAGACGCACGCCGGATCGCTCCGGGCTCCGCCGAACCGCCCGCGGTGCGGTGCTCGGACTCGCCGCGGTCCTCGGGCTGGCCCTCGCGGGGCATCCCGTGCGGGGCGACTCGACGACCGCCGCGTGGGAGCCGGACCTCGAGGCCGAACCGCACCGCTATTTCCAGCGCACGCCGCGCGACCGCTTCAGCCGGCGCATCCCGGACCTCGCCGAGGGCCGGCTGCCGCTGGACCGGTCCAGCGAGCGGGCCCTCGTCAGGAGCCTGCTCAAGGCCCTGGACATCCCCGAGTCCTCCCAGCTGCTGGTCTTCTCCAACACCAGCCTCCAGCTCAGCCTCATCCATCCGGGCAATCCCCGGGCGCTCTACTTCAACGACGAGCTCTACCTGGGCCATGTGCCCGGAGGGAAGATCGAGGTGGCCACGATCGATCCCGACCTGGGCGCGGTCTTCTACCTGTTCGACCTGCCGCGCGAGGGCTCGCGGGTGACGGTGGAACGGGCCCGGCGCTGCATGAACTGCCACGCCAACGAGGACACGCTGCAGGTGCCGGGCCTGTCGGTGAAGTCGGTCGCCCCGGGACCGGAGGGCGGCAGCCTCGACACCTTCCGGGCGGGCCTCTCGGGCCACGCCGTGCCCTTGTCGGAGCGCTTCGGGGGCTGGTACGTCACCGGCACCGGCGGCTTCGACGGGCATTGGGGCAACCGGATGGGCCGCCTCTTCCAGGGCGAACTCAGCGCCACGCCCCTGGAGCCGGGCCGGCGCTTCTCCTTGGACCGGTACCCGGTGGCCACCAGCGATCTGCTGGCCCACCTGCTCCACGAGCATCAGGTCGGCGGCGTGAACCGGCTGGTCCGGGCCCAGTACCGATTCCGCGAGGTGCGCCACCGCCACGGCGGTTCCCTGCCGCTGGAGTTGCCCGCGGACCTCGAGGCCGAGCTGGCCGGATTGGTGGGCTACCTGCTCTTCGCCGGGGAGGTGCCGCTGCCCGCCGGAGGCATCGCGGGGGACCCGGCCTTCCGGGAGGCCTTCGCGCGCAACCGGCGGGAGGTGGAAGGCCGTTCACTGAAGGACTTCGACCTGCGGACCCGCCTGATGCGGCACCGGTGCAGCTACCTGGTGCACACGCCGTTCTTCGACGGCCTGGATCCCGCCCTGCGGCACCGGATCCTCGGGGACCTCGACCGGGCCCTGGCCGACGTCCTGCGGTCCCCGACGGCGACAGCGACGACAACGGGAGATCCCGGGACGCGCAACGCGGCCTCGCGCCACCTGGGTGGCGACGAAGCCGCGATGATCCGGCGGATCCTGAAGGCGACCGTCCCAGGGTATCCGGGCGGTGCCACCTGACCGGGCGGGTCGGCGGTGCCGTCGGGGAAGAGGCGGACGGTGACGAGCCTCATGGCCACGACCCGGGACCGCAGGCTCCACCGCGCCCACTCCGCCACGGTCACTTCTTGGACTTCTTCTCGGTCTTCTCGCCGGCGGCATTCCAGCCGGAGATGCCGGCGGACATGTGCTTCACGTTCTTGTAGCCGAGCTTCTCGGCGGCCTCGGCGGCGGCCTTGTAGGCCTTGCAGCGCGGGCCACCGCAGTAGGCGACGATCAGCGTGGACTTGTCGGCCGGCAGCGACTTGGCCAGGTCGTTTTCGATGGCGTCGAAGTCGAGGGCGCCGGGCACATGGCCCTTGGCGTACGACTCGGTGCCGTTGACGTCGATGAACACGGCCTTCTTGGCGGCGACGAGCGCCTTGACCTCCTTGATGCTGATGTCGGGGTACTCCCCGGCGAAGACGGAGACGGAGATGGCGAGGGATGCGGCCAGAGCGAGCAGTTTCTTCATAGGCCCACCAACTTCGGTCGGAACCTCCGGCAGGCAAGCAGAAACTCCGGGCCGCCGGGACCCCGGGCCGTGCAATCCGCCGCACCCGCACCATCCGCCAGCGCCGCCGCTTGACCCGGCGCGACGGGATGGTCTTCTGGGAAGCATCGAATCTCCGCCAAGGAACCTTCCGCCCATGCCCCGCCGATCGTCCATGCGTCTCCGAGCCCTCGCGGCCGCGCTCGGGGTGCTCGGACCGCTGCTGGCGGGCCTGCGATCAGAGGGCGCGGGCGGTGGGCACTGGGCCTTCGAACCGCTCGGCCGGGTCGAGCCGCCCGTGCCCCGGGCGGCCGGTTGGGCCCGCACCCCGCCGGACCGATGGGTGCTCGAGGCACTGGAGCGTGCCGGTCTCGGGCCGTCGCCCGAGGCGGGCCGCGTGGCCTGGCTGCGCCGGGTCCACCTCGACCTCGTGGGCCTGCCGCCGGACCCGGAGGCCATCGAGGCCTTCGTGCGGGACCCCCGGCCCGACGCGCATGAGCGCGTGGTGGAATCGCTGCTGCAGTCGCCGGCCCACGGCGAGCGCTGGGGCCAACATTGGCTGGACGTGGTGCGCTACGCCGACACCCACGGCTTCGAGGTGAACACCGAGCGCCCGCACGCCTGGCCCTACCGCGACTACGTGATCGACGCCTTCAACCGCGACACGCCCTTCGGCCGCTTCGTGGGTGAGCAGCTTGCCGGCGACCAGCTCGGCCGCGACGCCGCCACCGGGTTCCTGGTCACCGCGTCGGTGCTGCTGCCCGGCCAGATCGGCGCGGACGACGTCTCCAAGCGGCTGGCCCGGCAGGACGCACTGGACGAGATCGTGGTCAACACCTCGCAGGCCTTCCTGGGCCTGAGCATCGGCTGCGCCCGGTGCCACGACCACAAGTTCGACCCGATCACGGCCCGCGACTACTACGGGATGCAGGCCTTCTTCGCCGGGGTGGAGTACGGCGACCGTGAGCTGGGTGACCCGGAGGCACAGGCGCGGCGCGCCGGGATCGCCCGGGGGCGCGAACGGCTCGGCGTCCTCGGGAACGAGCTGGCCCGCCTTGAGCCGGCGGCCCGGCCGACGCCGGCCACCGGGGGTGCGGCCGGCGGCGGACCCCTGCGGCCGGCGGTGAAGGCCCGGGGCAATTCCGACCGCTTCGCCCCGGTCGTCGCCCGGCGGGTGCGCTTCACGGTGCTCGAGACCAACTCGCTGGAGCCCTGCCTCGACGAGCTGGAGGTCTGGGACACCGGATCACGCAACGTGGCGCTGGCCTCGGCCGGGACGACCGCCAGTTCGACGGGCGACACCACGGTCGAGAACCGCCACGAGCTGCGCTTCCTCAACGACGGCCGGTACGGCAACTCCCGGAGCTGGATGTCCGGCGAGAAGGGCCGCGGGCAGGTGGTGCTGGAATTCCCGGAGCCCCGGCGGATCGAGCGGGTGTCCTGGGCCCGCGACCGGGAGGGCGAATTCTCGGACCGGCTGGCCACGGCCTACCGCATCGAGGTCGACACCGGATCCGGCCGTTGGGAGACGGTCGCCGATGCCAGCGACCGGCGGCGCTTCGAGGGGGCCAACCCGGTGTCCGACGACCTCGAGGCCCTGCTGCCCGCGATGGAGGCCGCCGACCGGCAACGGGCCCGGGCCCTGCTGGACGAGCGGCGCCGGATCGAGCGGACCATCGCCGAGGCGGTGGCCCGGCAGCAGGCCTTCGCCGGCGTGTTCCGGAAGCCAGACCGCATCCACCTGCTGCGCCGGGGCGACCCCGAACAGCCGGCCGAGGAGGTGGCCCCGTCCGTGCCCACGGCGCTCGGCGGCTCGCTGCGTCTGGAGACCGGCGCCCCCGAGGCGGTCCGTCGTCGGGCGCTGGCCGACTGGCTGGCGCGGCCGGAGCAGGCGCTGGTGGCCCGGGTGATCGTCAACCGCGTGTGGCAGGGCCATTTCGGCACCGGCCTGGTGGACACGCCCAACGACTTCGGGCGCACGGGCGGCCGACCCTCGCACCCCGGCCTGCTCGAATGGCTGGCCCGCGAGCTGGTCGACCAGGGCGGATCCCTCAAGCACCTGCACCGGATCATCGTGCTGTCGGCAACCTACCGGCAGGCCTCGGACCATCGGCCCGCGCCCGCCGCCCGGGATGCCGAGGCCCGGCTCCTGTGGCGCTTCCCGCCCAGGCGCCTCGAGTCGGAGGCGATGCGCGACGCCATGCTGGCCGTCTCGGGCGAACTGGACCGTCAACGCGGCGGGCGCGGCTTCGACCTCTTCGACCAGCGCGGCGGCCTCAGCGGGTTCAAGCCCGTGGAGTCGTTCCCCGCCGGCGGGCTGCGGCGGATGATCTACGCGCACAAGGTGCGGCGGGAGCCCGAGGCGGTCTTCGGCGCCTTCGACTGCCCGGATGCGGGCCAGAGCACCGCCCGACGGCGGGAGTCCACGACGCCGATCCAGGCCCTCAACCTGTGGAACAGCCGCTTCACCCTCGAACGCTCGCGGGCCTTCGCCCGGCGGGTGCGCCTCGAGGCCGGGGCCGACCCCCGGGCGCAGGTCCGGCGGGCCTTCGCCTGCGCGCTGGGCCGCCAGCCCTCCCCCGACGAGGAGGCCGAGGCCCTGCGCGTGATGCCGACCCGGGACGGAGCCGGGCGGCCCGGACCCGACGGCCCCGACAGCCCCGATGGACCCCCCGGCCACGGGCTCGAGGCGCTGGCCCGGGCGCTCCTCAACAGCAACGAGTTCCTCCACCTCCCATGAACCCCGCCGACCGACCGCTGTCCTTCCAGGGCCATGGCCTGCTCGACCGCCGCCGCTTCCTCGGCTGCGGCGCCACCGCGCTCGGATCGGTGGCCCTGGCGGACCTGCTGGGCCGACAGGGACTCCTGGCCGCCGCCTCGTCCGGGTCGCCGCCGGTCCCCGTGACGGGAACGAACCCGCTCCGTCCCAGGCCGCCACACTTCGCACCCAAGGCCCGCAACGTGGTGGTGATCTTCTGCGCGGGCGCGGTCAGCCAGCTCGAGACCTGGGACCACAAGCCGGAACTCCACCGCTGGGACGGCAAGCCCATGCCCGGCGGCCCGGCCGTCACCTTCCAGGGCCCGGCCGGCAACCTCGCCCGGCCGCAGTACGCCTTCCGGCCACACGGGCAGACCGGGAAGATGGTCTCGGACCTCATCCCCCACCTGGCCGGGCTGACCGACGAGATCGCCTTCGTCCACTCGCTCACCAGCAAGAGCAACACCCACGGTCCGGCCGAGAACTTCCTCTCGACGGGCTTCGCGCTGGACGGCTTCCCGAGCCTCGGCGCCTGGGTCGGCTACGCGCTGGGCACCGACAACCAGGACCTGCCCTCCTTCGTCTCGCTGCTCGACCCGCGCGGGGTGCCGCAGAACGGGGCGAACAACTGGGGGGCGGGCTTCCTGCCGGCGACCTTCCAGGGAACGACCTGGAGCGCCCAGAACCCCGTGCGCCACCTCTCGGCCCCTGGCATCGGCCGGGAGGCCGATGAGGCCGCACGCCGACTGCTCGATGGGCTCAACCGGCGGCACCTCGAGCGCAACCCCGGCGACGAGCGCCTGGCGGCGCGCATCGCCAGCTACGAGCTGGCCGCCCGCATGCAGCTCAGCGTGCCGGGGATCAGCGACCTGTCGACCGAGCCCGCCCATGTGCTCCGCGACTACGGGGCCGACGACACGGCCAATCCGCTCAAGGCCGCCTTCGCCCGCAACTGCATCCTCGCCCGCCGGCTGGTCGAGCGCGGCGTGCGCTTCGTGCAGCTTTTCAACGGCGCGTATGCCAGCGGCGGCGAGCTGAACTGGGATGGGCACAACCAGCTCAAGGCGCAGTACGACCGGCATGCGGCGATCCTCGACCAGCCCGCCGCGGCGCTGATCCGGGACCTCGGCCAGCGCGGCCTGCTGGCCGACACCCTGGTCGTGTGGTGCACCGAGTTCGGCCGCATGCCCTTCTTCCAGAAGGGCGCCCAGGGCCGGGACCACAACCCCGACGGCTTCACCTGCTGGATGACGGGGGCCGGGGTCCGCCGGGGTGTCAGCCATGGGCTGACCGACGAGCTGGGCCGGGCGGCCGTGAAGGACATCCACCCGCTGTACGACTTCAACGCCACCATCCTGCACCTGCTGGGTCTGGACCACACGCGGCTGACCTTCGAGCACAACGGCATCCAGCGCCGACTGACCAACGTGGAGGGCGAGATCATCCGCGAGATCCTGGCCTGAGCCCGGGCCACCCGACGGCCGGGCGCGGAGCCGAGCCGAGGTCCGTCCTTGCCATGCGGGCGCTTCGGGCCTACCGATGCCCGGTCGGAATCCACGGGGCCCCATGGCCCCGGGCAACCCGTCACGCATGTCCCAACCCGTCGAGAACCGCCCTCCCTGGTGGCAGGTGATGGCCATCGGCCGGAACCCGCGCACCACGCTGGTGCGGCTGGCGGTCACGCTGGTGCTGGTGCTGGTCGGTTTCCCGATGTCCATCCAGCCGATCCTGGTCCAGGGCATCAGCATGCAGCCCACCTACCGGGACGGGCAGCGCCGCTTCCTCAACAAGCTGGCCTACCGCTTCGCGCCGCCGCAGCGCGGCGACGTGATCGGCATCCGCGAGGCGGGCAAACAGGTGCTGCTGCTCAAGCGGGTCGTCGGCCTGCCGGGGGAGAGCCTGCGCATCGTGCAGGGCACGGTGCTCATCAACGGCGAGCCGCTCGAGGAGCCCTACCTGCTGCCGCCGACCAACGGCGTGCGCAATCCGGCGCCATGGAATCTCCAGGAAGTGCGGCTCGGCCAGGACGAGCACTACGTGATCGGGGACAATCGCTCCATGCGCCAGACCGACCACTACTTCGGCATCGTGGAGCGGGAACGCATCGTCGGTCGGCTGATCCGGCCATGACCATGCTCCGGCGCCGGATCCGGTCCGTGGGCCTCGTGGCCCTGCTCGGCCTGCTGGGCTTGGGCCTGTGGTGGGCGATCCCGACGGAAGAGCAACGGATCCGGCGGGTGCTCGAGGAGGCGCGCGCGGCGGTCTCGGCCGACGGCGGCACCGGCTCGACGACCCCGCCCGACGGACCTGGCGGCACCCTGGCCATGCTCGGCCGGGTGGGTCGACTCACCCGATGCCTGACCCGCGACGTGGAGGTCGAGGTCGACGTCTTCGGAGGCCTTTCCGGCCACCTGAACGGCGTGGAGGAGGTGCGGGCCGCCGCTGCGGGGCTGGTGCAGCACCTGCCGGGCCTGAAGGTGCGCTTCAGCGAGGTGGAGATCCGCCAGATCGATCCTCCCGGCGCCCGGGCCACGCTCGTCGCCACCATCGACACCGGCGCCCGCGAGGGCCGCGCCGCGCAGGAGTTCGAGCTCCGGTTCCGCAAGTGGGAGGGCCGCTGGTACATCTCTCGGGTGGCCACGGTGCGGGCGCTGCGCAGCCGCTGACCGCCGTCCAAAGCCCTGCTGACAGCGCGGCCGCCCGACGATACGGTCCGGGACATGAAGACGCTGCTCATCTTCGCCTGCCTGGGCCTTTCCATCGGCGGCGGCCACCTCTGGGCCATCGCGATCAATTTCCACCTGCCGGTGGTCGTGTCCGTGGTCGGCGCCATCGGCACCGTGAGCGGCGGGCTCCTGGCCGGTCTCATCGGCGCGGCCGACGAGACCGAGGGCTGAGAGCGCGGCCCGCGTCACGCCCGGAACCTCAACGCCCGGCCTTGAGCAGGCGGCGCAGGGCCGCCCGGGGATCGGCCACCAGTTCCCCGGTCACCTCGAAGCGGCGGACACGGGCCGAGGGCAGCGCGAACTTCAGGTCGCGGAAGACCCGCTCGCACACCGTCATCAGGCCTCGGGCACCGGTGTTCTCCCGGCCGGCCATGCGGGCCAGGCTGCGCAGGCCACCGTCGGTGAAGACCGCCTCGATGCCGTAGGCGGCGAAGGCCCGCTCATACTGGCGCACGAGGCTGCTCTCGCTGCGGCGCAGCACGTTGAAGAGGTCATCCTCGTCGAGGCCATGGCAGGCGACCCGCACCGGGAGGCGGCCGACGAACTCGGGCTCCAGCCCGTACTGGATGAAGTCGGCCGTGACCGCCTCGGCCAGGAGCGCATCGGGGTCGAGCCGGGAGATGCGGGAGAGCGCTCCCCGGGAATCGGCGGAACCGGCCGCGGCGGCCTCCCCCAGCATGCGGGAGCGGATGCGCTGGTCGAGACCGGCGAAGGCACCGCTGACGATGAAGAGGATGTGCCGGGTGTTGATGGTCTCGGGCTGCGCCGAGGCGTTGCCACGCATGGCCGACATCGCGTTCTGGATCTGGGCGTTCATGTCGTTGGGCGAGACGACCGGGACGTCGCCGTCCTCCATGAGCTTGAGCAGGTTGGTCTGGACCCCCCGGCCCGAGACATCCCGGCCCGCGCCATCGCCGCGCGTGGCCAGCTTGTCCACCTCGTCGAGGTAGATGATCCCATGCTCCGCCCGTTGGACGCTGCCGCCCGCTCGTCGCACCAGGTCGCGCACCAGGTCGTCCACGTCGCCGCCGACATAGCCCGTCTCGCTGAACTTCGTGGCGTCTGCCTTCACGAAGGGCACGCCGATCAATTCCGCCGCCGAGCGGATGAGGTGGGTCTTTCCCACGCCGGTGGGCCCGAGGAGCAACACGTTCTGTTTCTGGTAGAACGGCGCCTCCATCCCTTCCTGGGTCATCCGGACATGCTGGAAATGATCGCAGAGGGCGACCCCGAGCACCTTCTTGGCCTCGGTCTGGCCGATGACGAACCGGTCGAGGTGGCGGGCGATCTCACGGGGCTTGAGGTCGAAGGTGAACCGCTGCGAAGGGGTCGCCGTGGAGGCCACCACCGGGCGGACCCATGGCTCACCCGGTGGCCGGTCCGACGGGGCGGAGGCGGGCCGGCGGGCCGGCCGGGAGGACTTGGGCTTGCGCGGGGCCGGATCGGCGGCGGACGGGGAGGAGGACGCGGCGGGACCCTGGGTGATGGGACCCAGCGCGTCGGGATGGCCGGAGGGGATCTTGGGCATGATGGTGCGGCGGCAACGGGGTGAGCCCGGGGACGGCCTCCGTTCAGGGTGGTGCCATTCCCCAAAAAGCCCAACCGGGATCTTGCCGGGATCTTGCCCAGCGGACGGAGCGGCTCCCGAACCGTGATCACGGCGTCGGGTTGACCGGCGCGCCTTTGGCCGGACACTCACCGGCATGCCGCGTGAATCCGCGACGGCCCGCCGGCAGCGGGTCGCCCTGTTGCTGGAGCGCCTCCGGTCCACCTACCCGGACGCACATTGCGAATTGGATTTTTCCAACGCCCTTGAGCTGCTGGTGGCCACCATCCTCTCGGCCCAGTGCACCGATCGGCAGGTGAACGTGGTCACCGGATCGTTGTTCCGGAAGTACCGCTCGGCCCGTGATTATGCAGACGCCGATCCTGCGGCCCTCGAATCCGACATCCGGCGCATCGGCCTCTTCCGCAACAAGGCGCGCAACCTCCGCTCGTGCTGCCGGGCCCTGATGGAACGGCATGGTGGCGAGGTGCCCGCGTCCATGGAGGCGCTCACCGCGCTGGACGGCGTCGGCCGCAAGACCGCCAACGTCGTGCTGGGCAACGCCTTCGGGATCGAGGCCGGCATCGTGGTGGACACCCATGTCGCCCGTCTGGCCAAGCGGCTGCGACTGAGCACGCACACCGAGCCTGAGAAGATCGAATCAGAGCTTGTGGGCTGGGTGCCCCGGTCCGACTGGACCCTCTTCAGCCACTGGCTCATCTGGCACGGCCGTCGGCGCTGCGGAGCCCGCTCCCCGGATTGCGCCCACTGCGAGTTGCGCGATCTGTGTCCGTCGGCCACGGCCTGAGCGGCGGGTGGAATGCCGTCCGGATCGGATCATCCGACGTCGCCCATGCCACGGAAGTGTCGGGTTTTCCACTCGTTCGGGCCGACGGTCCGGGGCATCCTCGACCCCGGAATGACCCACGAGGAAGCGCTCTCCCTGTTCCGCCAGACCGGTGCCCTGCTGGACGGACACTTCATCCTTCGCAGCGGCCGTCACAGCCGCCAGTTCTTCCAGTGCGCGCTGGCGCTCCAGCAGATGCCCCTGGTGGAACGCTTCGGTGCCGCGTTGGCTGCCAAGGTCCGCGGGCTGGGCATCGAGACGGTGATCGCCCCGGCGATGGGGGGCCTGGTCATCGGCCAGGAGGTCGCCCGGCAACTCGGCTGCCGGTTCCTGTTCGCGGAGAAGGAGGCCGGGGTGCTGGTCTTGAGGCGCGGCTTCCGCATCCGGCCCGGCGAGCGATGCCTCGTGGTCGAAGACGTGGTGACCCAGGGAGGCCGCGCCCTGGAGACCGTCCGGATCGTCCAGTCGCACGAGGGCACGGTCGTCGGCGTGGCCATGGTGGTGGACCGCTCGGACGGCTCGCTGGACCTCGGAGTCCCGCTCTTCCCGCTGATCCGGCTGCAGGTGGAAACCTTCGATCCGGCGTCGTTGCCCGCCGACCTGGCGGCGATCCCCGCCACCAAGCCGGGCAGCAAGTGACCGACGGCCCGGCGGACCCTCAGGCCGCCAGCGACTCGAGCACCGCCTGGACCTGCTGGTGGAGCACCTCGAGGGATCCCTCGCTCCACAGCCCGAAGTCGGCCTTGCGGAACTTCTCGGGCATCGGCCACTGGGCGGCCAACCGGCTTTCGATCACCTGATCGCTCCAGCCCCGTCCCCGCAGGCGGCGGACCTGGGTTCCGGTGCTGCAGGCGATGGCTGCGACCGCGTCGAAGTGCCCCGCGTAGGCCTTCTCGTAGAGCAGCGGGATCACCACCGCGGCCACCCGGATTCCGGGGCATGCCCGCGACCTGGCGATCCATCGGGTCCACTCGGCGAAGATGCGGGGATGCAGGATGGTCTCGAGTCGTTCACGGGCCGCCGCATCGGAAAAGACCCGGGCACCCAGTGCAGCGCGGTCCAGACGGCCCGAACCATCGATGACCGCCTGCCCAAAGGCCTGGACGATCTCGTTCAACGCCGGTTGGCCCGGCTCCACGAGCACGCGCGCCACGTCGTCGGTGTCGAGGACCCGGATGCCGAGGCGACCCAGGTGGGCGGCGCACTCGGATTTGCCGGTCCCGATGCCGCCGGTGATTCCAAGGCAGATCATCACGAAAAAGGGCGTCGGGGAGTCACCTCCACCGACGCCCTGCATGCTGTGGGCACCCGCCCGCCGTCAGGGCTTGTAGACGATGCGGTAGGTCTTGGCCCCGCTGCCCTGATCGAGGGCGTCGTAGAACTTGAGGATCTTCGGCGAGGCCGATGGATTGGACAGCTGGCTCAGGCGGATCCACTCCGATCCCACGGCGGGCTCCTGCGCAAGGATCTGGTACTCGGTGTTGCCTGCCGCATCCCAAGAGATCTCAAGGTAGGGGCGACCCTGGAGTTCGACCGCCTGGGTGTTGACCACCGCCCCGGAGAACGGCGTTGCGTCGATGGCGTTGACGATCCCGTCACCATCCGAATCGAGGCTCACGGAGTAGCGGACCGCCCAAGGAGCCTCGACCACATAGCCGTTGGCAACCTCGACGGAGATGGGGCCTCCGGAGGGGGTGGCGGTCGGGACCCATTGAAGGCGTCCGTCCATGAACTGGTCGAGCAGCGCCCCAGGCAGGGGGGTTCCATTCACGGCGACGGTCTTGAAGTAAACCCGGATGGAACCGTCGAAATTCAAGGCCGAGGCCAAGCCCGCGGCATCAACAAGGGTCTTGTTGGTGACGTTGAAATACTGGACGAAGTCGCCGCCAAGCTCGAGGCGGTCGGTGTAGATGGCCCGAATGCCATTCCCCGAGGGCCGGAAGTCCACCCGGCCAAACTCGCCGACGCTCAGCACCAGGGCAGCGATGGCCGAGTTGTTGATGTATCCGGCGGGGCCGGGACCCAGATCCAACCCAGGCCACTCGACCGAGGCCGACTCAAACCGGCCGGCGCTCACCCCGACGCTCAGGCCGCTGAGATCGCTGTCGGCGGCGTTGCCGGCCAACGACACTCCGGAAGCCTGCAGCACCAGGAGTTTTCCCGGGACATTGGTGGTGGTGAAACGGTCGGAGACATCGAGGGACAGCAGGTTGCGGGTCCGGATGGCGCCGCCCTCGGACGCGTCCAGTTTCTTGGCCTTGATGGTGAGGCGACCGCCGGCGCTGATGAGATTCGTGCCGCGGAGGACCAGTTCATCGGCGGACAGGTCAAGGACGTTGGTGGCGGCCAGGCGACGGGAATGGTGGATCACCGATGCCCCCAAGCCGAGGTACCCGGACGAACTGATCGAGCCTGAGTTCACCAACCAACCCAGCGGCTGACTCTGGCCGACTCCCAGGGCGACCTGCTCGCCGGAGATGTCCGAGGTGTTCATCAGTGTCCTCAGCTTCGGGAAGGTGCGATGGGAGACCCCGAGGGATCCGATGAGCTGGAACGGCGCCTGGTTGGTCCAGTTCTCGGTGATCGGCGCGACCTGCTCGTTGCCGGAAATGGCAGAGGCACCGGAGAAGCCATCCGGGAAACTCGACGGCGGAGCATCCACCTCAGGAATCTGGTAGAGGACCGGATCGGCAGTCACCAGATTGGCAGCCCGAAGCTTCAGACCGACCAGTTCCCCGGTATACTTGAACGGATCGATGTCTGCATCGATGATCATCACCCGGAAGTGGGTGTCGGCCAGAAGGTTGGAGGGCGTGGCTCCGCCGGCCCCTGCGGCGGCGTTGGGGTCGGCAGGGGCGGCAGCGGCGGCCGCCGGGTCCGGGAATTCGGCCGTGTTGGTCCAAGCCGTCACGAAGACCTTGATGACGCCCGTGAGGTTGGGTTGGCCCACGGGATTCAGGCCACGGTACTCAAGAGTCCCGTTGGTCGAACCCAGGTCATAGTGGGCATAGGGTGCCGCAATGCTGGTGTTGGCCGTGGAGGAGACGTGCTTGGCCTGAAGGTTGACCACGCCATGGGCCCGGATTCGGGCATCATCGAGCTTGAGATTGTCCGCCTGCACCCGGATCCGGCCGGCGAGGTTGGTCGCATACCCGAACGGAGACTGGCTCTGGGCCCCGGTGACCCGACCACCGATCGCCCGGAGGATGGATCCATAGCTGCTGTTCGTCGGATTCGGGATCTTCGAAGGCAGCGAGGTGATGGCAAAGGAATAGGCCATGTAATCGTTGGTCGACACCGTGTTGGTGTAGGTGACCCCGTTGGTCAGGATGCTGTAATACCCGGTGGTGAACAGATCCTTGATGAAGGCGGTGTTGGCCCCGGAGCGGCCATCGTTCAGATACTTGGTGAGCAGGTTGGAACGGGAAAGCGGGTTCAGCGGATCCAACTCATTGCCGATGCGCGCCCGATCAGCCCGGGTGATGGGGATGTTGACCCCCACGTTGCGGGTGACGCGGACGTTGTAAGGGGCGGCCGACGCCGGCGCCCGGTAATCCCAGGCGTAGATGTTGGTGGGCGCCGTGGTGAACGACTCGACAATTTGGAGGCTCTCGAGGTCGACCGATCCCGCCGTGTTGTTGGTGTTGAGGTAGGCCAATGTGACACTGAGCGGCCGGTTGCCATCCACGGAGGCCGTGGCGAGGACATTGGAGTTGCGGTTGATGATGAAGACCGCGTTGATGAGATTGTTCGTCGCCGTGAGCTGGTTGGTCTGGATGTAGGCGATGGCGGGCACCGGTGGAACCCCAGCGGTGGCGATGGCATCAGGGATCCAGAACCGGGGATTGGCCACCGGGTCACCCGGCGCCCGGTCGATGGCGGCCAGGTAGCTGATGTCGATGTTCGCCAGAATGTTCGTGACGAGCACGGGATTCGTGGCCGTCGGGTAGGCCGTCGTCACCTGGCGACGGGTGGCGAAGGATCCGAAGTTGACCTCCGTGGTCCAGTAACCCCAGTAAAGGTTTTCAACGCCTCCCGGGAAGTTGGCCACCGTGATGTTGCCCTCCAGGCTGGCGATGCGGCCATTCTCGGCAAAGCGTCGGTTGAGCGTGGTGAGGGTGGAACGGGAAAGATCAACCTGGCGTCCCTTGGCCGAAAGATCACCCCAGAAGGAGACGGACATGCGGCCCCGGTTGACGATGCTGTCGGCGTTGAGGGTCAGGTAGCCACCGTCACCGAACGTGTAGGCCTGACCCTCCGGATAACCCACGGTCTGGATGGCGAATCCGACGCCCTCGATGACCGCCCGGTCGCCGTTGACGATGCTCTGGCTGGGGAACCGGAAGCCGTTGGCATCCACGCGCTGGAGCTCCATGCCCAACGACGCCGTGATCGTGCCGAGGTTGGTGAAGCTCACGGTGTTCCGGGTGGCAAAGATGTCACCCGTCGCGGCATTGAACGTGCCGGCGTTCACGAAGGAGACCGCATCGATCGGGCGGTCCACCGAGTAGACACCCCCGTTGTAGAAGTCGGCCGCCGAGGCCGCCAAGTTGCCGGCCGCCGCAAGGAGAAGGGATCGGACCATGGAGGTGAGGCGCATGGGGAGATGGAATGGGTTCATCGGGCGGTTCAATTGCCTCGCTGGTAAAGGGCCGCTGCTTCAAGATCAGAGAGCTTGCTCCCGACGGGGTAGATGACCGGTGCGTTGGTGGATCCGTCGAAGGATCCCCACAACGTGCCGGGCCGACCGTCCTGCTCATCGGTGTTGCCGATGTTCCATGAGTATACACCGATCTTGTTGAAGGTGAAGTTGGAGACCGGTTCCACAATTCCCGGTCCCTCAGCAGTGCCGTCGAGGGTGGCACCGGTGTTGACGAACGGGGGGGCGGTGTAGGTGGCGATCAGAGGGATGTAAACCCCGACCCCGACGTCCCGGGCACTGATGAGGATGTCAGGTCGGCTCAGGATGCGGCTGACAACCTGACGGATGACCACACCGTTGGAGTTGACCGTTTCCGGATAGGTGACGGCAGCCTGACGGGTTGTCTGGCGAAGGACCGGATCGGTGTTGACCTTCACGAAGCGCACCTTGTCGACCCCGGCGCGCACCCCGAGATTGACCAGTTGGAGGGTATTGGTCGGGGTGGTGGCGGCGGTGCCAACGGCCGTGGTTCCAACCTGACCCCCGGTGGCTGCCACGGTCCAGGGAGAGTCGAGCGCCGCAGCGGCACCAGCCCCGCCCCCACCAGCGGTGGACACGTTGCCCCGGATCGAATTCGCCGGAGCCTGCTCATAGTTTCGGTTGAGCGGGTGGTAGAGGTAGCGAAGGCCGCCGGCGTCATCGCGGGTGATTCCGGTGAAGTACCGACCGCTGGGATCGATCGCCCGGTTGACCCGCTCGTCGCTGGTGACAAAGCTGTTGATGCTGACCGTCGACGCCAAGCTGACATTCGGGTTGGCCGAGTCGACCGGGATTTCCCGGGCGTCGGAGAAGACGCGGGCGCCGGCCGTGTTGAAGATGTCCCGCAGCACGTAGGAGTACATCGTGCCGTTGACATAGCGGCTCGGGCGGCCGGACACCGGATCGTAGTTGAAGTTGGCGACCGAGTAACGAATCGGATCGACGGCCCGCGCCCGGATCGACCAGCACCAGCGCTCAGGGGAGGTCAGACCCAGGGTTGCCATGATTTGTCCCATGAGCCCGGACTTGACGTCATACAAACCCAACGCGCTGGCCGTCGGGTTGATGCCGTCGGCCTTGAGCGGAAATTCCTCCAAGGTCTCGCTGAAACCCGAGACATTGGTGATGGCATTGAACATCTCAAAGGCCTGATCCACGGCACGGGCACCATCGGCGCCAAAGAACTCGAGGAAGGATCCGTCGATGCCGTAGGTGATGATCGGGGTGCTGAGCCGGTACTCATCACCACGCAACCGAGGACCGCCGTACTCCGGTGGGCTGTCCGGGATGTTGTATCCGAGATCGGGCGCCTGCCATCCGACCATGGGGCCCAGCAGCGAGAACGCGCCTGCCGGCAACGCGCCGAGCATCAGGGCGACGAGGGGTGCGAGGAAGGGGGTCGTGCGCATGGTCAGCGATCGGATTGGACTCGGAAGTAGGACTGCGAGGCCGCTCCGGCATCGATGGATGCCGATTGCGTGGCCGAGGTTGCGGTCTGGGTCGACTGGACCTCGGTCCAGTGGACCAGATCGGTCGAGGTCTCGAGCCGGTACTTGGCACCGGCTGTGGTATCCCAGGTGATCTTGAGCTTCTGGCGAGCGGCCGACTTCACCTTGCGCAGGTCGCGGGCGTTGAGGTCGACCCCGGTGGCCACGCCGACGAAATCGCTCCAGACCGCCCGGTACCCGGAGGGTGTGACCGCCACGTTCGGCGCAAACTGGTCGTTGCGGCGCGTGTGGTTCAGGAGGACCTCATCCCCGGCGACCATGCCGGTTTCGGTGATGGCTCGGGCGGCGATTCCCAAACCGGACCCATCGGCGCCCCGGCTGCACCAGACCGCCAAGGCACCCTCAGGTCCAGCCGTGAGGCGCAACCCGTTCTGGTCGAAGGAGCGGTAATCGTTCAGGGTGACGGGCGAACCGAGCACCACTCCGGATCCGGAGAGCGTTGCCGCGCGGACATCCCAGGAGGAAGTGCCCTGAAGGTCGAATTCAGACCAGCCCACCAGCCACCGCCCTGACGGAAGAGTGGCGACGGAAGGACGGTCGCACGGAGAGGCCGATCCATTGATCCAGATCGGCGACGCCGCAGTGCCGTCCGCATGGAGGATCTGGGCGAAGATGTCGGCATTGGCCTCGCGGCGGGTGGCTCCACCGCCGAGGTTGAGCACATCGGCAGAAGCTTGTTCAGCCACCCAGGCGATGGCGAGGTCACCGTTGGCCAGAACGGCCAGCGACGGGGATCGGTCCACCTGCGCCGACGTGCCAATGATCCGACGCGCGGAATCGGGTTTGCCGGCGAGGTTGAAGGACTGGACCTGGACCTTGGAGGATACTCCATCGGCGCCGGCCGCCTGCCACGCCACGGCGAATCCACGGCCCGGAAGCTCGATGACCACCGGGGATTTGTGGCTGGACTCGGCGTCGGATGCCGCAATGACCCATTCATCACCGACCGGGGCCCCGGTGCGCGACAGGCGCCGGGCATGGATGGACTGCTTCCCTACCTTGCCCGACTGCCACGTCACGATGGCGGTGCCATCGGACAGGGTGGCGACGCTGGGATTCTGCTGGTCGAACAATGACTGTTGATTGACCCGGTGGATCTGGGGACTGGCGGTCCCGCTTTCAAGGTTGAGCACCCTCGCTCCGATGCCGAGGCCTTCCCCGTCGATGGCATTGTCCTGCCACACGACAAACGCGGTGGAAGCGGCGGTTGCCATCACGGCGTTGACCTGGTCTCCGACCAGACCCACGGGGGATGCCGTCGTTGGCATCAGTCGCACCTCCCCGCCGAGCACCTCGACAGAGGCCGGCGCGACTTCCTGGATGGTGAGCCGCGGGGGGACCGACGCGACCGACTGGCCGAGGCTTGATCCGGACATGCCGACAAGCGCGGCCGCCGCAAGCCCCGACAGCGCGACGTAGGATCGGCGATTAGGCGTTAGGTTCATGGTTGTATTGCCTGGAAGCTCGCGGAGCCTCCAGACGGGTCAATCGTTCCGAGGGTCTTTCCCACACGATGGTTCGCAAAGCGCCGGGTCAGTAGATCGGCTGCTGGTAACGCGGCTGCGACGGGGTGGAGTTCGGATCGAACGGCAGATTCTCCGGATCGTGGATCCGCTTGCCGCCGGCGTCGATGATGGTGGCCGTCACGAAGATCATGAGGTTCTTCTTGACCGAGCGCGAGTTTTCGCTGCGGAAGAGGCGACCGAGCACCGGCACATCGCCCAGAACCGGAACCTTGTCGCGGGACTTGACGTTGTCCTCGGAGATCAGGCCGCCCAGGGCGACGGTCTGACCATCCCAGACAATGGCGCTGGTGGTGACCATGCGCACGCGCAGGCGCGGGAGGGGCAGGACGGAAGTCCTGCTGATCGGCGAGCTTCCGGAGGTCAGGCCGAGGATCTGCGGCACAAACGGACCCGGGTCGTCGTATCCGACGAATTCCGTGATCGTCGGAAGGATGGTCATCTGGATGGTCTCGTCGTCCGAGGAGACATAAGGGACGACAACCAGCACCGGACCGAAGGGCTGGGAGACGGTTCCCGGGATGATGAGGTTGATGGCCGCCTGGTTGACGTTGTTGCCAACGCCGCCACCGATCCCGCCGCCGCCGCCCAGGCCACCGCCGCCGCCGCCCTGGCCGCCGCCGCCGCCGCCCTGGTTGTTGAGGCCGGTCGCAATGGTGCGGACATCGGAGACTTCCACATGAGCCTGACGGCCGCTGAGGGTGGTGACCTTCGGTGCGGAGAGGAGATCGACACCATCCCGCTGTTCCAAGGCACGGATCACGACCTTGAACTGGGGATCGGTGAGGATGCCCGTCAGGCTGAAGACCTCGGGGATTTTTCCGCTGTCCGCCGTGGTGTTGCGAAGACCGGAGGTGACCAACTGGTCATTGGCCCCGGGAGCGGCCAGACCGGCCGCACTGGTACCCGGGAACACGCCCCCGGGCAGGATCTGGGAGCCGTCGACCGGCGAGATGCTGCCAGGATTGGCTGCCGTCGGCTGTCCGGTGTAGCTCGGCGAGCTGCCACCGGTGAGTCCGAGGCGACCACCGCCGATCAGGGCGTTGCCCAAGAGCCAATCGAAGCCCAGCGCCTTGCTGTCGGTCTGGTTGATCTCGGCGAAGCGCGCCTCGATTTCGACCTGAGGCGGAGCCACGTTGAGGATCTGGATGGCCTTCTCGATGACATCCAGGTCGGACAGGGTCGCACGGACAAAGAGGATGCCGGTGCGGTCATTGAAGAACAGGG
>JAJTFN010000162.1 GCA_021298285.1 Verrucomicrobium sp.
CACCGCCCCCGGAGCCTACGAGCGCCAGGTGGACCGGCTGCTGGCCTCGCCCCGGTTTGGCGAGCGCATGGCCTGGGAGTGGATGGAGGCCGCCCGCTACGCCGATTCGAACGGCTACCAGGGAGACGGCGAGCGCACCATGTGGCCGTGGCGCGACTGGGTGGTCGACGCCTTCAACCGCAACCTCCCCTTCGACGCGTTCACCCTTTGGCAGATCGCCGGCGACCGGCTGCCCGGGGCCACCGACGAGCAGCGGCTGGCCACGGGGTTCCTCCGCAACCACGCCATCAATGGCGAGGGAGGGCGCATCGCCGAGGAAAACCGCATCGACTACCTCTTCGACCAGACCGAGACCGTGGCCACCGTCTGGCTCGGGGCCACCTTCAACTGCACCCGCTGCCACGACCACAAGTTCGACCCGTACACCCAGCGGGATTACTTCGGCCTGATGGCCTTCTTCAACCAGACGCGCGTCGATGGCGGCGGCGGCGACCCACGCACCCCGCCGGTGCTGCCGGTGATCCCCCGCGACCTGAAGCCCCGGCTCGACGAGGCCGAGGCCGAACTGGCCCGACGGGCCAGCGACACCGAGGCCCTGGAGCGGCGACGGTTCCGGCCCGATCCCGGACAATCCCTCGACCAGACCCCGCTGGCGCAGGACCTCTCGGCGGCCCACCGCGAGCACCTCAAGGTTGCCGCCCCGGACCGCGACGCCGGCCGACTGGAGAAGATGGCCGGGCTCTGGCGCGACTTCGACCCGGCCCATGTCACGGTGCTCGAGGCCCAGCGGAAGGCCCGGAGCCGGCGGGACACCCTCCGGAACCAGGTGCCCCGCGTGATGGTGATGGAAGATTTGCCCAAGGTGCGCCCGACCTTCCAACTGGTCCGGGGCAGCTACCAGAACCCCGGCGCCGAGGTTCCGGCCACCCTGCCGGCCACCCTCGCCCCGGGCCACCGCGTGCCCGGACCCGACCGGCTGGAACTGGCCCGCTGGCTCATCTCGCCGACCAATCCCCTGCCCGCCCGGGTGACGGTCAACCGGTTCTGGCAGCAGCTCTTCGGGGTCGGCCTGGTCAAGACGGCCGAGGATTTCGGACTCCAGGGCGAACGGCCGTCGCACCCGGAATTGCTCGACTGGCTGGCGCTCGAGTTCATCGGGTCCGGCTGGGATGTGAAGGCGTTGCTCCGCTCCATCGTGCGGAGCGCCACCTACCGCCAGTCCTCGCGGATGCCACCGGAGGCCCGGGAACTCGACCCGGAGAACCGCCTGCTGGCCCGGGGTCCGCGCTTCCGCATGCCCTCGCCCATGATCCGCGACACGGCCCTCGCGGCCGCCGGGCTGCTGGCCGGGCCGGTCGGCGGACCGTCGGTCAACCCCTACCAGCCGGCGGGGGTGTGGGAGGAGGCCACCTTCGGCAACAAGCGCTACACGCAGGACCACGGCGAGGCGCTCTACCGGCGCAGCCTCTACGTCTTCTGGAGGCGCATCATCGGGCCGACGCTCTTCTTCGATGTGGCCAACCGACAAACCTGCACGGTCAAGACCCCGCGCACCAACGTGCCCCTGCACGCCCTGCTGACGCTCAACGACACGGGGTATGTGGAGGCTGCGCGGGTGCTCGCCCAAGGGGTGCTGGTCGGGGACGGTGCCTCCCGGGGCACGACCGCCGGCGTTGGGCACGGCGGTCGCGACCATGACGACGCGGTCCGATTGGACCGGATCTGCCAGCGGGTGCTGTCCCGACCGCCGGAGGCCGCGGAGCGGCAGGTGCTCCTGGCCGGCCTCCGTCGCCACCGGGCGGCGTTCGCCCGGGATCCGGCCGCGGCGGCCATGTGGATCCGCAACGGCGAGTCGCCCGTGCCGGCGGGCCTCGACCCGGTCGAACTGGCGGCGTGGACACTCACCGCCAGCACCGTCCTCAACCTCGATGAAGCCCTGACCAAGGAATGAATCCCCACGGCCTCCTCCATGAACTCGGGCTCCGGGAAAACCGCCGGCAATTCCTCGGCCGCGGCGGGACCGGCCTGGGACTCGCCGCCCTGGCCCAGCTGCTCGGGCCCGGCCGGGTCGCCGCGGCCGCCGCGACCGGCAGCCAGGACGGACGGACGGACGGGAGGCCCCGCCCGCACCATGCACCCCGGGCCAAACACGCCATCTACCTCTTCCAGAACGGCGCGCCCACCCACGTCGACCTCTTCGACTACAAGCCCGAACTCCAGAAGCGCCACGGCAAGCCCCTGCCCGACTCCTACGCCGCGGGCAAACGCTTCAGCACGATGACCGGCAAGGCCGACGGCAAGCTGCTGCTCGCCCCGGTCGAACCTTTCCGGCAGCACGGCCACAGCGGGGCCTGGGTGAGCGATTTCCTGCCCCACACGGGCAGAATCGCCGACGAGCTGTGCTTCGTGAAGAGCCTGCATACCGACGCCGTGAACCACGCGCCGGCGATCTCGTTGATGCTCAGCGGGGCCCAGATCCCCGGACGCCCCACGCTCGGGGCATGGCTGACCTACGGGCTGGGCACCGAGACCGAGAACCTGCCGGCCTTCGCGGTGATGACCTCGGTGAGCAAGGGCACCACCTGCGGACAGATCTTCTACGACTTCTACTGGGGGTCCGGCTTCCTGCCCTCGCGGTACCAGGGGGTGAAGTTCCGGGGCGGCTCCGAACCGGTGCTCCACCTGGGCAACCCTCCCGGGCTCTCGGGCGAATCCCGCCGGGCGATGCTCGACGACGTGGCCGAGCTCAACCGCCGGAAGGCCGAGGCCCACGGCGACCCGGAGATCGCCACGCGGATCGCCCAGTACGAGATGGCCTTCCGCATGCAGACCAGCGTCCCTGAGCTGGCCGACCTGTCGAAGGAGCCCGAGTCGGTCCTCGCGCTCTATGGGCCGGGCGTGCGGGAGCCGGGAACGTTCGCCTACAACTGCCTCATGGCGCGACGGCTCATCGAGCGGGGCGTGCGCTGCGTGCAGCTCATGCACGCCGGCTGGGACCAGCACCGGAGCCTCACCACCGAGCTCTACACCCAGTGCCGCGACACCGACCAGCCGTCGGCCGGGCTGGTGGTCGACCTCAAGCAGCGGGGCCTGCTCGACGACACGCTGGTCGTGTGGGGCGGGGAGTTCGGCCGGACGCCCTTCATCCAGGGCAACCTCGACGAGCGCAAGTTCTGGGGCCGCGACCACCATCCCTACGCCTTCACCACCTGGCTGGCCGGCGGCGGCATCCGCCCGGGCATCAGCCATGGCCAGACCGACGACCTCGGCATGAACGTGGTGGCCGACCCGGTGCACGTGCACGACCTGCAGGCCACCCTGCTGCACCAGTTGGGCATCCACCACGAGCGCCTGACCTACCGCTTCCAGGGACGGGACTTCCGCCTCACCGACGTCCACGGGCAGGTGGTGCGGGGCATCCTCGCCGACGGTTGAGCCCCGGCCGCCCCCCGGCTCAGGCCTCGAAGCGGACCACCCCCTTGGCCAGGCGGCCGGCCAGGAGGTCGTCGAACGCCATGGCGAGGTCGTCCAGGCGGTAGGTTCGGCTCACCAGCTCGTCGAGCAACAGTTGGCCGGCGGCGTGGAGCGCGAAGATGCGGGGGAAATCCCGGCTCGGCAGGCATCCGCCGTAGAGGGGGGTCACGTAGGTCTTGTCCCACATGAAGAGGGGCATGGGCACGGTGACCGGATCGTTGATGCCGCTGAGCTGCAGCGCCATGCCGCCATCGCGCACGAGCTTCAGGGGCGCGAAGGCCAGCCGGGGGACCGAGGTGGCCTCGAAGGCGTGGTCGACCCCCTGGCCACCCAAGCGCCGACGGACCTCGGCCGCAGCCTGGTCGAGGTCGCGGTCGGAGGGATCCACCTGCAGGACCTCGGTCGCCCCGAAGCGCCGCGCGCGCTCCAGGGGGCCGGGCTGCAGGTCGAGGGCCAGGATCCTCGAGGCCCCGGCGTGGCGCGCGCCCTGGATCACGTTCAGGCCCACCCCGCCGCAGCCGATCACCGCCACGGTGGCGCCGGGGGCGATCTTCGCCACGTTCACCGCCGACCCGAAGCCGGTCATCACCCCGCAGCCGACGATGCACGCCGCCTCGAAGGACACCGGCGTCTCCAGCCGAGTGACCGCGGCCTGCCGCACCAGGGCCAGCCCGCACAGGGTGCCCAGGTTGAAGGAACGGTCCACCGGACGCCCGTGCCACCGCGTGCCCTCGGCATGGGCATGGGCCGCGGAGGGTTCCATCACGTGGGCGGGCCGGCTCGAATGGCAGTGCACGGCCGAGCCCCGCTGGCAGGCCGGACAGGCGCCGCAGGGAATCACCCAGTTGAGGACCACCCGGTCGCCGGGGGCGAGGCCGCGGACGTCCGGTCCCACCTCCAGCACCACGCCGGCGCCCTCGTGCCCCATCACCAGCGGGCGCTTCCAGGCCAGGGAGGCGTGGTCGGTATGGCAGAGGCCGGAGGCGCGGATCTCCACGAGCACCTCATCGCCCCGGGGAGAGTCGACCTCGAGGGTCTCGATGGAGAAGGTGCCATGGCCCGAGGCGATGGCCGCGCGGGTGGTTCGGGTCATGTCGGGATCGGCGATCGGGACGCGGGATGTCAGGCACTGGGTCCGGGCGGACGGGTCGGCACCCCGTCGATGCGCTCAGCGCGACTGCTGGAGCATCCAGTCGAAGAGCGCGGGATCGTTGTAGGCCTGCGTCCAGGAATCATGGCCGGCCTCGGGATAGACCGTGTACTTCACACCCTCGTTGCCCGCGCGCTTGAAGGCCTCGACCATGCGTTCGCTCTCGGCCGGCACCACGACGTTGTCCTTGCCGCCATGGAAGGCCCAGACCCCGAGGGTCTTGAGCGCCTCACGCTGCGCCGGAAGGAGGGTTCGGATGCGCTCGCCGCCCCCGCAGACGGGCGCCACCGCGGCGAAGCGTTCCGGGTGCTTGACGGCCAGTTCCCAGGTGCCATAGCCCCCCATGCTCAGGCCGGTGACGTAGACCCGTCGGGCATCGACCGGCAGGCGTGCCTGCAGCTCATCGAGCAGGGCCAGCAGGGTGGTGGCGTTCCACACCTGGCCCGGGGGACACTGCGGCGAGGCGAGGATGAAGGGGAACTCCCGGCCGGCGGCGACCAGCTTTGGCGGGCCATGCACCGCCACCGCGTTGAGGTTGGTGCCCCGCTCGCCGGCCCCATGCAGGAAGAGCACCAGCGGCCAGCGCTTGGCGGGTTCGGCGGTGGCGGCCTTCGGCACGTACAGCAGGTACTTGAGCCGGTGCTCGGTGCGGATTTCCCGGCGGAACTCCTGCGCCGTCTGGCGCCCAGGCTCGGGGCGCGGGGCGTCGGAGAGGGCCGTCGAGGCCAGGGTGAGCAGGAGCGTCGCAAGAAGGCGTATCCGTCCGGGAATCATGGGTGACAGCGTGCCCCGGCGGCGATCCGGCCGGCAATCCTGATCACGATCCCGGGCAGGCCAACCCCCGGGCCAACCGGGCCTACCGGGTCAACTGCCCGCCACCGCCGCCCTGGGACTGGGCCCGGGAGTAGTAGCGGAAGCGGTTCACGCGGTAGACATAGGCCAGGATCTCCGCCACCGCGGTGTACAACTGGAGGGGGATGTCCTGGTCGACCTTGCCATACTTGAAGAGCATCCGGGCCAGCGGCTTGTTCTCCATCACGGGGATCTGGAGTTTCTCGGCCAGTTCGCGGATGCGCAGCGCGTTGAAGTCCTTGGCCATGGCGATGATCTTCGGTGCCGCCATCGTGTCGCGGTCGTAGCGCAGGGCCACGGCGATGTGCGTCGGGTTGGCGATCACCACGTCCGCGTTGGGCAGGTCGTCGAGCTGGGCCTTGAAGGACTTCCGCCGCATGCGCCGCTTGCGCATCTCCCCCTTCACATGGGGGTTGCCCTCGCTCTGCTTGGACTCGTCCTTGACCTCCTCCTTGGTCATCATCAGGTCACGCCCGGTCTTCCAGAGCTGGTAGGCGTAATCGAGGGCGGCGATGACCAGGAGGGCCATCAGCACCCGGGAACCGATCTTGATGGCGGTCTCGGAGAAGAAGGTCCCCACCCGCGAGATGTCCACCGGAGCGTTGAAGATCGGATCAT
>JAJTFN010000163.1 GCA_021298285.1 Verrucomicrobium sp.
GCCAAGGTCCGCATGGGACCGAGCCCGAACAGCGCGACCTTGGAGGCCCCGGGACGGTTCTCGAACTGGGAATCGACCTTGGCCTTGCCGATCTCGACCACCGTCGGCTGCTCCTTGATGGGCACGCCCTCGGCATTGCCGCGCGGGTAGCGGATGGCCACCGGGTGCTGCTGCAGGGTGGCCGTGAACATCATGTCCTGCAGCTCGTCCTCGTCGGCCGGGGCCATGCCGATGATCTGGGGCAGGCAGCGCAGGTAGGCCACGTCGAAGAGCCCATGGTGGGTCGGTCCGTCATTGGCGCTCAGGCCGGCCCGGTCCATGCAGAAGATCACGGGGAGGTCCTGCAGGCAGACATCATGGTGGATGCAGTCGTAGGCCCGCTGGAGGAAGGTGCTGTAGATGGCCACCACGGGATGGAATCCCATGGTCGCCATGCCGGCGGCGAAAATGACGGCATGCTCCTCGGCGATGCCGACGTCGTAGTACTGCCCGGGCACGGCCTGCTCGAGGAGCTTGAGGCTGGTGCCGCTCGGCATGGCGGCGGTGATGCCCACCACCGATTTGTCCTTCTGGCAGAGCTTGACCATGGTCCGCCCGAAGACCTCCTGCCACATGGGCGCCGACCCGGCCTTGGGTGGCGGGGTCTGGCCGGTGGCCGCGTCGTACGAACCGAGCCCGTGGAATTTCTCCGGGTGCTTGAGGGCCGCCTCGTAGCCCTTGCCCTTCTGGGTGAGCACATGGATGACCACCGGCTCGTTGCAGGTCTTGGCGAACTCCAGGGTGCTGACCAGGAGTGGGATGTTGTGCCCGTCGATCGGTCCCAGATACCTCAGGCCGAACTCCTCGAACAGGAGGGCGCTGCCGTGGCCGCCACGTCCGTCCACATCCAGCTGGTTGTGGGCCGGCTCCAGCGCCAGCGATCCGACGATGCCCTTGAGGGCCTCCTCGGTCTTGGCGCCCAGCATGGCCACCTGCTCGCCCCGGGGAAGGCGCTTGAGCCAGCTGGTGAAGTCACGGGCGAGCCGGTTGTACCGCGGGCTGGCCGTCAGCTTGCCGAGGTACTCGGCGATGGCTCCGACGTTCTTGGCGATGGACCACTCGTTGTCGTTGAGGATGCCGATGAACCGCTTGGTGGTGCACTTGATGTTGTTGAGCGCCTCGAAGCTGATGCCGTTGGTGAGCGCCGCGTCACCGAAGATGCAGACCACGTTCTCGTCGGTCTTCTTCTGGTCCCGCGCGGCGCACATGCCGAGCGCCGCCGAAAGGGCCGTGCCGGCGTGGCCGGCCCCGTAGCAGTCGTGCTCGCTCTCGGTGCGCAGGGCGAACCCGTTGAGGCCGTCGGTGGTGCGGATGGTCCGGAAACGGTCGCGGCGCCCGGTCAGGATCTTGTGCACATACACCTGGTGGCTGACATCCCAGACGAACTTGTCCTTGGGGGTCTCGAACACCCGATGGAGGGCGATCGACAGCTCGACGACGCCGAGGTTCGGTCCGAGGTGTCCGCCGCTCTTGGCCAGACCTTCGATCAACTCCTGCCGGATGTCGGCAGCCAGCTCGGTCAGTTGCTCCGGGGTCAGCTTCTTGACGTGCGACGGGTGATCGACCATTTCGAGATATCGGCTCATGGGGTGGTGACTGCGGGCAAGATCGGCAAATCAGCGTGGGGAGGGTCTGCGTCGGGGCGCTCAGGCGGCGCCGGCTCCTTCATCGCCCATCGGGCGGGTCGAAAGCGTCCCGTCCAGGTTCTCCTCGAGCCTCCGGACCTTGCCCTCGGCCTCCCCGAGTCGGTCCTGGCACAGGCGGGCCAAGGCAGCGCCCTCCTCGAAGCGCTGGATCAACTGGTCCAGGGGAAGCTCGTCGGATTCCATCGCCTCGACGATGGACTCCAGCTTCCTGAGGGCCTCCTCGAAGGACACCTCCGCCGGCGACGCGGCGGTCTGCACACCCTGTGACACGGGCGGAAAATGCGTTGAAACCCCCCGGATTGCCTAGCGGTATTTTGGACGCCGATCCGGTGGGATGGGCCGATCGACGGGCGCCTTTGGAGTTTCCCTCGTGGCCCGGAAGGCGTTTGATGGGCTTTGTGCTGAGCACGCTGCGGATCAAGAACCTGGCCCTCGTGGCGGACCTCACCGTGGAGCTGGGACCCGGCTTCTGCGCCATCACCGGCGAGACCGGCACCGGCAAGTCGGTGATCCTGGGCGCCCTCCACCTGGTGCTGGGTCGCCGTGCCGACCGGAGCGCCCTCCGGTCCGGGGCCGACATGTGCTCGGTGGAGGCGGTCTTCGAGATCGGAGCGCTGGCCGGCCGGCTCACCCCGTTCCTGGAGGAGCGGGGGCTCGATTCCTGCGAGGGCGGGCAACTGGTGCTCAAGCGGACCTTCACCGCCTCTGGAACCAACCGCCAGTTCGTCAACGGCAGCCCGACCACGCTGGCCACCCTCGAGGAGATGGGCGGCTGGCTCATCGACCTGCACGGGCCGCACGACCACCAGTCGCTGCTGCACCCACGCCTCCAGTTGAGCCTGGTCGACGCGTACGGCGGGCTCGACCCGCTCCGGGAGGCCTTCGCCGACCAACTCCGTCGCCGGACCCGCCTCCAGGAGGCCAAGGCCGCACTGATCGTCGACGAGCGCACCTATGCCCAGCAACTCGACCTGCTGCGCCACCAGGTCCGTGAGATCTCCGAGGCCCGCCTCCGCCCCGGCGAGCTGGCCGAACTCGAGGCCGAGCATTCCCGCGCGGCCAACGCGACCCGTCTGCTCGAGCTCTCGCAGGGCGCCCTGGCCGCCTTGGGCGAGTCCGAGGATGCCGCCCTCACCAGCCTCGGGGCGGTCGGCCGCTCGCTGCAGGAGCTGGCCCGGATCGACGCCGCCGCCCAGGCCCTCCTCGACCTCCAGGGCCAGGCGACCGACCTGCTCCGTGACCTCCAGGCGGGTCTTTCCCGGTACGCCGACCGCATCGAGGTCGAACCGGCGCGTCTGGCGGAACTGGAGGAACGGCTCGACCTGATCCAGTCGCTCCAGCGCAAGTACGGGGGAACCATCGAGGAGGTGCAGGCGTTCGGCGCCGAAGCCCGCGTCCGCCTCGAGGCGCTCGAGGGTCGGGATGCCGAACTCGAGCGGATCAACGCCGAACTCCGGGAGGTCGAATCGCTCCTGGCCTCGCGGGGACGGGAGCTGTCGGAAAAGCGCCTTGCCGTGCTCCCCGGTCTGAACCGGGCGGCCGAAACCGAACTGTCCAGCCTGGGATTCCGGCAGAGCCGCTTCGAGGCCGGCCTGACCCACGACCCCGACCCCGCCCGGGCGACGGAGACCGGGATGGACCGGATGGAGTTTCAATTCGCCCCGAACCCCGGGGAACCGGCCCGACCGCTCCGGGCCATCGCCTCCAGCGGCGAGCTCGCCCGGGTGATGCTGGCCCTCAAGACCGTGCTGGCCGACCAGGACGCCGTGCCCGTGCTGGTCTTCGACGAGGTGGACGCCAATGTGGGTGGCGAGACCGCGCATGCCGTCGGCCAGAAGATGAAGACCATCGCCTCGAAGCATCAGGTGCTCTGCATCACCCACCTGGCCCCGGTGGCGGCGGCGGCCGGAACCCACTACCAGGTGCTCAAGGAGGTGCGGGATGGCCGGACCGAATCGCGCATCCAACCCCTCGATCGCCCGTCGCGCGTGGCCGAATTGGGCCGGATGCTCGGGGGTGGGCCGGCTGCCCAACGGCATGCCGAGGAGCTGCTGGCCCAATCCGGCGGCCGGGCCGACTGAGATCCGACCCGGAGTTGCCGATCATGCCGAGCCGCCAGCCCATCACCCGGATGCAAGTCCGGGGCTTCGACCTCGCCCTCACCCATTCCTGGGCCATCGCCACGGACGTCCGGGGTGGCCGGGTGGGTGGCAAGACGGCGTGCCCCGTGGTCTTCGTCGAACTGGGGGACGCCGCCGGACGCTCCGGCATCGGCGAGGCATCGCCGTCGACCCAGTATCGGGAAACCCCGGAGACGGTGGAACGGTTCCTTCGCCGCATCGATCCAGCCCGGCTTTCCTTCGACGATCTCCCCGGCTCCCGCGCTTATCTCGAATCCCTGCCGGACCCGAGCATGCCGGCCCGGTGCGCGGTGGACATCGCCCTGCTGGATGGCGCGGCGCGGACGGCCCACCTGCCCTTGCACCGGTTCCTGGGCCTCGACTTCCCGCGGTCTGGAGCCCTCTCCTCCTTCACCCTCGGGCTCGACTCGCCGGAACGGATGGAGGCCAAGGCCCGCGAGGCCGGGCGCTATCCCGTCCTCAAGATGAAGCTGGGGGCGCCGACCGACACGGCCAACCTCGCCGCCGTCCGCCGGGCGGTGCCGCAGAAGCCCCTGCGGGTCGATGCCAACGCGGCCTGGAAGACCCGCGAGGAGGCCCTCGACCGGATCCTGGCGCTGGCTGCGGACGGCCTCGTCGAGTTCGTCGAGCAACCCATGCCGCCCGACATCCCCGAGGCGGACGCGATCTGGCTCAAGGAGCGCTCGCCCCTGCCCCTGGTGGCCGATGAATCCTATCAGGACGCCCGGGATGCCGACCGATGCTCCCGCTGCTTCCATGGAGTCAACGTGAAGCTGGTCAAGACCGGCGGCGTGACCGCCGCCAAGGAGGCCCTCGAGGCCGCCCGTCGGCTGGGGCTCAAGACCATGTTGGGGTGCATGATCGAATCGTCGGTGCTCATCAGCGCCGCCGCCCACCTCGCGGCGCTGACCGACTGGCTGGACCTTGATGGCAATGTCCTCATCGGCAACGACCCGTACGAGGGTGTGCGCAACCTCGACGGTCGCCTGACCTTCGAGGGGGCCCCCGAGGCCTTCGGCCTGCGGACGGCTCCACGTCCGGGTCGCTCCGCCACCGCCCCACCGGTGGATTGACCGGACCCGGAAAGGCAACGGGCGGGATCCCATCAGGAACCCCGCCCGCAGCGTGGCAATGAACTTGGCTGGCTTCAGGCCTCGGCGCCAGCCGGGCTCTCGCCCACCCCGGCGACGCCGCCCGCAGGGACCACCGTGCCCATCACCGGGCGCTTGCCCTTGTGCCACCAGACCACCAGCGCGCTGGCGATGTAGATGGACGAGTAGGTGCCGGTGAGGATTCCGACCAGGAAGGTGAAGGCGAAGTCGTTGATCGCGCCACCGCCGAAGACATAAAGCGATCCGGTCGCCAGGAACACCGTGCCGGAGGTGATGATCGTGCGGCTCAGCGTCTGGTTGAGGGCACGGTCGATGAGCGAGGTGAACGACCCGCCGACACCCATCTTCAGGTCCTCGCGGATCCGGTCGAAGATCACGATCGTGTCGTTGATCGAGAAGCCGATGATGGTCAGCAGGGCCGCCACGAAGGTGGCGTTGAACTGCCGTCCTTCGCCCGCCAAACCGGTCAGGCAGTACCATCCGATGGTCATGAGCACGTCGTGGGCGACGGCGACCACGGCCGCCACGGCGAAGCTGAACTCGTAGCGGAAGGCCACGTAGACCAGGATGCCGAACAGCGACAACATCGAGGCGATCACCCCCGACTTCTGGATCTCCTTGCCGATGGTCGCGCCGACCGAGTCCATGCGGACCCGCTCGAACTTCGACTCGGGGAAGGCCTTCTTGAGGGCATCCTCGGCCTTCAGGCCCGCATCCTTGGCGGCGGTGATGGACAGGTATTCGCGGCGGCTGGCACCGGCGCCCTCGGTCTGGTACTGGATGCGGGTCTCACCCAGGCCGGCCTTCGAGATCGCCTCCCGCACCTTCTCGGTGTCGACCCGCTGGGAGAAGCGCAGTTGCAGCTCGTCGCCGCCTGCGAACTCGATGCCCAGCATGTTGTTCCCGCGGACGAAGATGCCGTAGCCGATGCCCACCGCGATGAGGAGCCAGGAGGCGATGAAGGCCGGCTTGGCGAAGCTCAGGAACCGGAGGTTGGTACCCTTGATGATGTGCAGCATGGGCAGCGACTTGAGGAGGTTCTTGGCGAGCAGGAAGTCGAAGATCAGGCGGGTGACGACCAATGCCGTGAACATCGAGACGCAGAGATGGTTCCAAAGGCCTTGTCGTAGCCCGAGGCGACCGCGCCCCGCACCGACTTGCCGGCGGCCAGTTCCTCGCGCATGCGCTCGTAGATCAGCACGTTGGCATCCACCGCCATGCCGATGGTCAGCACGATGCCGGCGATGCCCGGCAGGGTGAAGGTCACATCGAGCGAGCACATCACGCCGAGCATGATCACGATGTTGAGGATCAGGGCGACGTTGGCGACCAGGCCGGCCGTCAGGTAGTACACGATCATGAACACGGCGACCGCGCCGACGCCCAGGAGCGTGGCGGTCTTGCCCGAGGCGATGGCGTCGGCGCCCAACGAGGGATCCACGCCGCGCTCCTCCTTGACCTCCAGCGGAGCCGCCAGCGGGTTCTCCAGCGAAGTGGCCAACTCGAAGGCCTCCTTGTCGGTGAAGGACCCGGTGATCTGCCCGTTGCCGCCAACGATCGGTCCGTTGATGCGGGGAGCAGAGATCACCTCGCCATCCAGGATGATGGCCAGGCGCTCGCCGACGGCCGCTTGGGTGATCTCGGCGAAGAGCTGGGCGCCCTCAGGCTTGAGGCTGAAGCTGACATACGGTGATCCGGTCGCGGGATCGTGACCGACGCCGGCGCCCTCGACGTGCTTGCCGGAAAGACCCCGCTCGGGGCTGCGCTTGACGAGGATGGGCTGAGGCATGCGCTGACCCGGCGTGCCGGTCGGCACCATCTCGAACATCCGCACATAGCCCGGGGGCACCACACCCCGCTGCAGCTGGGCCTCGTTCTCGGGGTGGACCATGCGGAACTCCAGGAACGCCGCCTTCTGGATCTGGGCCTTGGCCTGCTGCTTGTCGGCTTCGCTCAGGCCGGGCAACTGCACCAGGATGCGACCGCCGCCGGCCGGCGCGATCACCGGCTCGGCGACACCGAAGCGATCCACGCGGCGGCGCAGCACCTCGACGGCCTGCTCGGCGATGAAGTCGGCGTTCATCATGGCGCCTGCGTTGGTCTGGGCCCGGCTCATGTCCATCTCCAGGAGGAACTGGGTGCCACCCTGGAGGTCCAGGCCCAGGCGGAACTGGCCGGCGGCCGAGCGCTGCACGCGATTGAGGATGCCGCGGGTCACGTCGCGCTCGACGGCGCTGTTGACGTAATTGCTCGGGAAGAACGGCCGGATGTCGTTGGTGCCGATGGCGACGAGCAGGTTGGAATAGGTGATCCCGGGCGTCCTGTCGGTGTTCGCGGCATCCAGTTGCTGGGCCTTCTTGACGATCTCGTCGAACGCCTTGTTGGGGGTCGAGGACTGCTGCTCGAAGGCGTCGATCAGGTTCTTCGAGGTCGGCGGGTAGATCTCGCCGGCCGACCAGGCGATGACCAGGAGGACCAGGACGAGTTTCCAGAAGTGACTGCGGTTCATGGGAAAGCGTGGGGTTGGGTTCAGGCGGCCGGGGTTCCGGGGACGACCTCGCCGATGGCGGCCTTGGTCACCTCCAGCTTGGATTCGCCGGAGCGGAGGGTCACGGAGGTGTCCTTGATGCCCACCACCACGCCGACGATGCCGGAGGTGGTGGTCACCTTGTCGCCCGCCTTGAGTTCGCTGACCATCTTGGCCTGCTCCTTGGCCCGCTTCTGCTGCGGGCGGATGAGCATGACATAGAAGATGATGCCGATGAACACCATCATGCCCACATTGGTGAACATGACCTTCTTCTGCTCCGCTTCGGAAAGGGAGGGCCCGCCTTGGGCCAGCATCGCGACGTAGGATTGGGACAACATGAGTGGCAACGTGAAGCGCGGAGACTACGGACGACAGGGCCCTTGGCAAGCGCCTGTTCCGGCACTGCGGCTGGGGATTTTGCCCGGGCCAACCCCGGCGGCGACGATCACGGGCTCGGCATCGCCGCGGGTTCCTGCTGCACTCGCGGCGTGAAACTCACGGATCTGCACCTCGGTCAACGCGTCCTCCACCCCCAGCATGGCGAGGGGGTGGTGAGGGCCATCAACGAATTCGCCGCCGAGATCCTCTTCCTCGAGGGGCGCAAGCCGATCGAGCCGGAAAGCAGCGGCCTGGCCCCGGCGGAAGCCCAGGCCCAGTTGGCCGGGCTGTCGGTGCCGCTGGAGGCCCTGATTGCCCGCGTGGTGGGTGTCGCCGTCGACCGCCTCGGCATCGAGCGCCCGGACGGGTCGGTCCACGAGCTGGCCGCCCGATGGAAGGCCGGCCGGCTGGTCCTGCACCCGGCCGACCCGTCGCTCCAGGCCAAGGAGGTGGATCTGGAGACCTTCTTCCACAAGCTGG
>JAJTFN010000164.1 GCA_021298285.1 Verrucomicrobium sp.
TTGGGAGTTGAGAAACGGGCGCGGCTTCGTTTCCATCCCGGAGGTCTCCCATCCCATGAACTCCCTCTCGATTCTCCGTCTCTCGACGTTGGCCTCCCTCATCACCTTGGCTGGCTCGCTTTGGGCCGAGCCCATCCCGGCCGAATACCGGATCGGCGGGTTCGCCATCGGCTGCCAGGCCTACACCTTCAACCGGTTCACGGCGTTCGAGGCCATCGAGAAGACCGAGGCGGCGGGCGGCAAGGTCATCGAGTTCTACCCCGGCCAGGCGCTGAGCCCGGAAGACCGCGCCACCAAGGTGGGCCACGAGATGCCGGCGGAGGCCGTCCAGAGACTCCAGGCGAAGCTCAAGAAGCACGGGCTCAAGGCCGTGAACTACGGCGTGGTGACCATCCCGAAGGACGCCGCGGCGGCCCGGAAGCTCTTCGAGTTCGCCAAGGGACTGGGCCTGTACGCCATCACCACCGAGTCGACCGACGCCATCGACACCTTCGAGCCGCTGGTGAAGGAGTTCGACATCCGCGTGGCCTTCCACAACCACGCCGAGCAGCCCAAGAACCCGGCCTACAAGGTCTGGGACCCGAAGTGGGTGGCTGAGCTGGTCCGCAACCGGGACGCCCGCATCGGCGCCTGTGCCGACATCGGCCACTGGCAGACCAGCGGGATCCGTGCGGTCGACGGGCTCCGCATCCTCGAGGGCCGGGTGATCTCGTTGCATGCCAAGGAGCGCGCGCAACTCGGGCATGGCCAGCGCGACATGATCTTCGGGACCGGCTCCACCGACATGGGCGCGGTCCTCGCCGAGCTGCGCCGCCAGAAGTTCGACGGCAACATCAGCTGCGAGTACGAATTCAACTGGGACCACTCCGTGCCCGACGTGGCCCAGTGCATCGGCTTCGTCCGCGGCTGGAGCGCCGCGAACCCACGGTGAGGCAGGCGGAGGCTTTCCGGGATCTGCCATCCGTCAGCAGGTACCCCTTCGGCAACCTCGCACCAAGCCAAGGGGTCGGTCCTCACTTTTGACACAACCGCTGCCACGGCTTCAAAACCGCAGCCCTCGGACCCACGCAGAGGGGCAAACCGGAAGCGGGCCCAACGGAGTTTGTGTCAAAAGTGAGGACCGACCCCTTGGCGTCATGGCGGCGGATTCGAGCACCATCGTCATCAACCGCTGCCCGGCGACCAGGAAACCGAACCAGAAATCTGAAAACCTTTCCGCACCCGCCCTGGGGCCCTGCCGGTTGATCATGGTTCCACGCCCACCTGCGTCGGTGGACATCCCTGGGCCGGGAGCATCCATCCCCACGGCAACGCCCACAGGCCCGGACCCAACGGCCGGCCGGCGCCTCCGTGGAGAACCACGCCCCGCTGGAACCGGTGGGATCGGCCCACCCGCTGGCGGAATGCCTGGATGCCGTCGGCGTCCGAGGGCGCCACTTGACGAGAGGCCTTGATCTCCAGCCCCACCAGCACGCCGTCCTTCTCGAGCACGAAGTCGACCTCGCGCCCCGAGCGGTCACGCCAGAAGTGGATCTTGCGGCGGGAAGGTTCCAGCGCCCGCCACACTTGGAGGGTCTGGAAGATCGCCTGTTCGAGCCAAAATCCGGGGTCGAGCCTCCGGGCCAGATCCGCCGCGTTCCGGATCCCCGCCAGCCAGGCCGCCAGGCCGCAATCGCTCCAAAGCAGCTTCTTGGCCTTCACAAGACCGGTGGACGGGTTGGTGGCGAAGGGGCTCAGCCGAACCAAAAGGCAGCCCGTCTCCAGCAGGTTCAGGTACCGATGAACCGTGGGCTGTGGCTGGGCGGCATCCCGGGCCAACTCGGATTGGTTGAGCAGGCGCGCACCGCGGTTGGCGGCCAGGGCCATGACCCGCTGGAAATCCGGGAGATTCGACACGGCACTCAGTTGCCTCAGGTCCCGTTCCAGGTAGGTCTGGACATATCCGGTGAACCAAAGCTGTCGGGCTTCCGCCGTGGACGCCGCCAACGCGGCCGGGAATCCACCGGCCAGCAGCCAGCCCTGCCAGTCCCCGGGCTCATCGGGCCAATCCCCGGGGTTGAAGTCTTCCTCGAACAGGCGATCCAGAGGCTGGAGGCCATCAGGCCGGGACATCCATTCCGCCGGGCAGAACGGCGGAAGGTCCAGATAGACCGCCCTGCCGGCCAACGAGTCGGCGACCGCGTCCATCAGCAACAGGTTGGCCGACCCGGTCAGCAGAAACTCCCCGGCAACCCGGTGCTGGTCCACCCGCTTCTTGATCGGCAGCAACAATTGCGGCGCGCGTTGGACTTCGTCCACGGTCAGCGGGCGCGACACCAACAGGGACTCCGGATCCGAGCGCGCCTGACCCAAGACGTCCAGGTCGTCCAGGCTCAGGAAGGAACGGCGCTGAGGAAGACCACGGGTGAGCGTCGTTTTCCCGGTCTGACGGGCCCCGGTAAGGACCACCACAGGCAGCGCCTCAAGGGCCGCCTTCAAGCGCCCGGTCAACCAGCGCATTCGAAGTTTATCCATGACGGGAATGCATTCTATTCACGCCAAGAATGGAATTCAAACCCCGGAATCACAAAAGGGGTCGGTCCTCACTTTTGACACAACCGCTGCCACGGCTTCAAAACCGCAGCCCTCGGACCCACGCAGAGGGGCAATCCGGAAGCGGGCCCAACGGAGTTTGTGTCAAAAGTGAGGACCGACCCCTTGGCTTGTGGAGGGCCCGGGTTCCATGCAGCCGATGATGTCGATACACCCCAAGACACGCCCAAGACCGGAGGCGCACGCCGGGCCGGCCGACGGGACGTTGCACGACCTTCCACGCCGTGATCGCCTCCACCGGGCGGCCGTCGATCCGACTCGCGGGATCCTCAATTCCTTGGCCTACGATCCCCAGGCGATTTCACGGAGCGCCTTTTGGGCCGGCGGATGCCATGCTCCGCGGGACCGATGTGGGAGCAGAAGACAAGACTCGGGGGCCGCAGGGTCCTCTGGGCCGCAGTGGCGGCGATCCTCCTCCATCCGGCGTTCGAGGCTCGGGCCGCCACGGCGTTGCCGGCCCCGCGGATGACCTACTTGGACAACGGCGAGGTGCGCATCGGGATGGATCTGGCCCTGGGCGGTGCCGTCACGTTCCTCTCCGGCAAGGACCATCCTGGGAACCTCATCAACGGCGCCGACCTGGGGCGCCAGATCCAGATGTCCCACTATTCCGGGCCCTGGCCCTACGAGGTCGGGGACAAGAAACCCCATCCCGCCTGGGTGGGCCTCGGCTGGAACCCCATCCAAAGCGGAGACTGCCACCTGAATCCATCCGAGGTCGTCGAGCACCGCAACGACGGCCAGGAACTCTACATCCGCTGCCTGCCCATGCAGTGGCCGCTCGACCACGTTCGCGGCGATTGCGTGTTCGAGACCTGGACCACCCTCGAAGGCCCCCTCATCCACATGCGCTTCCGGTGCACCAACCGGCGCTCGGACAAGACCCAATACCGTCCCTGTCCCCAGGAACTGCCGGCGGTCTACACCATCTCAAAATTGGGTCGGCTGATGGCCTACACCGGCGACCGCCCCTTCACCGGGGCCCCGCTCACGCACGTGACCAACGACTGGCGCAAGCCTTGGCCTTGGACCCGCTTCCTGGCGACGGAGGGCTGGGCGGCGCTCGTGGACGACAGCGGCTTCGGCCTGGGCGTCTTCAAGGCCGATGGCTTGGAGTTCCATGGCGGCCTCCACGGGGATGCCCGGTCGGACGACCCGAAACACGGTTCGACCGCCTACGTGGCCCCGATCCATCGCGAGCACTTCGACCACAACCTCGTCTACGAACACCGGACCGAGTTCCTGGTGGGCCGCCTCGAGGAGATCCGTCGCCGCTTCAACGCCATGGCCGACCGGAGGCCGCCCTTGTGGCGCTTCCAACACGATCGGCAGCACTGGGTCGTCCACGGTGCGTCCGATGCCGGCTTTCCGCTGTCGGGGGCCTGGGTGCTCCGGATCGGCGAACGCGTGGCGCGCCTCGAGAGCGGCGGCCATTGCTGGCGTGCGGAAGATGCCCCGTCGATCAAGCTGCGCATCGCCTCCACCGGAGGCCCGACGACCGCCCGGGTTTTCTGGAAGCGGCTCGGCGACAACGGCTTCGACCGCGAGCGGAGCGTGCCGCTGGAGTTGGCCGGCGACGGCAAGGTCCGCACCCAGGTCCTCGCACTCGGGGACTCACCGGGCTACCGCGGCCTGATCACCGGCCTGGCGATCGAATCAGGCCCTCCGTCGCGAGGGGGCCAGACCCTGCGTCTCCACTCGATCGAACTGGGCCCGGCGAACTCCGGGAAGTGACTGGCGCCGCCCGCCTTGGCCGAACCGAGTTCCTCGTCCAATTGCCCCGTCAACCGGGATTGGCGAGAGGTGGAGGCTTGCCATGCACCGGGGGATGGATGTCGACACCATCATGACAATCCCGCCTCCAGATTCGGAGCCGAGATCGAGCGGTTCACCCTCCCAGTCGTCATCCCCGCGCCGCAGACCGTTTTGGGGGAGCGGAGTCGTCATCTCCGGACTCGGCGTGGCGTCGATGCTGGCGCTGTTCGTGTGAAGCATCGACGGGATCGAAACATGCCATGCGACCGGGGGTGGAATCCGCGGGCCTGAACGAGGTCGGGGCTTGATTCCGCCCACCGCCACGGACATCACCCGCCGACGGGACCTGCTCGATCATGACGCCAGCGACACGGTATCGGAAAAGGATCTCAACACCTGCCTGAGCCTGCGTTTCGCCCGCCCTGGCGAGGTGCTGGACGCTGACAGCCGGAGAGTGCGGCTAAAACCCGATACCGTTGGAAAAGCCATCGAACCGCTGGGCTGGCTGGCGACAACCAACCGGGTTTCACCATGACGACACGGCGAGCAATGGAGGCAGCCATCAGGACCATCACGATCCAGAGACCGGCCGGACCTTTCAAAGCTCTGCCTGCGGGTAGGACAGGCACGGCGATCCTCTCCGGAGGAAACACCCCGAGGGGCAACGTGGTCAGGGAAGCATTGCGGAATCAGATTCCGCGGAGGGCATGCGGACCCTGGTCGACCCCACCGGCAAGAGGGGAACTGTCGCCCGAGTTCCCCGCGTGGATGCAGGCATCCCGATGAAGGTGTCCAAACTCGGAATTCGTTCCCTGACGCCGTTTCCTGACCCCGTTTCCATCAATCCGATCTCCGGACACGGAACGGATGGATGGCCTGTTCCAGGAATCCTTCCGGAACCGGGTTTCCCTCGATGCCGTAACCGGTGGGCCATCGGCCCGGGGGCGCGTAGTGGCTCCCGAAGATGCGGTCGATCCACGGAAAATGGACCGCGAAATTCCGATCGATCGCCTCCCGCTCCACGGCGTGGTGCCAGTGGTGGATGCGGGGGGTCACCACCAGCGCCTCCACCCATCGCGGGAAGTTCCAGGACACATTGGCGTGGATGAAAACGGCATGAACCGACACGAATCCGAGGTAAGCGATGAGGGGCCCCTGGTCGAAACCGAGCAAGAACAGCGGAATGAAGGTCAACGCCCGAGTGATGATCACGTCCACCAGGTGCAGCCTGGAACCGGCCAACCAGTCCATCGAAGTGCTCGAGTGATGCACCGCATGGAAGGGCCAAAGCCATCGGTGACGGTGGAACCGTCGATGCACCCAGTACTCCGTCAGGTCGGCTGCGATCGCGCATTCCAGGAATTGCAGCGCGGCCGGTTGCGAACGCACGCCTTCCTGGAACCCCGGATGGACCGCCCACGCGAAGAACACCTTGGCCGGCAGCAGATTGAGCCAGGTGGACATCTGCACCAGCAGGTGGCTGACCAGGAAATAGAGCGTGTCCACGGTCCAGGCCGGCCTGAAAACCGATTGAAGGCGCCGTGGCCACCATCGCTCCAAGGGCACGAAGATCACCGCCAAGAGGAGGATATTGAGCAGAAACCAGTCGAGCCCCAGATGGATCGGAAGCCTCGGGACCGATCCCACGGCCGGAACGTGGCCACCGCCCGCCAAGGATGCCAAGAGGCGGCGCAACAACGTGCTGGCCAGACCCAGCAGGAACCCAAAACCGATGACCGCTTCGATCAGCGCCCGGACCCACGGCAAAGGCAGAACGGCCCGGATCTCGGGGCTGGTCAGGGTTGCCGGCAGGTAGAAGCAAGCCACCGCACCCAGCGCGATGAAGCCGAGGAAAACGGACGCCGTTCCACTCGCCCATCCGGACCCCAGGCGGGTGGGTTCTTGATCATCGAAGATCCGCGCCACCCGCTCATCCAGGTTCATGGTCGGACATTCGCGACAATCGGCGGCGGAGACAAGGTGGGCGGCATCGATGCTTTCAATGGTCACATCGGGACTTTCGATGCGGGATCGCTCGGGCGCGACTTGCGGGAGAACTTCATTCCGCCGAACCATCAGCCATGATGGATCGCAGGGATCCCGTCGAATCAGCGCCTCGGACGGAGCCGTGCCCACGCAGCAGGGCCCACCGATCCACCCCGCCCGAGGCCCTGCCCGCTCATGATGAGTTCTCGACGTCGACACGGGTCCTTGAAACCACGTCGATCGCGGCCGCATTGCTCCTGCTGATCCTCCTGATGGTTCGATGCCTGCCGTGGATCGTGTCCCATCCGGCGAACCTCCTGGGGTGGATCCTCGGGGTGGTCGCGGCGGATTTTGGATCCGGCCTGATCCATTGGTTTGCCGACACCTGGGGGCATGAAACCATGCCCATCCTCGGGCGGCGCCTCCTGCGCCCATTCCGGGTGCACCACCTCAACCCGGATGATTTTCTCCGCCGCGACTTCATCGATTGCAACGGGGATGTCGCCCTCCTCCAGGTCCCGATTCTGGCGCTGGCCTTCTTCCTGATGGAGCGCGTTGCCTGGGGAGGTGCCCTCGGGACCTTCTGCCTGGGTCTCTGCGGCGTGGGAATGTTCACGAACCAGTTTCATCAATGGGCGCACCAACGTTCGCCCGCTCCCATCATTCGATGGCTCCAACGCCGGGGTGTCGTCCTGAGCCGGGCACAGCACCGTCTGCACCACCGCCAACCGCATCAACAGGCCTATTGCATCACCACCGGCTGGTGCAACACGCCCCTCGAGAGGATCAGGTTTTTCCCTCGCCTTGAGCGGTTGGTCACACGATTGACCGGCCGGCAACCCCGGGCTGACTACCTTGAATTCATCTCCCGGCACCGGAAACGGGGTCAGGGGACGATTTCCGACGGTTGATGCCTCCGTTGCAAAGCCCCTCATCCACGCCTGAATCCCGGGATTCGACGGTTCAAGGCTCAGCGGCGGCACGGCCGGATCGGCGCACGTCCGAGGGATGCCCGGAACCGGACGCCCATGAGCCCATGGCGAGGTGAGAACGGGGACCGCGAAGCCACGAGACCGCAGACAAATCGTGCACGGCGGCTGGTCCTCCATGGAATGGGTCGCCAGCGCCTGCGCATTCCATCGTGATCGAGGGACCGATTCCGGAGCAGGCTTCGTGTTGTTGATTCGGGGAGGAAAGCGGGCGGGTGCCCGGAAGGAGGGCAGCCATCGGCGAAAGCGGCCGAGCCCGGGCCGTTCACCCGAGAATCCGGATCCAGCGTGACAATTCCTTCGGGGAATCGGCTCAACGGGGTCTGGCTCAGTAGGCGGGCTTCAGGCCGGAAGCCGCCGAGGATCCCTCGGCGGGCGGGATGACACCGGCAGCCATCAGGACCTTCCGCACGGCGACGGCCGTCTCTGCGGAGG
>JAJTFN010000165.1 GCA_021298285.1 Verrucomicrobium sp.
GGAGGCGATGGTGGGCGGACGCACCTGCGCCATGGCCTTCAACCGCATCGTGGACCGGCGCTTCGACGCGCTCAACCCACGGACCGCCGGTCGGCACCTGCCGGCCGGGGCCATCTCGATGGCCAGCGCCGTGGCCCTGTGCCTGCTGAGCGGGGCGGTGCTGGTGGGTGCCAGTTGGGCCCTCAACCCGCTGTGCTTCGCCCTGTCGCCGGTGGCGCTGTTCTTCATCTGCTTCTACTCGCTCACCAAGAGGTTCACCGACTTCACCCATGTGTGGCTGGGGCTGGCCCTGGCCATCGCCCCGGTGGGCGCCTGGCTGGCGGTCAAGGGCGGCGTCGACTTCGCGCCGGTGATCGACGGCAAGACCCGCCTGAGCCACGGCGCCCTGGTGCCGCTGGTGATGGCCGTGTCGGTCCTGCTCTGGCTCTTCGGCTTCGACATCATCTACGCGACGCAGGACTACGAGTTCGACCGACGGCAGGGGCTGCATTCGCTGGTGGTGCGCTGGGGGCCCAAGAATGCGCTGGGCGTGGCCTTCATTGCGCACCTGTTGCTGTGGATCCTCCTGGCCGTCTTCGGCGCGCTGGCGGCCTTCCGGCTGGCCTACTGGCTGGGCCTGGTGGTGATCGGCGTCCTGCTGCTGGCCGAGCACCTGCTGGCGCGGCGCCGGGACACCCATTCGGTGAACGTCGCCTTCTTCAAGCTCAACGGCACCATCAGCACCCTCTTCCTGGGCCTCGTGGCCGTGGAGGTGGTGTTCCCCTGGTTCCGCCTCCAGTGGGCCGAGAGCCTCTTCCGGTGAGCCCGGTCGGTGGCATGGTGGGGCAAGCCCGGGCCATGGGCCTTGCCAGGGTCCGCGCCTACCGGACCGACGGTCCCGCGAGCAGGTGCTCGCGCAGGAACTGCACCGTGGCCAGGAACTGGAAGTCGGCGTTGGGCTTCTTGGCGAACCCGTGGCCCTCATCCTTGGCCATCAGGTAGGCGCACGTCTGACCGTTGGCCCGGACGGCCTTCACCATCTGCTCGGATTCGCCCAGGGGCACGCGTGGATCGTTCCTGCCCTGCACGACCATCAGCGGCACCCGGATACGATTGGCCTGGTTGAGCGGCGAGATCTTCTCGAGGTGGGCCCGCATGGCCGGGTCGCGCTCGTCCCCATATTCCACGCGCCGAAGGTCACGCCGGTAGTCCTGGGTGTTGGTGAGGAAGGTGACGAAGTTCGAGATGCCCACGATGTCCACGCCGCAACGCAGGCGGTCGCTGTAGTGCACCAGCGAGGCCAGGGTCATGTAGCCGCCATAGCTGCCGCCCATCACCGCCACCCGGCCCGCGTCGAGGCCGGCATCGGTGCCGATCCAGTCGAGGAAGGCGCCGATGTCCTTGACCGAGTCCTCGCGACGGAACCCGTCGTCCAGCGTGAGGAACCGCTTCCCGTAGCCGGCCGAGCCCCGGACATTGGGCACCAGCAGGGCGACCCCCGATTCGTTCAGCAGGTGGTTGTACCGGGCCATGAACCCCGGGCGCGACTGGGACTCCGGGCCGCCATGGATGATCATCACCACGGGCCGGCGTCCCGGGAACCGGGAGGGATCGGGCCGGTAGACGAAGGCGCTGACCTCGAGCCGGTCGAAGCTGGACACCGTGACCAGTTCGGGCTCGCGGAACTCCGAGGCGGGCAGGCCGCCGGTCTCGCTCTCGGTCCAGCGGGTGAGCCGACCGCTCCGGACCTCCACCGAGTAGGCGTCGGACGGCGATCGGGCGTGGGCGAGGCTGAAGCCGAGTTGCCGACCGTCGGGGTGCCACTCCAGCCCGCTCAAGACCCCGGCCGGCAGTCCCGTCAGCGGCCGCACCTTGCCGGAACCGAGGGACAGCAGCGACAGGCGGCTGACCCCGTTCTCGTTGGTCACGAAGGCCACCCGGTCACCGTCCGGGGACACCTCGAAGGCCTCGACATCCCAGGCCCGGCCACCGGCTTCCCGGCCACGCGCCGGCTCGTCGACGAGGCGGCTGTGCCGGCCGCCGGCCACGTCGATGCGCACGAGGTGCAGGAACTCCGAGTCGAGGTCCGTCGTGGCGATCACGCTGCGACCATCGCGTGCCAGCCGGGCCGAGGCGTAGGACACCGGGCGTCCGTGGTCCGGGGTCAGGCGGGTCACCTTCCGTTGGGCCACGTCGAGCAGGTGCAGCTCGCTGTCGGTGATCGAGCGGCGGTTCTGCAGGAGCACCCGCGACCCGGTGTCGTCGACGTCGAGGACGGCCCAGCCGCCGCCGGAGACCTCCAGGACACTTTCAGACGACGACGGATTCCGGGGGTCCAGGCGCCACACATCGGTGTCCTTGCCGTTGCGGCGGGTCGAGTTGTGGAAGAGCCAGCGACCGTCGCGCGAGAACCGCGCGTTGCCGTTGCGGCTCCGGCCGTCGGTCAGCAGGGAGGTCCGGCCGTCGGCCAGGTCCAGCCGGAAGAGCTGGTAGAACTCCCCGCCGCCAACGTCCTGGCTGTAGACCACGAAGCGGCCCTCCCGGGGCTCGTACTGCCCCCCGGCCACCGGCTCGCGCGAGAAGGTCATCTGGCGTCGGGCGCCGCCCGGCTGGGCGACGGCATGGAGCTGGAGCGTGTCCGAAAACCGCGTGCCGATGAGCATCTCACGCCGGACCGGATGCCATCCCTGGAACACGGCGGTGCGGAACTCCAGGTACCGGGAGACGTCGCGCTGAAGCGCGGCGGGGATCGGCGGGATGCCCTCCACCACGAGGTTGTCGGGGACCTGGGCCAGCAGGGCGGCGGCACTCATGAGGGCGGAACCGAGGACGGAGAGCACTCTCGACATGCCCGGAGACCACCACAGTCGCCCGGGATTGGAAGCGTGTTTTCGGGGACCAGGCCGGGGGAACCGACGGGGCTCACTTGGCGAATTCGACGCAGCGGGTCTCGCGGACCACGGTGATGCGGATCTGGCCCGGGTAGAGCAACTGCTCCTCGATGCGGCGGGCCAGGTCACGGGCCATGCGCACGGAGGCGTGGTCGTCGACCTGGTCGGGCTTGACCACCACCCGGAGCTCCCGACCCGCCTGGATGGCGAAGGCCCGCTCGACGCCGGCGAACTCGAAGGCGATCCGCTCGAGGTTCTCCAGCCGCTGCAGGTAGGTGGTCATGCCCTCGCTGCGGGATCCGGGCCGCGTCGCACTGATGGCGTCGGCGGCGGCCACCAGGATGCCCAGGCAGTTCTCGTGCGGCACCTCCTCGTGGTGCGAGGCCACGGCGTTGAGGATGGCCTCGGATTCGTTGAAGCGCCGGAGGAACTCGGCCCCGACCTTGGCGTGCGGCCCCTCGACCTCGTGCGAGAGGGCCTTGCCGATGTCGTGAAGCAGGCCCGATCGGCGGGCGGCGAGCACGTCCTCGCCCAGCTCGGCGGCCATGAGCCCGCACAGGTGGGCCACCTCCAGCGAATGCTCGAGCACGTTCTGCGAGTAGCTGTGGCGGAAGTGCAGGCGGCCGAGCATGCGGGCGACCTCGGGGTGGACCGGGGGCTGGCCGGCCCGGTACACGGCATCCTCGCCCTTGCGCAGGATGAAATCGTCCATCTCGACGGTGACGGCGGCGACCACCTCCTCGATGCGCGTCGGGTGGATCCGGCCGTCGAGGATGAGCCGTTCCATCGACTGCCGGGCCACCTCGCGCCGCACCGGATCGAACCCGGAAAGCACCACCGCGTTGGGGGTGTCGTCGACCAGCACCGTGATGCCCGTGGCACTCTCGAAGGAGCGGATGTTGCGGCCGTCGCGTCCGATGATGCGCCCCTTCATCTCCTCGCTGGGCAGGGCCACCGTGGCGGTGCTCGTCTCGTAGGTGTGCTTGCCGGCGTAGCGCTGGATGGCCGTGGCGAGGATCCGCCGCGCCTGCTCCTCGGCGCCCGACCTCGCGTTCTCAAGGATGTGCCGGCTCAGGCTGGCCGCATCGCGCGAGGATTCCTGCTCGACCTCCTTGAGCAGCAGGGTGCGCGCCTCGAGGGCGCTGAGGCCGGAGAGCGACTCGAGCTGGCTGCGGCGTTCCTCGGACAGGCGGCGGACCTCGAGGCGCTCGAGGTCCATCTGGCCTCGGGCGGTGTCGAGGGATTCGGATCGGCGCCGCACCTCCTCCTGCTGCTGGACCAGGCGCTCCATCTGGCGTCCCACCGAGGCTTCCCGCTCGGAGAGTCGGTCCTCCGCGGCCGTGAGGCGCGCCCGCTCCGATTCCAGCTCCCGATCCTGGTCGTCGCGCCAGCGCTGGAGATCCTGCTGGGCGGCCAGGCGCACCTCGGCCTTGAGGGTCTCGGACTCGCTCCGGGCCTGATCGGCACGCTCCCGCTCGCGGACCGCCAACTCGGCCCGGAGGGCGCGCTCCCGGAACCGATGGATGACATAGGAGACTCCGGCGCCCGCAAGCACCCCGCCCACCGCGAACAACCAGGATTCAGTGGCCATGCGTCATTTGGCGCCCGAGGGCGCGAACCGGGAACCCGAGGGGGTGATCACGCCGTGCAGTCCGGCGTCATGCCCCTCCCGGGGGATGTGCGGCAGCACCTGGAAGTCGAAGGCGACCCCGAAGCACCTGCCGCGGAAGGACTCCAGCAACCGGTCGTAGAAACCCGAGCCGCGACCAAGCCTGACCCCATCCAAGGTGAACGCTAACCCGGGGACGAAGGCCAAGTCCAGCAGCCCGGTGGGCACCTCGGGACAGCGGGAGGAGGGCTCCGGGATGCCGAAGCGGCCGGGCCCGAGATCGCCGGGACCGTCGACCCGCCGCCAGCGGTAGGCCGAGGAGGCCGGGTCGAAGGACGGCAGGGCCACCGAACGCCCCTCGGACCACGCGCGCTCGGCCAAGGCCCAAAGGTCGGGCTCGTCGGACCGGGGATGGAAGAGGGCGACGGTGCGGCAGGCCGACCACTCCCCGAGGGCCGAGCAGTGCTCCCGGATCCGCACCGATGCCGCGTCGCGGTCCGCCCGGGACAATTCCCGGAGCCTGCGGCGGATCCGGTCGCGCAGCGCGGCCTTGGCCACCGTGGGATGGGCGTCCGCCGGATCCATGGCGCTACTCGTAGCGCAGCGCGTCGATCGGGTCGAGGTTGGCCGCCTTCAAGGCCGGGAAGAACCCGAAGACGATGCCGATGAAGGCGCTGACCGTGAAGGCCAGGATCACCGAGGCCTGGGAGATGAGGGTCGGGAACTGGAAGAGCTGGGTGAGCAGTGGTGCCAGCCAGTAGCCCACGGCGATGCCCAACCCTCCGCCGAGGACGCTCAGGAGCACCGCCTCCGACAGGAACTGCAGGAGCACGTCGCGCCCGCGGGCCCCGACCGCGAGACGGATGCCGATCTCTCGGGTGCGCTCGGTCACGCTGACCAGCATGATGTTCATGATGCCGATGCCGCCCACCACCAGCGAGATCCCGGCGAAGAACCCGATGAGCACGGTCATGATGCGGTTGTTGGCGTTGAAGAAGTCGCTGGTCTCCTGCTGGTTGCGCACCATGAAGTCGTCATCCTTGCCGTCGGCGATCTTGTGCCGGCGGCGCAGCAGCTCGGTGAGCTGCTCCTGCACGGGGGCGATGGCATCGGGCGATTCGGCCTGGACGAACACGGAGCGGAACTTGGTGTCGCCCGACAGGCGCTTCATCACGCTGGTGTAGGGCACCAGGAGGACATCGTCCTGGTCCTGCCCGAAGCTCCCCGACCCCTTGGCCTCGAGCCATCCGACGACGGTGAACGGGGCGTTCTTGATGCGAACGGCCTGTCCCACCGGGTCGATGCCCTCGCCGAAGAGGGTCTTGGCGGTGGTCGCCCCGATCAGGCACACCTTCGAGGCGTTGCGCACGTCGGCGGCCGTGAAGTTCTCGCCGCTCTTGAGGGTCCAGGACCGGGCGGCCACATACTCGTCGGACACGCCCGACACCTGCACGAAGCTGTTCTGGTTGCCGGCGGCCACCTGGGCCGAGGTGCGGGCCTCCGGGCTCACGGCCGTGATCTGCGACACCTCGCGGCGCTTGTCCACCTCGGCCTTGGCGCCGGTGCCCATGCTGACGCCGACGATCACCGCCGCGATGCCGACGATGATGCCGAGCATGGTGAGGAAGGACCGGAGCACGTTGCGCCGGATGGCCATCAGGGCGATGCGAAGGGTGGCGAACATGGTGGGAAGGGGCTCAGGCGGTGAGTTGGACGGCCTTCTGCTCGGCCTCGAGCTTGCGGAGCTCCTCGACGGCATCGAGGCGCTGGGACACCGGCGTGTCGCTGCGCACCAGACCGTCGCGCATCACCACGATGCGCTTGCAGTATTGGGCGATGTCGAGCTCATGGGTGACCATGACGAGCGTCATGCCCTGGTCGTTGAGCTTCTGGAAGATGCCCATGATCTCGATGCTCGTCCGGGTGTCGAGGTTGCCCGTCGGCTCGTCGGCGAGCAGGAGCGTGGGCCGGTTGACCAGGGCGCGGGCGATGGCCACGCGCTGCTGCTGGCCACCCGAGAGCCGGCTCGGGGTGTGGTCCATGCGCTGCCCCAGCCCCACCAGCTCAAGGGCGGCGGCGGCGCGCTGGTTCTGCTCGGAGATGGGGATCTTCGGGCGGGCATAGAGCATCGGGAGCTGGACGTTCTCGAGCGCCGTCGTGCGGGCCAGCAGGTTGAAGCCCTGGAAGACGAATCCGAGCTTGCGGTTGCGCAGGTCGGCCAGTTCGTTGCGTCCGAGGGACCCGATGTCCACCCCGTCGATCAGGCACTTGCCGCTGCTGGGGCGGTCGAGGCAGCCGACGGTGTTCATCAGCGTGCTCTTGCCGGACCCCGACGATCCCATGATGGCGACGAACTCGCCCGCCTCGACGGTGAGGTTGACCCCGCGGACGGCGCGGACCTCGATCTCGCCGGTCCGGTAGGTCTTCTGGAAGTCCTGGAGCTGGATGACCGCTGGCATGGCGTCTGGGGTCGGATTGGTTCGGAGGAGCCCGGGAACGATCAACGCCGCGCCCCGCCGAAGGGGCTGCCGAAGGGGTTGCCCGCCGGTGCGGTCGCGGTGGTCGCGGACGACTTGAGGGCGGTCACGATGACCTGGCCCGGCTCGAGACCCTCGAGGACCTCGGCACCCGAGGCGTCGGTCATGCCCACCTTGACGGTGATGGCCTGGAGCACCGGGGAAGCTTCCGGCTTGGACGCGTCGGCGGGCTGGACCACATACACGGTCTTCAAGGTGGGACCCTCGGACTGCCGTGGCCGGGGAGAGCCACCGCCCATGCCACCGCCGGGCCCTCCGCCCATGCCACCGCCTCCGCCCATCCCGCCGCCCCCGGCGGCCATCATCGCCCGCATGCGTTCGCGCATGGCCTGGTATTGGGTCTTCTGCTCCGGCGTCAGCGAGTCCTCGTACTTCTTGCGCTCGTCGTCGGTCGGCCGACGGCCCTCGGCGGTCCACGGCGGCGTGGGCAGGCCTTCCATGCCCGGCGGGCGGGACGGACGCACGATGTCGTTGGTGGAGACCGTGTTGGTGGCCGGGAGCACGGTGACCCCGGACGGCGGCGCGAAGCGGGTCGCCGAGGCGGGGATGCGCACCACGTTGGTCTTCTCCATCGTGATGAGGGTGGCCGTGGCGGTCATGCCGGGGCGCAGGCGCAGGTCGCGGTTGTTGACGGCGACCACCGTGGTGTAGGTCACCACGTTCTGGTTGGTGGTCGGGGCGAAGCGCACCTGACGCACACGGCCCTCGAACTTGCGGTTCGGGAAGGCGTCCACCGTGAACTCGACCCGCTGCTGCTCCTGCACGTTGCCGATGTCGGCCTCGCTGACGGCCAGTTCGATCTGCATCTGCGAGAGGTCCTGGGCGATGAGGAAGAGCGTGGGCGTGTTGAAGCTGGCCGCCACGGTCTGGCCGGCATCGACGCTGCGGGTGACCACCACGCCACTGATGGGCGCGTAGATGGTCGTGCGATCCAAATCCACCTGGGCGCTCTCGACGGCGGCCTCGCGGGTCTTCACACCGGCTTGTGCCTGGAGCAGGGCCACCTCGGCCTGCTGGAACTCCGTCTCCGAGATGAGCTTCGAGGCGTAGAGCTCCTTGGCCCGCTTGGCGTTGAACTCGGCCAGCGCGAGGCCTGCCGTGGCATTGGCCAGGTCGGCCTTCGATCGGGCCAGGGCCCGCTCGTAGGTGGCGGGGTCGATGCGGGCCAGGACATCGCCCTCCTTCACCGGCGAATTGAAGTCGACCTTCATCTCGGTGATGGTGCCCGAGATCTGGGAACCGACCTGCACCTGGCGGATCGGCGCAATGCCGCCGTTGGCGCTGACGCTCTGGACCATGTTGGTGCGGACCGCCGCCTCGGTCTTGAACTCGACCGGGGCGGGCTTCTTGAACCGGTCGCAACCCAGGCAGAGCCACAGGAGCGCCGGCAGCCAGGCCAGACGGACGGGACGGGTCGAACGGGAGGTTCGGCAAGAGGTCGGATTCATGGTCGGATGGACGGCAAGGTCGATCCGTCGGAGGCGTCTCCTCGGATCGTCGGCGAGGGTGACCCTCCCATCGTCCGAGCGGTTACGCAAATCCGCCGGGCACCTGCCGATGTGCCACCCGTCGGGTCCCCGGTCCGATGGGACCAAGGCCCCCCCCAGACGTCGAAGGTGCGGTCGGCCCGTCCCGCCAGGCCGGCCGCCCTCGATCCACCCGATCAGAACGTCTTGATGCTCAGGTTGCGGAAGGCCACCGGATCGTTGTGCCCGGCAAAGCCGAAATGACCGCGGGGCCGGTCCTTGCCCGGATGTGGGCTGTTGGCCATGTAGTTGGTGATCTTCGACAGGTCGGCATCGAGGATGACGAACCCGTTGAGTTCGGTGCGGATGCGGCTGCCCTGGACGTGGGTCTCCTGGAAGTTCCACTCGCCGTTGGGGCGCTGGTATCCTTGGTGGGCCGCCGCCATGCCGTAAGCCCCGCCGTAGGCCTGGCGCGGGTCGAGCTTGGAACCGGTCTTGGCCTCGTAGTCCTCGGCAAGCACCTGCAGTTCGGTCATCGCGACGTAGGCCGCGTCACCGGAGCCCGGGTAGCGGATCGCGAAGCCGTTGTTGCCGGCGCTGGGCACCTGCACCTCGGCGCGGAAGGCGAAGTCGGCGTATTCGGCCTGGGTGAACAGCACGCCGCCCTTGCCCTTCTTGCAGCGGATCGCGCCGTCGACCACCTCGTAGTCGTTGATCGCACCCTTCCAACCGGTGAGGTCCTTGCCGTTGAAGATCGGCTGGAAGCCGGCCTTGCCATGGCTGGCCAGGATCTGGTTGGCCTCGGCCGATCCGATCTCGCGGATGAACACGTTCTTCCAGCGGATCTCGCCGCCGTGCGTCTGCAACTGGATCGGGCCGCGGGCCGGGATGGGCTTCTTGCGGTCGTAGAAGTTCTCCATCACCGCGTGTTGGACCACCGACTTGCCGTTGAGCCAGACGCTCACGCGGGAACCGACCATGACAATGCGGAAGGAGTTCCACTGGCCAAAGGGCTTGTCGGCCAGCACGAGGGGATCCTTGCCCGGGGCGCCCGGGGAGTTGTTCCAGAGGCCGCCCGAGCCCTTGTCGGCTCCGAGGTTGAACTTGGCCTTCTCGGTGGAATCCCAGATCTGCACCTGCGGCACGCCGCGCAGGTAGATGCCCGAGTCGGCCAGGGGCACGGTCTTGTACTCCAGCAACAGCTCGAAGTCGCCGTAGTCCTTCTCGGTGGTCGCGTAGGCCCCGTTGCCGCCATTCACCAGCTCGCCGTTCTCGACATACCAGTTCGGCTTGCCCGTCTTGGGATCGATCTGCGTCATCGTCTTGGTCCACTTGGCGATCTGGGCCGCGCGATCGGCCTCCGGCATGGCCAGGAGCTTGCGGTGGTCGAAGGTGTCACCACCGCGGAACCCGGTCAGGTCGCGCCCGTTGAAGAGCTGCGAAAACCCCTGCGGCGGCTGGTTGAGTGCCTGGAGGCTGGAGCAGCCCCACAGCCCGACCATGGCGGCGGCGGTGGTAGCGGTGGCGACGAATTGGCGACGGTTCAACGATGGATTCATGAGGAAGCTGCCCGTCGTGGTAATCCGGTTCGCCATCGGGGTCAACCGCGAGGCCGATGCGACTCCGGACAAATCGGCGCGACCGGTCCGCCGGGCCGATGCCAGGCAGCGGGTTTGATTTGCCCACCCCCCGGAGTTGGATTCACCCTTGCCCGGCGGATGTCACGACACGGAACCAAAATCGGCCCCTACACCCTCCACGAGGAGATCAACGCCGGGGGCATGTCCGAGATCTGGCTCGGAACCGATGCATCCGGCCAGGCGGTGGCGATCCGCCTGATGCTCAACAACACGGCCTTCGCCTTCACCGAGCGCAAGCGGTTCCTGACCGGCTGCGAGACCCTGAGCGCGTGCCAGGACCAGAACCACATCATCGGCTACATCGAGCATGGCAAGATCGGCGGCGAGCTGGCCGTGGTGCTCGAGTACGTCGAGGGCGAGAATCTCAAACTGCGGATGGCGACGGGCGACCCGGTGCTGGCCGAGAACATCGCCCAGGTGCTCATCGACTTCGCCGAGGCGCTGGAGGTCGTGCACGACCGGGGCTACATGCACCTCGACGTGAAGCCGGAGAACGTGCTGCTCACGCGCAATGCGAGGCTCAAGCTCATCGACTTCGATCTCGCCCGCCCGATCCCGAACCCGCCCCGCAAGCTCGACAAGAACCCCGGCACGCCGCACTACATGTCGCCGGAGCAGCTGGCCCGCGAGCCGGTCGACCACCGGGCGGACATCTGGGCCTTCGGGGTCAGCGCCTACGAGCTGTTGACCTTCCGCAAACCCTTCCCGGGCGAGTCCGCCGATGCCGTGTTCCGGGCCCAGCGCGACCGCTCCGACTTCATCGCGCCCCGGCAGATCAATGCCGACATCCCCGTGGCGCTCGAGAAAATCGTGCTGCGCTGCCTCGAGCAGGATCCCTCGCTGCGATACCCCTCGATGTCGGTGCTGACGCACGAGCTGCGCAAGGCCCTCTACGTCTGAGGGCCTGAATGGGCCCGCCGGCCCCGGTCAACGCGTCGACTTCGCGGCCGAGATCAGTTCCCAGAACTTCGGGTTTCCCTGCAACTGCTCGTCCTCGCCCGTGGGGAGGCTCGATCGGTAGAGGAAATCCTTGAGGGTGTTGCGGCTGAGGATGCGATGCACCACGACCCCGAGCGGATGCCGCTCGAAGTAGACGCGATAATCGCCGAGCCGGTAGCGCGTCAATGTCCGGCCCTGGCGCGACAGGCTGCCGAAGGCCCCGTCTTCCCGCAGCAACTCCGACGGCAGGCCGCGGAACTGTCCCAGCACCTGCAACTGCAGGTCCTTGGGCAACTTGGACAACTCGGCCGCGCTCGTCGGGTTGAAGATGATCTGGAAGGGCTGCATCCCGGCCAGAGTTTCGCCGCAGCCACCCGTGCTGTCGAGCGCCTGCGCGGGCCACACCGCAGGCAACCAGGGAAGGTGGACAAGGGCCACCTCAAGGGCCGGAGGGCGGGTGAACCGGTGGTTGAAACAGGTCAGTGTCAAAAGTGAGGACCGACCCCTTTCGAGGCCTTGCGCGGCCCGGTACCTTGCCTTACAAGGTATGGATGTCGATGCGGCTGTGGCTGTGCGGATTGTGCACCGTGGCGTTCCTCGGCTTGCCGGCGGTGTTGTTGATGCTCCGGTGGGCGCGGCCGCGCTGGATGCCGTGGTGGGCGGTGGGCTTGGTCACGCTGACGGCGGGCTGG
>JAJTFN010000166.1 GCA_021298285.1 Verrucomicrobium sp.
CCCCGACGCGGTCGCCCTGCGCCACGGCGCCGAAGGCCAGCGATCCTGCCAGGATGGCCGCCAGTTCCCGCTGCGAGGCGGCCCCGGCCGCCGGGTCGGGCGCCGAGCCGAACTCGCCGCTGGCCGAGAGGTCCACCAGCAGCATCACCACGAGCTCGCGCTCCTCGATGTGGCGCTTGATGAACGGCTTGCGCAGGCGCGCCGTGACGTTCCAGTCGATGCGCCGCACGTCGTCGCCGGGGACATATTCGCGCACGTCGGCGAAGTCCATGCCCCGGCCCTTGAACACGCTGCCCATCCGGCCGCCCATCAGCTGTTCGCTGACCAGCCGAGCCCGGACCTCGATCGAGCGGAGCCTCTGGATGTAGTCGTTGGGCAGCATGGATGGGCGGATCCTTCCGCCGGCGGGCACCCGTGGGGCGTGCCCGACGGACGGTGGATTCCCCGGCATCGTGGACCGGTTACTCGGCGGTGGCGAGGTATTCGACGAGGTTGCGCAGGTCCTGCTTGGACAGCAGGTCGCCGAAGCCCTCGGGCATGCCCGAGAGGCCCTTCTCACGGCCGGTGATCTCGGATTTCTTGACCGTCACCAGGCCGTCCTCCGCCGAGTTGAGCACCAGCTCGGTGGCCGACTCGGACTTGATGACGCCCGCATGGCTCTGGCCGCCCTTGAGGGTGACCAGCACGTTCTCGAAGCCCGCCGCGATGGCGGCGTTGGGGTAGAGGATGCTCGTGAGCAGGTAGGCCCGGCCGTTCTTCTTGCCCAGCCCGGTGAGTTCCGGACCCACCTCGCCGCCCTCACCCTGGACCTTGTGGCAGCGCACGCAGCTGACCTCGGCCCGCTCGATGAACACCTTCTTGCCGGCCTCGGCGTCACCGCCGACCAGGCAGGCCTTCCACGGGGCCGCCGGGTCCTTGGCATCCAGGCCCGACTGGTAGCGGGCCAGCAGCGGCTTGAGCGGTTCCCGCTTGCCGGCCGCCTCGAGCACGTCCAGTTCGAGTTCCGGGGCCACCGTGCCGGCCAGCACGCCGTCCATCCACTGCTTCAGCAGCGCGTCGGCTTCCGGCCCCTTCACCGTCGCCAGGGTGGCCAGCGCCGACTGCTTCTCGGCCAGCGACCCGCCGGCCAGCGCCTTCTCGAGGGGGGCGATCGAACCGCCGACGCCGGCCGCGCCCGCCGCGGCGCGGGCCGCGATCGGCGGTGCCTCGACGGCCAGTTGGGTGGCCAGGGTGCGGACCTTCTCGTCCTTGTCCTCGCGGGCGGCGGCCAATGCGGTGGCGTAGTCGGGGGTCTGCAGGACCGACAGGGCGCGCAGCGCCTCGGAGCGGGTGGCCCCGTCGGCGGCTCCCTGGACGACCAGCGCCGCCAGCGCGGGCGAGGCCTCGGCGATCCTCAGCACGCCCGTGGCGCGCGCGACGGCGGCACGGACGGGGGTCGGGGCTGACGACAGCAGGCCCGTCGCCACCGGCTTCAGCGCCTCGGCGGGCACCTTCTCGGACCGGGCGAAGGCCGTCGGACGCCACAGTCCGGTGATGCGATCCCGACCGGAGTTGGCCGGCCACTGGGCCAGCGCGTCGATCGCCTCGGCCCGCAGCGTCTCGGGAGCCCCGTCCCGGGCGGCGTACGCCGCCAGCGCCTTGGCGGTCCCGTCGGTGCCGAAGCGGTAGTTGGCGTTGAGCACCCGGCGCATGAGCGGCGCCTCGGTCAGCCCGGGGCGCTCGATCAGGCGGGCGAGCGATTCCATGGCTCCCGGGATCGGCTGGTCATTGATGGCCCGGGCCGCCTCGGTCACGACCCGGGGCGACGCGTCGGCCAGGAAGGCGGCGATCTCGTTGCGCTCCAGCCGTCGCAGGGCCAGCAGCACGCCCATGCGGACGGACCCGTTGGGGTGCCGGGCGCTGTTGACCAAGGCATCGATGTCGTTGGCGCCGAGCAGGGCCATCACCCCGGCGTGGCGCAGGTACGGATCCTGGTCGGCATTCGCCGCCAGCAACTCGAAGACGGCGGGGATGGACTCGCGCCGGCCGAGCTTGCCCAGCGCGATGGTCCCGAGGGCGCGGGTGTGCGCGTCGGCGTCCCGGGTGAGGCGGACCAGGGCCTCGTAGGCCCGGTCGTACCGCGCATCTCCGAGCACCGTTGCGGCCACGGCGCGCACCTTGGGCTCCGGGTCGCCCACCAGCGGGATGAGCCGCTCCAGGGACTCCACCTTGGCCCCCGCGGCCCGGGTGTTGCGTTGGGAACGGGCCACCTGCCCGACGCCCTGGATGCCGTGCAGCCGGGCATGCAGGGTCTTGCCCGAGAGGGCCGCCTTCAGCAGTGCCTTGTCATCCCCCCGGGCGGCCAATTCGAATTGCGAGCCGAGCCGGACCCGGTAGTTGGGATGGGCCAGCCCCTTGGCCAGATCACCATTCGACCGCTGCGAGAAGCCGGCCGCGAGCAGGGTCTTGGTCTCGCGCACCAGGTCCGACGCCGAGTGGCGGGGGTCGGTGAAGCGGTAGATGCGGCCCTTGCCCACCGGCTCCCAGCCGTCGAACCAGTCGAGCAGCCAGAACGCCCCGTCCGGACCCCAGTGGCCGTCGGTCGCGTTGACCGACCAGATGAACTTCTGGTCGTCGACAATCTCGAAGCCCGCCCCCTTGGCCTGGTGCTTGAACTTCCACAGTCCGGAGCCGCTGGAGCTGCCCCGGAAATCGCACAGCGTGAAGGTGTTGTTCCACTCGGGGCCGCTGCCGGTACCCTCGTAGTGGCTCACGCCACTGGGTCCGGCCGAGATGTTCTTGATCGGCGGCGTGAGGTAGGCCGGTTGGGCGTCATTCTGCGGGTGCCACATCTTCTCGGAGTTCCAGGGCCCGCGCGGGTTTGGCGCGCTGCGTCCCTCGAGGAACTGCCAGCCGATGCGCCAACCGCTGTCGCCTCCCTCGACGAGCCATGTCCATCGGGCCTGGTCGCCGCCGTCCGAGTTGTTGTCGCCCGTGAACAGGTTGCCCCAGGCGTCGAAGACCATGTCCTGGGGGTTGCGCAGGCCCTGATAGACCATCTCCAGGCCGGAGCCGTCGGGCTCGCAGCGGAACACCGCCCCGCTGTCGGGCGTGCCGACCGTGCGGCCCTCGCTCTGGACCATCGAGGCGCGGTCGCCGATGGAGAAGTACAGCCGGCCGTCGGGGCCGAAGGTGAGCCCGTGCAGGTCGTGCCCGAGGAATCCCACGCGGATGCCGTGGCCGTAGCTGATGCTGCGCCGTTCGTCGGCGACGCCGTCGCCATCGGCGTCCCGCAGCCGCCACACGTTCGGGATGTTGGCGAAGAATACGTCGCGACCGCGGGCCAGCACGCCGGCGGCGACGCCGTCCAGCGGCGTGGCGAAGTTCTCGGCGAACACCGTGGAGACGGTGGCCTTGCCGGTGCCCTTCGGGTCCCGCAGCAGGCGCACCCGCTCGGTGTTGGTGTAGTACCCGGCCATCTGGTCGGGCTTGAGGTGGCGCTGCATCATCATCAGCCGGTCGTCGACCGACTTGCAGGCCAGATCCTCGTCGAGCCAGTCCATGATGCCGCGGATGTCGGGCACGCCGCGCCACGCCCGGAAGCTCTCGGCCACGAAGACGCGCCCGTCATCGGCCACGTCGAGGGCCACGCCGTGCGCCACGTCGGGCTCGGCCGCCCACAGCTCGGCCTTCCAGCCCTGCGGGTAGGTGAACCGTTTGATCGCCCGTTCGCCCTCGTCGGAGGCGGCGGCGATGGTGGGCGCCTTGAAGGAGGTCTGCTGCGGACCCAGCTTGTGCTGGGCGAGGGCGGTCGCCGTGCTGGCGGCGGCCCCGAGGGCGAGGGCGGCGGCCAGGCGACGGCGCAGGAGGGCGGGCGTGACAGGCATAAAGCACCAGAAGGTATGAGGGACGACGGGTGAAGCAAGCGACCGCTGGGTCGGCTCGGGGGAAAAAATTGCGACAAGAAAAAATCCCCGGCACCACAGTGCGGGGATTCTCGGCGGGACTCCCGGGTGGTCTTGCGGCCAACCGGGAACGAACGTCCCGGTGGTTTTCAGCGTCGGCGCCAGGCGCGTGAGCCAAGAACTCCCAGGCCAAGCGCCGCCAGGGCCCAGGTGCCGGGTTCCGGCACCGTCACCGAGACAGACTTCGGCAGCACGTCGAGGGTCATCGCGTCGAGACTGAGGTGCTCGCCGGTGGCCTTGAAGGTCAGGTTGAAATCCTTCACGCCGGATTCCGGGATGTTCCACATGTAGGCCTGCGAGATGTTGTTGCCCGGGAAACCTTGGGACGGGGCGACGGCCAGGGTGGTTGGGGTGCCGCCGAGCGACACGGAGGTTCCCCCGGCGACGTAGTTCAGACGCAGTGCGGGGTAGTCGATCTCGGTGCCCAACGTCCGGACCTGGAACGAGATCTGGGCGATGGGCTCGAGGCCCGTGTAGTTCAGGCGGAAATTGCCGGCGCCGCCGATGCCCACGTAGATGTTCCCGCTGCCGAGCACGGCACCCACGGGGTCGAGCTGGATGAGGGATGCCCGGGTGCCCATGTTCGATCCGGCCATGTCGGGCTGGTTCGCCACGTTGAAGCCGGAGCTGAACCGCTCCCACCCGGCGACCTCGGTGCCGGCCACCCCGCGGAAATAGGGGGCATAAAAGCCGTTGGTGCCCGCGGAGGCCAAGGGGATGAAGGAGGCAGCCGCCAAGGCAGCCAAGGTGTGCGATTTCATGGGTGGCATGGAGTGATCTTCGACGTCGTGATGGGTTCTGTTCATCAAACAGAACGGTGTTCTGGAGACCTTTGCACGGGAACCGATTTCCGCGAATCGAAAATCGTCGGGAGGCGCGGATCCGGCGCGGTGCGCCCCCCCGCGCAGGGCCGGCTCAGGCGGGCTTTCGGCGCAACCCGACGATCCGGAAGGCGGCCTGTTGCAACACCATCGCCTCGTCGAGATCGGCGCTCACCAGCCGGCGGTTGGCCTCCAGCAAGACCCCCATGGCCTCGACCAGCTCGTCGGTCCGGTAGTTGGCGGCCTGCTTCATGGCCTGGAACAACACGAAGGGGTGGGATGCCAAGGGGTTGAACCGCCGGTCGGACGGCATCGACGAGGCCGGGATGCGGTCCAGTTGCGCCTTGAAGCCGGAGTAGTCGCGCGCGGGTTTCAGCGTGCCGTTGGTCAGCAGTTCCTTGAGCATCAACAGCGAGCGCACCTTGGAGATGAGGCCGTAGAGCAGGCCGATCTCGGATTTGCGTTTGTCGGTGCCCACGCGGATCTCCCACAGCTCCTCGTCCAGGGTCTTGAGCAGCTTGGCGAGGTTGCGGTCGCCCAGTGCCTCGGCCAGCGCGAAGGCCCGGGCGAGCTTTTGGCGCGAGACGCAGGTCTGCACGTCCTCCAGGCCCACCGCGGCCCGATCGCCCGTGTAGAGCGCCAGTTTCTCACACTCCGAGGCCAACATGCGGAGATTCGGTCCGACCCGGTTGACCAGTTCGGCCAGCGCCTCATCGGTGATCTCCTTGCCCGCCACGCGCAGGGCCCGCAGGGCCTCGGCCTCGGCCTTCCCGGCCCAGTCCTTGTCGTCCTGGGAGAGGGCCTCGAAGACCTCGACCGTGCCCAGCTTCTCGAAGGCCTTGAAGAAGGCCCGACGTTTGTCGGGTTTTCCGGAGGAAACCAGCAGGCGCACGCCGTCCCAACGGAACGCCTTGAGGGTCTCGGCCAGCTCCCCCAGCGCCGTGGTCACCGCCGCCGAGCCGGCGGTGCGTTCCTCGCCGAGGAAATTGCAGTTCTGGAACCAGACCACCTTGGCCCCTCCGAAGAAAGGCAGGGTGTTGAGCGCCTCGATCAGGCGGGCGATCCGCTGGAGCGCCTCGCCCGAGTTGGCGGCCGAGGCATCGACCACCTCGTGGTCCATCCCGCCCAGTTCGGAGCACCATTGCTCATGCAGGATCCGGGCCCGCTGCTTGACCGAGAAATCGTCGTCGCCGC
>JAJTFN010000167.1 GCA_021298285.1 Verrucomicrobium sp.
CAGCTCGCGCAGCGGCGGCACCTCCAGCGGCTCGATGTCGTAGTCGCCCCCGGGCGCCCGGACGATCCCGCCGTTCACGATCTCGGGATAGACCTCGCCGGGGATGCAGGCCATCGACACGTCGCCGAGGCGCAGGAGGCCCACCTCGGTGCGGAAGTGGAGCCACCGGCTGTGTCCCCGGTCGAGCAGGCCCAGCATGGAGGCCAGCAGGAATCCCGGGTTGCGCAGCGGCAGGTCGAGGGTGCGCACCTCGATGCCGATGGGCAGCTCGGCCACCCCGGCAGCCGGGGCCTTGGCCAGGCGATCCAGCACGCGCGAGGCGATCTGGTTGCCCACCGCCCGGGTCTTCTCATGCGAGGGCTCCTTGAAGTCGGCCTTGAGGAACGGGTCGTGCACGGTGACCGAGGGATGCGTGGTCATCAGGCCGCCCACCGCGCCGTTGATGTAGACGTGGGTTCCGCCCAGCCCGGGTTGGTGCACGGTGCCGCCATAGCGGATGCCCTTCTCGAGCGACTCGCGGATGATTCCCGGGAAATCGGCCGTGAGGTCGCGGTTCCTCGACCAGGGCGTCTCGGGGTGGTTGGCCCAGCCCACCAGCGTGCCGAGGGTGCGGGTGCCACCGGCGTCGAGGAAATGCAGCACGCGGACGTCGGGGTCGTACACCTCGGGCTTGCGCGTGTCGGCCACCAGGCCCGCCGGCGACACCGTCAGCTCGTGGGCGGCCATCCGGGCCGGCTGCAACGACCGCACCGCCTCGGCGACCACGTCGACGCAGGCGGCGATGACCTGCTCGCGGTAGCGGGGATATGACCACGCCCACGGCCTCGAGGTCGTCGTGGAGGTTGGTGGCCGAGCGGCCCTGGCTGAACCCGGCCATCCAGACCGGTGCGGCGGGGTTCCCGAGGTCGGGGTTGATCTTGCGCCGGCCAAAGCCGGCCCGCAGCGGCCCGGCCGCCTCCGGTGTCGCCGGGTGCGGATGATGCAGTTCGAGGGAATAGCCCGGCTGGCGGTCGCGGGTGACCCACAGGAAGCGGGCCGCCACCAGTGCGAAAAGGACGACGGTCGAGACAGCCGCCCAGCGGATCAGGCGCTTCCAGAGGGGTGGCTTGGCGGGGGAACCGGACATGCGTCGACGCTACCGGCATGGCCCGGTGACGCAACCTGCCAGAGCTTCCTCCGGCCGAGACGGGCGAGGGGGTTCACCCCGGGGGGACGCAGCAGGGCTCAGAGGGTCAGCAGGTCCTTGGGGATCTCCACCCGTCCGCCCTTGAGCACGGCCTCCTGGGCCTTGACCGCCAGTGCCACCGCCCGGAAGGCGACCTCGGCGCTGGCCTCGGGCTTGGTCTTGTCGTTGATGTGCTCGACGAACTTCTCGAGCGCGTAGCGTACCGGCGAATCGGTCTCCGAGGCCGCCTCGGCCGGCTTCTTGCCCTGGGCGAGGATCTTGGTGGCGTTGGCCACCAGGGCGATGCCGGAGTCGGTGAGGAAGTCCTCCTTGCGGGCGTAGACCTCCCAACCCAGCAGCTCGGCGTCGGACTCCTTGAACATCCACGCCCGATTGTCGCGGATGAGCACCGCGGCCGAGGCGCCGAAGTAGATGTCGTGCTCGCCCTCGAACGAGTTGGCCAACGTGGCGCTCCACGAGTGGCGGACGCCGTTGGCGAACTCCACCACCACGTGGACCGTGTCGGCCACCTCGCGGTCATCCTGCCACTGGGTGATGCCGCCGAAGCCGGTCACCGAGACCGGCGTGCTGCCAAGGTACCAGCCGGCCGTGTCGAGGCTGTGGATGCCGATCTCGCCCACCAGCCCGAGCGACGTCTCCTTGTAGAGGCGCCAGTTGAGCGCCTTTTCGCGGTCGGGGTTCGGCGAGGCCTTGCGCCAGCTGGTCTTCTTGTTCCATTGACCGCGGCTCATGGCCGGCTTTCCGGTGGCGCCGGTGCGGATGAACTTCAGCACATGGTGGTGCTGGGGGTTCTCGCGGTACTGCATGCCCGCCTGGAAGATCTGGGAGGCGGGCAGGGCCGCGGCAGCCCGGGCGATGGCCCGCGCGTCGTCGACGGTGTGGGCGATGGGCGCCTCGAGGTAGACGTGCTTGCCGGCCTTCATGGCGGCCAGGGCCAGGTCCTTGTGCTGGTGAGTGGGCGTGGCGATCACCACGGCCTGCACGGCGGCGTCGGCCAGGAGTTCCTCGGCGGTGGAATACCCCTTGGCCGTGGGGGCCGCGTCGGCGGCACGCTTGAGGGTGGATTTGTAGTGGTCGCAGAGGGCCACCACCGGCGCATTGGGCAGCTTGCCCAGGTGGCTGATGATGTCGCGTCCCTGCGGGCCCAGGCCGATCACGCCGAACTTCACGGGCGGACCCACGGGCTTCTCCTTGTAGTTCGGGTCGGCCTTGGGCGGGGGCAGGGTCTTGTCGCCGGCCGCTTTGGCGGCCTCATCGGCCGTGATGGGCACGGCCCCCATCAACGCCAGCATGCTGGCCATGGAGGCGCCCTTGAAGAAGGTGCGGCGGTCGAGGTCCGTTCCGTTCGCGTCGGTCTGCATAGGCTAGGAATGCATGGACCTTAGAGAGGTCCCGTCGGGAAGCAAACGGTTCAGAGAGCCCCGAAATTCATTCGTTCTCACGTGAGCTGTCGCATGAATCGGTTCCTGAAATGTCCAACATCGCTGGTCCGGTCACGCCGGTTTGGAATTCGCCTTCAACCACGCCCCGTAGTCTCCCTCGCCCATCTCACCGGCAGCCAGCGCCAAGGTTCGAAGAACCACATCGACTTCGGTCGCTGCGAATCGGAATCCGTTGAGTTCCAGAAACAGGACGGCCGCCGCGAATCCGATCCGCTTGTTGCCGTCGAGGAATGGGTGGTTTTTCACCAAGCCGAAACTGTAGCCGGCCGCCAGTTCGAACAGGGAAGGCTTTCCGTAGGTGACCGCGTTCCGGGGTTTGCCCAAGGCGGAATCGAGCAACCCTTCATCCCGGATTCCAGCCAATCCACCGTGCTCGGCCAGCAGGCACTCGTGGAATGCGATCACGACATCCCTGCGGAGCCAGACGGGTTCCTTCATTTGGCCAGTTCCCGAAGGGCGTTGCGGTACCGTTGGGCGATTCCCTCGGCCATCGCCATCTGACGGGTGAACTCGTCGTTGTGGGGCGTCACCCGGTAGCCGCCACCGGGGGATTCCGAGAACACCAGCGTGTCACCTTCGTCGGCCTTGAGGTGGGCCAGTGCCTCCTTTGGCAGCACCAAACCCACCGAATTGCCGACCTTCCGAAGTTTCAGTTCCAGAACCATGGGGCGACCGTAGACACGGGTGTGATCACGTCAAGCGGTGTTGGCCTCCTGAGCCTTGCCTGTTCCTGTCCGGTGCACGCGGTGTTCGCCGGGCTTTTGTTGATCGGGCCTGACGTCTACCTTCATCGGTACGTGGCCGAGACCCTGTTCCAGCTCAAGAGCGACTATGCCCCGGCCGGCGACCAGCCGGCGGCGATCGCCAAGCTCGTCGCCGGTCTGCAAAAAGGGGAGCCGCACCAGGTGCTGCTCGGGGTGACAGGCTCGGGCAAGACCTTCACCATGGCCAACGTGGTGGCCCAGATGGGCCGGCCGGCCCTGGTGCTGTCGCACAACAAGACGCTGGCGGCCCAGCTCTACGCCGAGTTCAAGAGCTTCTTCCCCGACAACGCGGTCGAGTACTTCGTCAGCTACTTCGACTTCTACCAGCCCGAGGCCTACATCCCGCGCACCGACACCTTCATCGAGAAGGACAGCAGCGTGAACGAGGAGATCGAGCGCCTGCGCCTCTCCACCATGAACTCGCTGCTGTCGCGCCGCGACGTGCTCGTGGTGGCGTCGGTGTCGTGCATCTACGGCATCGGTGACCGGCGCGATTACGAGAGCATGGTCATCCCGTTGCGCCTGGGGCAGTCGCTGAGCCGGGAGCAGCTGCTCGCCCGGCTGGTGGACCTGCAGTATTCGCGCAACGACTTCGACCTCACCCGGGGCAAGTTCCGCGTGCGCGGCGACGTGGTGGAATTGCACCCGGCCTACACCGAGGACGCCCTGCGCATCGAGTTCTTCGGCGAGGAACTGGAGCGCTTCACCCGGTTCGACCCGTTGACGGGCGACTCCCTCGAGTCGCTGCAGGCCGTCAACATCTTCCCCAGCAAGCAATTCGCCACCCCCCAGGAGAAGATCAACGGCGCCATTCTCTCCATCCGCGAGGAACTGGGCCTGCGCATCGCCGAGTTCGAAAAGGACGGCAAGCTGCTCGAGGCCCAGCGGATCAAGATGCGCTGCGAGTTCGATCTGGAGCAGTTGCAGGAGCTGGGCTTCTGCTCCGGCATCGAGAACTACTCGCGGCACATCTCCGGGCGGCCCAAAGGGTCGCGGCCGGGCACGCTGATGGATTTCTTCCCGGAGGATTACCTGCTGCTCATCGACGAGTCGCACGCCACGCTGCCCCAGGTTGGCGGCATGTACGCCGGCGACATGGCCCGCAAGACGGTGCTGGTGGATCACGGGTTCCGACTGCCCAGCGCGCTCGACAACCGCCCGCTCAATTTCGAGGAGTTCCGCTCGCTCATGGGGCAGGCGGTGCACATCAGCGCCACGCCGGGCCCGACCGAGATGGGCTGGGCCGGGCCGTCGAACGTGGCCGAGCAGATTGTCCGCCCGACGGGCCTGGTGGATCCGGTGGTGGAGATCAAGCCCTTGAAGGGGCAGATCGACGACTTGCTGCACGAGGCGCGCGCCACGATCGAGCGCGGCGAGCGGGTGCTGGTGACCACCCTGACCAAGCGGACGGCCGAGGAATTGACCGACTACCTGCGCGACCTGGGCGTGAATGTGCGCTACCTGCACAGCGAGATCGACGCCATCGAGCGCGTGGAGATCCTGCGGGCGTTGCGGCGCGGCGAGTGCGATGTGCTGGTGGGCATCAACCTGCTGCGTGAGGGCCTCGACCTGCCGGAGGTGTCCCTGGTGGCCATCCTCGATGCCGACAAGGAGGGCTATCTGCGCAGCACCACGAGCCTCATCCAGACGGCGGGCCGGGCCGCCCGGCATTTGAACGGGCGGGTGATCCTGTACGCCGACCACCGGACCCAGAGCATCCAGAAGTTCCTGGCGGTGGCCGAGTACCGCCGGCAGAAGCAGTTGGCCTACAACCAGGCCCACCACATCACCCCGCGCAGCGTGAAGCGCAGCCTCGAGGAGGGGCTCAGCAGCGCCGGATCGGGTCGTCAGGCCGCGGCGGCGATCCTGGAGGGCAGTGTCGCCCAGATCGACCTCACCGAGACGATCCGCGAACTCGAGGGCGAGATGATCGAGGCCTCGAACAACCTGGAGTTCGAGAAGGCGGCCCTGCTGCGCGACCAGATCCGCGAACTCAAGAGCCGTCTCAGCGGGGCGGAGACCAAAGCCCCCGGGGCCGGGGCGCGCGCCCGGTCCGACGATGCCAAGGCCCGCCGGAAGGGCAGGGGACGGGGCCGTTGATCGCCCGGCCGGGCCGCATGGGCTCCGCCCGGCGATGAGGCGTCGGGACGCCGTGGGCGTCAGTTCTTGGCCAGGGCCATCTGGGTCAGGCGCCGGGCGATGAACTCGCGCACCTTGGGGATCTTGCAGTCCTGCAGCAGCCGGGTCGCCCGATCGATGTCGGTCGAGACGGGACCCTCGGTCGCGTACCAGTAGAGCAGGGGCAGGTTGAAGTCGCCCGCATCCTCGGCGTGGTTGAGCAGGTTCTTGAGGATCTCCCAACGCTGGGCCACCGGCACCCGCTGGGCGGCGCTGGCCACGGCCCGGCGCACGACCGGGGAGGGGTCCTCGGCGGCCAGGGTGGCCAAGGCCTCCACGGAATTGCCCGCCAACTGCTCGAAGGTCGACTCGCTGAAGAGCATGCCGGAGTGCTCGAAGAAGGTCTGCACGGTCCAGGCCCGGATCTGGGGCTCGGGGTCGCGGATCCACCGCGCGGCATCCTCGGGCAGGATGCGGCCGGTCAGGTGCAGGGTCCACAGCGCGCGGAGGCGTGAGGCCACGTCGCCCGATCCATCCACGGCGTCATGCAGCCCCTCGAGGGCGGGCACCTGGTTGGCCGCCTTGCGGAGGCGGGCGTAGTCGCGGATGCCGGCCGGCAGGTCGTCGACCGATTCCCGGGCGCCGGCGGCGGCCACCTGTTCCTGCAGCACGCGCCGGGCGTGGCGGCTGAGCCATTCGTTCTTCGAGCCCACCAGCGGCACCAACTGGGCCGGGGTCAGCGCCGCCAGGTTGGTGCGCACCACCGGTTGGTTCTGGTAGACGACCTTGTAGATGCGCCCGCTCGAGTGGTCATGGCCGTCGTCCCGGCCATGGTGGCACTGGTTGGCGTCGTACCAATCGATCACGAACACGCTGCCGTCGGGATCGAGGCGCTGGTTCAGGGTCTGCGACCAGCGGTCGTTGAAGTTCAGGAAGTCGGGCCCGTGCTTGCCGACGTAGCCGGAGCCGCGTGCCACCGGGATGTCCATGTTCATCCGCTGGCCGTGGATGTTCCCGATGATGAGGTGGTTCCGGTACTGGGCCGGCCAACTGGTGCCCAGGTAGCAGAGCATGCCGGCGTGGGCATGGCCGCCGCCCATGGCGTCGCTGCGTC
>JAJTFN010000168.1 GCA_021298285.1 Verrucomicrobium sp.
TTCTGGCGCCCCCAAGAGGAACTGCCCGCCCACCGTCCTGGACACACAGTGGTACACCGCCCCCTCCACCTTGATCCGCCCCTTGCGCATCCCCGAACCCTGCCCACCCACCACCACCCCGTCAACTACATTGAACCTGTCACCATGTATGATAAGGGAGAAAACCCCCGCAGCTTGCGCTGCGGGGGTAACCCCAGATGAGTCAACAAATCAGGCTACCCAGCCTGTTGCGAACAGGTCCGACCTAGCCGGTTCGATGCCAAGTGGTGTGGAGGGCGCGCCGGATCAATAACTTTCACGAAAAGAGGGATGAGCGACAGATGGCGTCGCAAGGCGGGGACTCGGTTCGCGGCTGAGGGGCCAGTCAGGCGGGGATTCCACGCAGCGATTGCGCAACCTTCACACACCACCTTCCCCCATCATCATTCATACCTGAGGGCCTGGATGGGTTCGAGTCGGGCAGCCTTGACCGCCGGCAGAAAGCCCGCCACCACCCCGACGGTCCCGCTGAACACCACCGCCACCACCTGGGCCTCCCAAGTGATGACCGGGGTGTTGCCGGTCGGCGCCAGGAAGGCCAGCACGTCAACGATCAGCAGCGAAGCGGCCAGACCAGCGACCGCGCCGATGAGCGACAGGACCATGCTCTCGACGATGATCTGGATGAACACGTCCACACCGGTCGCCCCAAGGGCCTTGCAGGTCCCGATCTCGCGGACCCGCTCATTGATGCTCGCCAGCATGATGTTCATGATGCCGATGCCTCCGACCAAAAGGCTGATGCCGGCGATGATCCCGCCGCTGAGCCGGGCGTTGCGGATCTGCTGGTTGATGCTTTGGACCTGGTTCTCCTGGGTCTGGAAGGTGAAATCCTCGATGCCGCGGTGGGTGACCAGAAGGACGTTCTTGGCCTGCTGGAGGGCCAGTTCCATCTGCTCCATGGACCGCACCTTGAGGTCGATGTCGCTGAGTCGCGGGTCGGGGATCCCATCGGTGTCGCCCGCCATGCGGAACCGGACCCAGGCGGTGTTCAGCGGGATGTAGAGCGTGTTGTTCTTCCGCCAGAAGGCCCACCCGCCCTTCCGGCCCCACCCACGGGACTTCTTAGGCTCGACCTTCGCCCCCTCGGCCCCAGCCCGCTTGCGCAACGCCCGGGCCTTGAGGTCCTGTTCGCTGGCATAATGGGAGAACATGCCGACGATGGTGAAGGGTTGCCCGTTGATCTGGATGGTCTCTCCGATCGGGATGATCTCGCGCCCGACCTCGTCCGGATCCCCGAAGAGGGAGTCCCGGATCCCCGTGCCGATCACGCAGACCGAGTGGGCCTTCTCCTCGTCAACCGCATTGAAAAACCGCCCGTGCTCGACGGTGTGCAGGTTCATGTCGAGGACCTCCGGCCAGACGCCGACACATTCCTCCGGGCTGGCCCGCCGCTCGCCACGCGACACGATCACGTCCGGCACCGCCATCTCGGGCGAGACCACCTTCAGCAACGGGGCCCCCTCCTTGAGGGCCATGACGTCGACCAGGGTGCGCCCGGGCGCCTGATCGGCGAGGTGCTCCTGATAGGCCGGCACCGCCTGCCGTTGCAGCAGCACCTTGTCGGCGCCACCCATCGCGATCATCGACTCGCGCATGCCGTTCTCCATGCCCTTGATGATCGCACTCATGCCGACCAGCGAGGCCACTCCCAGCACGACGCCGAAGAGTGTCAGCAGCGAGCGGAATTTGTGGGCCCAGACCTCCTTCAGCCCGATCAGGATGGCGTTGAGGAGGTTCATCAGTCGTAGCGGAGGGACTGGATGACGTCCATGCGGGCGGCCTTCACCGCGGGGAAGATGCCCGCCAGCAACCCGACCACCACCGCGAACCCGAAGGACAGCGCCATGGCCCCGCCGGTGATCACGGGGTCATTGCCGGTCGGCGCCACCCAGGTGATGCCAAGCACCACCAGGCGGGAGAACGCCAGCCCGAGGAGACCGCCGACCACCGCGATGACCATGCTCTCCACCAGGATCTGCACGAAGATGTCCAACCCCCCGGCACCCACCGCCTTGCGGATGCCGATCTCCCGGATCCGCTCGGAGATGCTCGCCAGCATGATGTTCATGATGCCGATGCCGCCGACGAAGAGACTGATCCCGGCGATGAGCCCACCGCTCATCCGGGCGTTCTTCACGAACCGGTCGATGTCCGCGCTCCAGTCCTCGAAGGTCCGGAAGGAGAAGTCCTCGATGCCGCGGTGGTTGACCATCATGATGTTGCGGATCCGCGCCAGGGTCTGCTCGATCCGCGAGAAGTCGCGCACCTTGAGCTCGATGTTGCTCAGGCGGGGCTCGGGCGGCGCATTGGAAAGGCCCGCCTGGAACCGGTGCCACATGGTGTTCAGGGGCATGTAGACCGTGTTGTTCTTGATCCAGAAGGCGAAGGAGCCCCCCCTGCCCTGTCCCCGGGGCGGTCCCCCGGCCTTGGGCGGGACCTTGCCCTCCGCCAGCAACCGCTGGCGCTCGGCCTCGCGTTCGAGGCGCTGCTTCCGGTCCTGCTCGCCCTCGTAGCGCTTGAACATGCCGATGATGGTGAAGGGCTGGCCATTGATGGTCATCGTGCGCCCCAAGGGGATCACCTCGCTGCCGGTCTCTTCGGGCCGGCCGAAGAGTTCATCGCGGATGCCCGTGCCGATGAGGCACACGGGCCTCGCCTCGGCGGAGTCGATGTCGTTGAACATCCGCCCGTGCTCCACCTCGTGCTCCATGATCCTCATCTTCTCGGGCAGGATGCCCCCGGTCATGAAGGTGCGGTGGAAGCGCCCGTTGGCCTGCAGGGTCGGGTCGACCTCGAGGCGCATCTCCGGCGCGATGATCTCGATGTCGGGCACACCCGCCTTGAGGGCCTCGACATCGGCGAGGGTCATCCCGCGGGCCATGTCCCGGAGGTGCCTCTGCTCGACAGGCACCCGCTGGGCCTCCATGCGGACCTTCTCGAGGCCGCCGATCGCAAGCATCGCCTCGCGCTGCCCGTTCTCCATGCCCTGGACCATGGCGCTCATCGCCACCAGCGAGGAGACCCCGAGCACGATGCCGAGCATGGTCAGCGCGCTCCGGAATTTGTGGGCCCAGATCTCCTTGAGCCCCACCACGACCGCGTTGCCCAGGCTGGTCTGGCCGACCGGCAGGTCCGGCAAGGAGGTGGGCACCGGGACGGACATCCCGGGGATCGACAGGATCTGGGGTTCGGCGCTCATGGCGATGAACTTGGAGCCGAACCGGAGCCCGCACCCACGCGGTCCAGGCCGGCGAGCTTCGCGTCGACCTGCTGGGCGATGCGGCCGTTGCGGATCTCGATGCGCCTCGGCGTGACCGCGGCGATCTCGGGATTGTGGGTGACCAGGATCACCGTGCGCCCCTCGCCCGCCAACCGGCGGAAGAGTGCCAGGATGAGCTCGCCCGTATGCGTGTCGAGATTCCCGGTCGGCTCGTCCGCGAGCAGGATCTTGGGATTGTTGACCAGGGCCCTGGCGATGGCCACCCGTTGCTGCTGGCCACCCGAGAGCTGGTTGGGCCGATTCTTGAGCCGGTGGGTCAACTCCACCATCTCAAGGGCCTTCTCGGCGCGCGCACGGCGTTCCCGGCCTCCGATGCCCGCGTAGATCATGGGCAACTCGACGTTCTGGAGCACGTTGAGCTTGGGGAGCAGGTTGAAGAACTGGAAGACGAAGCCGATCGTCCGGTTGCGCACCTTGGCCAGTTCGCGGGCCGAGGCCCGCGCGATCTCGGTGCCGGCCAGGGTGACATTGCCCCGGGTGGGCGTGTCCAGGCAGCCGAGGATGTGCATCAACGTGGATTTGCCGCTGCCGGAAGGCCCGATGATCGACACGAACTCGCCCTGCTCGAGGTCGAGGGACACGTCGTCGAGGGCCCGGATCTCCTCCCCACCGAGGTGGTAGATCTTGGAGACGTTGCGGAGTTCGAGCAGCGCCATGGCCGTGTTCGGTGTCAGCGCCGGGACTCGGCCGGCTTGGAGGCCACCTTGACGCCGTTGGTCGCACCGCCCGTGGACGTCTCCTTGGATCGGTCCTCCAGCGAAACCACCTCGCCGGCCTGCAGGCCCGAGGTGACCTCGGCGAAGAAATAATCACTGACGCCGATCTTCACCGAGCGCCGCTCCCAGGCGTCATCCTTCCGAACCCAGACATGACGCTCGATCTCCCGCGTGGCCGGGTTGGTCTCGGTGAAGACGGCCGCCAGCGGGGCCGCGACCACGTTGTCGGCGCTGGCCACCGGGATGGAGATGTTGGCGCTCATCCCGGGGCGGATCTGCTGGCCGACATCCTTCAGCAGGATGCGGGCGGCGAACCCGCGGATGTTGTTCTTGAGGGTCGACTGCGGCGCGATGCGCTCGACCCGGCCGATCACCTTGAGCCCGGAAACGGCCTCCACCGTCACCTCGACCTGCTGGTCGACATGCAGCCGCGTGACATCGGCCTGGTTGATGTGCGCGTTGACGATCAGGTCGTTGAGGTTGGCGATGGTCAGGACCTCCGTTCCTGCGTTGAAGCCACCGGAACCGGAGACGGCCTGCCCCACCGAGATCGGACGGGTCAGGATGGTGGAATCGAAGGGGGCCATGACCTCGGTCTTGCGGAGCCGCTCGATGATGAGGTCGAGGGACTTCTCGCGGAGGGCCAACTCGTTCTTGGCGAGGTCGTACTTGGTCCGGCTGTCCTCGAAGAGCTCCTGGGAGATGAGCTTGCCCTCGAAGAGCTGACGGGCCCTCTGGTAGTCGCGCTCGGCCTGACCCAGCTGCAACCGGGACCGTTCGACGTTCTTCTCCTCCTGCTGGCGCTGGGTCTGGAGCTCGCGGTCGTCCAGCTTGAAGAGCAGCTGACCGGCCTTGACCCGGTCGCCGACATCGACCGGCAACACCTCGATCTTGCCGTTGACCTCGGGCCGGACACTGACCTGCTCGGCCGGGGTGATGTCGCCGGCGGCATTGATGGCGAACTTGATGTCGCGGGTCTCGATGACCGCCGTGTCCACCTTGGCGCTGGCTTGCGGTTCGGCCGCCTGGCGCTGGCGCTGGGTGTAATACCACCCGCCGGCCCCCAGGGCCCCGACCAACAGGATCACGATCAGAATCTTCATCGACGCTTGTCAGCTAAGGGAAATCTCTTTTGGAAAACCCGTCTTCGGGGAAGGATCGTACGAACACGTATCATCCGCCAACGCAGTTTTCCAAGATTGTTGGAGAACCCTTCCAGTGTTTGGCTCCGTGCAGACGCGTTCCATGGCCCCGGCATTCATCCTTGTTCTGTCCCTGTCGCTGTTGGCCCTCCGCGGGCTGGCACAGGGGGTGTTGTCCCTGCTGAACCGCCGGCACGTCCGCGCCCATGCGGAGCGCCCGCCCGAGGCGCTGCGGGACATCATGGACGAGGCCACCTACCGCAGGTCCGTCGGGTACACGATCGCCAAATCCCGATTCGCCCAGGTCGAGGAGCTGCTGGACCTGGCGGTGACGACATGCGTGCTGGGAAGCGGCCTGCTGCCGTGGAGCCACGGACTCTGGGTCGGGGCTGTCGGGAGCGGCGCATGGGCCCAGGCCGCGTGGCTGCTGGCGGTGTCGTTCGCGACCAGCCTGCCCGGGATGCCTCTGGACTGGTGGGCGCAGTTCCGCCTCGAGGAACGCTTCGGCTTCAACCGGAGCACGCTCGGGACCTGGCTGGCCGACCAGGCCAAGACCCTTGCGCTGGGCATCGTGCTCGGCCTGCCGCTGCTGGCGGGCATCCTGCGCCTGACCGGCTGGATCGGGGACCGGTGGTGGCTCTGGGCCTGGGGCCTGCTGATGGCCTTCCAGGCGGTCATGATGGTCCTGGCCCCGATCCTCATCCTGCCGCTGTTCAACAAGTTCAC
>JAJTFN010000169.1 GCA_021298285.1 Verrucomicrobium sp.
GACGGAGGCGCCCTGCGCGGTGAGATGCTCCCGGTGGGCTGGCCCCGGGACGTTTCGATAGCGGATCAGCACCCGGGCTTCCGTCGACGCCAAGGGCGAGGACGGGACCGGATCGGCGGCGAGGGAGACGGCACCCAACAGGGCGCCGGCCATGGTGAGGGCAGGCAGACGGAGCGACGGACGATGTGTCATGTGGGATGGGTTGGTGGTCGGAGCATCAGAGCCTTTCTTATTTCTCTGATTAGTTTTTCTTACCGTCTAGATACGACACCGTCAAATTTGTTCCGGGGGTTTTTCTTGGATGGGGCTCCGACGGCGACACGAGGCCCAGCCAGGGCCCATGCGAGGCCCCGATCACGAGCCTGGAATGCGATCAGGACAAGGCACGATGGAGCCCGTTGGGGAGGACTCAGGACGGAACCCGCGGCCCATGGCAGGGCCGGAGGATCACGGATCCGTGCCCGCGCCGCGGAAGGCTCACCACCAGGTGAAGTTGGGGTCCGGCGCGGGGCCGGTGTAGTTCCACTGCGAGGCCTCCTTGGGGAAGCGGAAGAAATCGGTGTGCCCGTCGCCCCAGAGCACATTGAAGCGGTACTGCCCCTTCACGTTGTGCCACTGGCTGGCGATGTCGTTCTTGTCGCGGTCCGCCCACCACGGCCAATCGCCTTGGATGAGCTTGTTGGATGGTCCGAGGGCGATCTCGCTGCTCTTGATGGGCCGCCCCTCCGGTGAACCCGGCCGGGAGGAATCGCCGGTCACGTGCTTCACCCGCAAGGTGGCCACGGACCAGACGGTGAGGTAGCTGTTGCCCCAGGCGTCGTAGCAGGAGCGGATGCCCTTCGGGAAGGTGCTCTTCCAGAGCGCATCGCCCTTGTCGGCCGGGCAGCGGAAGGCCGCGAACGCCGGCACGTACACGTTGAGCGGCCGGTTGGTGTGCCCGACCAGGCCACCATGCAGTTCCATCACGCCCTTCTTGCCGCCCAGGGTGCCCCAGTTGTTGTAGACCGGGTAGTTGTCGCGGCTGTCATCGGCGTACAGGTGCATGCCAAGACCCAGTTGCCGGTGGTTGTTGTTGCAACTGATCGTCAGCGACTTGCTCTTGGCCCGCGAGAGGGCGGGCAGGAGCATGCCGGCAAGGATGGCGATGATCGCGATGACCACCAGCAGTTCAATCAACGTGAAACCGGTGGCGGGGCGACGGCGAGAGACGGGGCGGGCATCCATGGGCGTGCGGGGTCTGGCGGACATCGGACGCAACGTCCCGGGGCCCGTCAATGGGCGACTTTGGCTCCGGCCGGGACGACAAAATCCGCGAGGGGGCATCTTCCTGCTTTCCAAGCGGGGCGGCGGACCGAACCGTTATGGACTTTCTAGGACGGCATGGATGCAAGGGACGTGAGATTCCAACGGGTGGGTCTGCTCGGGATCGGGGCCTTCACGCAGGCGCTGATGCGCCACCTGCGACGCGGCGGCGCGGAGGTGCTGGCCTACCTCACCCGCGACTATGGCCACGAAGGCCCCCGGCAGGAAGGTCCCTGCGTTTCCAGCCTGGAGGTGTCGGACCCCTGCCCCGTCTTCCGCGACTGGAAGCCCGACTTCCTGGTGCCGATGTCGCTCGAGTGGGCCCTGAAGCCCTGGACGGCCGACCTCCTGGCCCTGGGCATCCCGATCCTCTGCCCGACCGGCGAGGGCCTGCGGCTCGAGCGGGAGCGCGGGTTCGCCCGCGACCTGTGCCAGCGCCACGGCATCGCCTTCCCCCGCTCCCACCAGGTGCCGACCCGGGCCGAGGCCGAGGCCCTTGTGCGGCGCGAGGGCCGGCCCTTCGTGGTCAAGAACCCGCTCTGCTCGCCGACGAGCCCCATCCACACCATCGTGTGCGAGACGCCGGAGGACACATTGGCCTGGCTGCCCCGCATCGACGACGCCGAGGGGATCTTCCTGCAGGAATACCTTGGGCGCCGCGAGGCCGGGCACATCGCGCTGGTCAGCGACGGGCAGGTCCATTCGCTGGTGACCAACCAGGAGTACAAGCGGGCCTTCGACGGCAACCTGGGCATCGTGGCCGGGGCACCGTTGGGCGGACTGGTGGAGCGCGATCCCGGCGACCGCTACGGGCTGGCCCGCGAACTCCTGGCGCCGCTCGTGCCGTGGTTTCGAGAAGTCGGGTTCCGCGGGCCCGTGCAGGTCACGGCCATCCGCCACGACGACCGCTGGCATGTGCTCGAGTACAATGTCCGACTGGGCGTGACGAGCGGCCCGATGATCGCGTCGATGCTCGCCAACCCGCTGGAGACCTTCGGCCGGTGCGCCCTCGGGCTGCCGCTGGCCCCACGATGGCGCAGCGGCCGCGAGTTCGGCTGCAACCTCACGCTGGCCGGCTATGGCTATCCCTTCACCCAGCTGACCGGGCCCCGCGTGCCCGTGACGGTCGACGGGGCCTTCGAGGGCGAGGTCTGGTGGCAGGAGGTGGCCCGGTCGCCGCTGGGCGGCCTGGAGGCCACCGGACACCGGATCGCCGACGTGACGGCATTCGCCGGCACGATGGACGCGGCGATCGCGGGGGCCTATGCCGACATCCGGCGGATCCGCTCGCTCGGCAGCTACCACCGGACCGACGTCGGCCGATCGCTTTGGCCCCCGGGCAACCCATGACCTCCTCCGGAACCCGCTCCCGCTCCGCCTGGGTCGAGGTGGACCTCGACCAACTCGCCCGGAACTGGCGCCTCCTCCGCCGCGAGGTGCCCGCCGGCGTGAGCCTGATGTTCGTCGCCAAGGACAACGCCTACGGTCTCGGCGCCGTCGAGGCCTCCCGCGTGGCCCTGATGCACCACGCCGATTCGCTGGCGGTGTTCACGCTCGGCGAGGCGCAGCAACTCCGCGACGCCGGCATCAACGCCCCGATCCTGCTGCTGGGGGAACGCCTCGAGGAGGAGGTGCCGCAGGTGCTGGAACTGGATCTCGAACCCTGCGTGGGATCGGTGGAACTGGCCGAGGCCTTCGCGCGGGCCGGGTCGGTCCGGGGCCGACCGGTGCCCGTCCACCTCAAGGTCAACACCGGCATGAACCGGTTCGGGTTGCCCTGGAGGATGGCTGCGGCGTGGAGCCAGCGGCTTGCCGGCCTCGCCGGGCTCGAGTTCCGCGGGGCGCTGAGCCACTTCGCCCAGAGCGACGAACTCGACAAGGGATTCGCCCGCACGCAGTCGGGGCGATTCGAGGCGGTGCTGCAGGGCCTGGCCGCCGTGGGCATCCGTCCGCGCTGGATCCACCACTGCAACTCGGGCGGGGTGCTCGACCTGCCCGACGCCCATTTCAACCGGGTGCGGGTCGGCCTGCTGGCGCAGGGGGTGTATCCCTCGGAGGTCTGCCGGCGCATCGACGGGATCGCCCCGGTGCTCTCGCTGCGGGCGCGGGTGACGGCGATCCAGCCGCTCGAGGCGGGCGACACGGTGGGCTACGGCATGCGTTGGCGCGCCGAGGGGCCCTGCCGCATCGGCGTGCTGTCCATCGGCTACGGTGACGGCTACCCACGGCTCCGCAACCAGGGCCACGTGCTGCTGCACGGGCGACGGGTCCCGCTCGTGGGCGGCGTGACGATGGACGCGCTGATGGTGGACCTGTCCGGTGTGCCGGAGGCGCGGATCGGCGACGAGGCGGTGCTCATTGGCCGCCAGGGCGCCGAGTGCCTGACGGTGCAGGAACTCGCCACCCTGCGGGGCACGGTGACCTACGATGTGCTGGCGGGCCTGCGCGAGCGCCTGCCGCGGGTGTACCGCGGCAGCCCTTCGGGGTGACCCGAACCGGGTGGATCCAACCCCGGGGGCCGTGGGCGGCGGCTGTCGCCACCCGGGTTCGCCGGAAGGCGTCGACAACGCAGCCCGCCACCACCGGTCAGTGCAGGTCCACCCAGGCGCTGGCGGCAGAGACCGGGTCGGCCCGCTCCTCCAGCGAGGCGAGCATCGCGCGGGCCTGCCGGGTGGCCTTGCCCGAGAAACGCTCCTGGCCATTGGCCATCACCCGCACCGGCTGGTCGAGATCCAGCAACCGGTCGGACAGGCGCAACCGCAGGCGCGAGGGCACGTCGCCCTCGAGCACGATCGCCTGGCCATCCACCCGGGCCACGAGCCGGGCGCGATCGCCGATCGGCACCTCGGCCGGCACCTGGAGCCAGTAGAAGCGCCGGTGCACCACGTCGTCCTGCTGCCACACCACCTTCGTGGGCCAGGCCTTGCGGACGAACCCGGCCATCCAGGGCACGCCCTCGGCATCCTTCTTGTTCATCCAGTGGCCGAGCCCCTCGTAGATCCTCACCTGATGGACATACCCGCCGGCGTCCTCGCGGGCCAACCGGTCGAGTTCGGCGCCCCGCTCGGCGGCGATGCGGTTGCGGTTGTAGGCCGCATCGTTGCCCCCCATGAAGATGGCGAAGGGAAGGTTGCGGAGGCCCAGCAGGGAGGCCTCGTTGGGATGGCCGGCCATCATGGAGGCCGCGGCGAACCGGTCGGCCATGCGGGGGGCCAGTTGCCAGACGCCGTCGCCGCCGGCGGAGTAGCCCATGAGGTACACGCGGTCCGGGCTCACGCCGCGCACGGCGACATAGTTGTCGATGAGGCGCTGGAACATGGGATCGATGTGGCCCTCATGCCACAGGTTCCAGGTGTCGGTCGGGGCGCGGGGAGCGATGTAGAACCCCTCGGCGGGTTCGTAGAGGCGGATCTGGTTCTGCCACTGGCGGTCGTTGACCTCCTTGGGCGCCCCGCCGCCGCCATGCATGGAAATCCACAGGCTCCGCTGGCCGGCGGGCGCCTTGCCGAACTCCTTCTCGAGCCAACGCAGCGTCTTGCCGTCGTGGGCCAGTTCCTTCTTCTCCACCTCGGGGGCGCGGTCGGCGGCCAGTCGGGCCAATCGGTCGGCGGCCACGAGGCCAAGCACCCGCTCGGACTCGGCCTTGGAGAGCGCCCGGGTGAGGACCTCGGCCTCGGGGGAGCGACGTCCCTCGGGCAGGTCGAGCCACTCGCGCAGGGCGTCCACCACGGGCGATGCCGGCGTCAACTGCTCCCACCGGGCGTCGACGGTCGAGTCGCCGGCCACCAGCGGCCCGAAGGCCATCTCGCGGATCTCGGTGCCGACGGTGAAGCGCAACCACCCCTGCGCCCCGGGGGCCAGGCTGAAGCGGGGCATGTCGTTGAGGTCGGCCCGGCCGGCCTTGGTGTCGGCCAGGGCGCACGAGCGCCGCACCCCGTCGAGCACGCAGACCTTGGCCGCGAGGCGGGTGCCGCCGGCGCGGTCCCAGAGGCGCACCCCGAGGGCGGCGATCTCCACCGGCGCGGCGTCAGGCCGGGCATAACGGGCCGTCACGTTGACCGCCGGCACGTCGGTGCTGTTCCGCGCCCAGACCATCGGGAAGGAGAGTCCGGCGTCCCGCTTCCACGAGGTGGCGTAGATGGCGTGGCGCGGCTCGTTGGCCCGGGCCTTGGAGGCGTCCCCGACAAACCATCCACGGTCGAGACCCCCGGCGTCGTACTCGTCGGCCCCGGCGAAGTGCCAGTCGCCGTCCCAGGCCTCGACCCAGGTGTGGTTGCCCCGCTCGTTGGTCCACATCGGGGTTCCCACGGCGCGCGCCGGGATGCCCACCGACCGGCAGGCCTCCACCAGGATGATCGAGAGCCCGGTGCAGGTGGCTTTGCCGAGGGCCTTGGATTCCCGGAGGCTCTGGTTGGGCCGCTTGCGCCCGGTGTTGTAGTGGACGTTGATGCGGTGGAAGAGCTGGCGGTTCAGCGCCTGGACCGCCTCGGTGGCGGTGCGGGCGTCCTTCACCAGCTCCCGGGACAGGGCCAGCAGCTCGGCACGCCACGGATCCCGGGGGCACCTTGGCGGCCCACGGGAACTCCTTCCGCGCTCGGAAGGCCAGGTCGAGGTTCTCGAGCAGGAATGGGTTGGAAAGTCCGGTCCGGTCGGCCTCGGTCATGTGCTCGGCCAGGAACCGGGCGGCCGCCTCGCCGTCCGCTCCGTGGAGGTCCCGGGCCGACTGGAAGAACTCCGGGAGGGACGCCGCCCAAGCCATCCCGCCGAACCAAAGACCCAGCACCACCGCACGTATCGATCGCATTCTGGAACCGTGCCCCAGGCGACCCGTCCGGGTCAAAGCACCTGCGAGGCGGCGGGCGGATACGGCAGGAGCCCGGGACCCATCGATGTCGGACGGCTTGACCCAGCCCGCATCCGGGCTCTGTTGATGTCGGTGAACCCGGAAGTTTGTTCTGGTCTGAGTTTCGGGCCGGGTTCCATCGTCGATGCAAGCCGTGGAACATCGCCGTTCAACCCGTCCGGGAACCCGCAGGGCCGGGTTCACCCTCGCCGCCCTGGCGCTGTGGCTCCGCCTCACGGCGGCTGCCGCAGCGGCCGCAGGACCCGACTTCACCACCGAGGTGAGGCCCATCCTCTCGCAGCACTGCTTCAAGTGCCACGGGCCCGACGATCTGTCCCGCAAGGGCGGCCTGCGCCTCGATGTCCGCGACGCGGCGGTCCGGCCCGCGAAGTCGGGCGCGATCGCCCTTGTCGCCGGCAAGCCCGCGGACAGCGAGGTGGTCCGCCGCCTGCACGCGACCGACCCGGACGAGGTGATGCCGCCGCCGAGCACCCGCCAGACCCTGACGCCCGCCGAGAAGAAGACCCTCGAGGCGTGGATCGCCGCGGGCGCCGAGTACGTGCCGCATTGGGCCTTCCAGCGGCCGCGCGAGGTGCCGCCCCCGGAGACCGCCAATCCGGGCTGGTCCCGCAACGCCATCGACCGCTTCGTGGAGAAGACCCTGCGGCAACGCGGTCTTGAGCCCTCCGCGCCGGCCGATCCACACACGCTGGCCCGGCGCGTGTCGCTCGACCTCATCGGACTGCCGCCGACGCCTGAGGAGATGGAGACCTTCCTCCGCGACCCCGGCGACGCCGGTTACGAGCGCTGGGTGGACCGCCTGATGGCCTCGCCGCGCTACGGGGAGCGGTGGGGACGTCGCTGGATGGACCTGGCCCGCTACGCCGACACCAATGGTTATGAGAAGGACCGCACCCGCAGCATCTGGCCCTGGCGCGACTGGGTGATCCGGGCGCTCAACGCCGACATGCCCTTCGACCGGTTCACCCTCGAGCAGCTCGCGGGCGACCTGCTGCCCGGGGCCACCCGCGACCAACGCATCGCCACCGGGTTCCACCGCAACACGATGCTCAACGAGGAGGGTGGCATCGACCCGCTGGAGTTCCGCTTCCATGCGATGACCGACCGGGTCGCCACCACGGGCACCACCTGGCTGGGGCTCACCCTCGGCTGCGCCCAGTGCCACACCCACAAGTACGATCCGATCCCGCACCGGGAGTACTACCGGATGATGGCCTTCCTCAACAATGCCGACGAGCCCGAC
>JAJTFN010000170.1 GCA_021298285.1 Verrucomicrobium sp.
CGACCAGCAGTTCGATCAAGGTGAACGCGAGGCGCGAGGTGCGGGGGGATGCCGTTGGATTCATGGCGGGGATTCGGGGATCTGCCGTCCATCGAACCGCCGCAGGAATCCGGCCGCAATGGCAAAACCCGGCATGGCCGAGGCCGGGGGAATCCCGGGAAGGAGTCGCCGCATGGCGGCCAGTCCGGAGGCGACAACGCCCGCCAAAGGTCCACACTCGGGTGATGATGTCGCGCCTCTCCTGGTGCCTTGGCTGGCTGGGCACGCTGCTGGTCTGCGCCGATGCCCGATGGTCCCAGATCACGGACCCGGGGTCATTCCGGCGCGAATCGCCCGAGGGCTCCGCCTGGGTGTCGCCCGAGATGCCGTCCCCGATCCCGTTCCGCGAGTTGGTCGTGTCGTGGAACCTTCGCGAACCGGTGGACCTGGAGGTCGAGGTGCAGGCGCGGACGGGGGGTGTCCTGGGCCGCTGGTGGCATCTGGGGCGCTGGTCCGGATCGCCGTCCTCGCCGTGGCGCACCAGCGTCGCAGGCCAGCGGGACGGCTCGGGATCGGTGGACACCGACACCCTGATGCTGGCCGCGCCGGCGGAGGCGATCCGCCTGAGGGTGCGGTTCCAGGAACCTTCCCGCACCCCGGCCCTGCTCAAGCGGATCGATCTGGCGTTCTGGTCCCCGGATGGCCCCACGGATCGGAAGGGGACCGGCAGCACCCAGCCTCGGGCCGGAGCCGGGGTTGCCCCGGCGCCCCTGGAAGTGCCGCGGAGGTCCCAGGCCGATGATCCCGAGGGCGTCACCCGATGGTGCAGCCCGACGAGCCTGTCGATGCTCCTGGCATACTGGGCGGGCCGGTCGGGGAGGCCCGAGTGGGACCTGGATGTGCGGACGGTGGCCGCCGGCGTCCACGACCCCGGGTGGCCCGGCACGGGCAACTGGGCCTTCAACGCCGCCTACGCCGGGAGCCGACCCGGTCTCCAGGCGGCGGCGGTCCGGCTCGGGGGGCTTGCCGACCTTCAGGCGTTGCTCGATGCGGGCATTCCCGTGGCCACCTCGGTGTCGTATGCGGTGCTGCAGGGCGGGGCGAGGCCCGAGAAGGGCGACGGTCATCTGATCGTGGTCTGCGGCATCCCGGGGCCCACGGTCATCGTCAACGACCCCGGGGTCCGACGAAGCCGGGTGCATCGGGAGTTCCCGGTGTCCGCCTTCCTGTCGTCCTGGGAGGCATCGCACCGGACGGCGTACGTCGTCTGGCCCGAGGGGCGGAACCTGCCGGCCAGTCCCTTGGGCACGTGGTGAGACGCACGTCGCCCGTCCCGTGCGTCCCATCCAGGCGCCGACGCCCGAAGCGTTTTGGTTTTCCGTCCTCTGCCGCCCGAAGTTAGCCTGTCCCCATGGCGCTGATGGATGACATGACGGAGTTGGCCCGGCGGGCCAAGGCCGCCTCGCGGGAGTTGGCAAAGGTGTCCGCCGCGGACAAGAACCGCTGCCTCGAGGCGATGGCCGATGGTCTGGTGACGGCCACGTCGGCGCTCATCGAGGCCAATGCGAAGGACCTCGAGGTCGGCCGCGGTCTCGGCCTGAGCGGTGCCATGATGGACCGTTTGGCCCTCGACGCGGGCCGCATCGAGGCGATGGCCCGGGGGTTGCGCGAGGTGGCCGCCCTTCCCGATGTCCTTGGCCGGGTGCTCGACACCCGGAAGCGCCCCAACGGCCTCCTGCTGCGCAAGGTCAGCACGCCGATCGGTGTGGTGGTGATCATCTATGAATCCCGGCCGAACGTGACCGCCGACGCGGCGTCCCTGTGTTTCAAGACAGGCAATGCCACCATCCTGCGGGGTGGCAAGGAGGCGCTGAATTCCAACCGGCTCATCGCCGACCTCCTGATCGCCTCGGCCAAGTCGGTCCTGCCAGGGTTTCCCGAGCACGCCATCCAGGTGGTGCCCACGGCCGACCGCGAGGCCATCCCGGCGCTCCTGTCCCTCACGCAGTATGTGGACCTGTGCATGCCGCGCGGGGGCGAGGGGCTCATCCGGGCGGTCACCGAATGCAGCAAGGTGCCGGTCATCAAGCACTACAAGGGGGTGTGTCACGTCTACGTGCACGCGGCGGCCGACCTGGGGATGGCGGAGGAGATCGCCTTCAATGCCAAGTGCCAGCGGCCGTCGACCTGCAACGCGGCGGAGACGGTGCTGGTCGACCGGTCGGTGGCGGGTGCCTTCCTGCCGCGCCTGGCGGCCCGGTTGGCCACCAAGGCGGTGGAATTCCATGCCGACGCGGCGTCACTCCCGGGGATCCGCGCGGCCATCGCCGGCACCTCCAGCTTGGCGCGGCCGGCCGAACCGCAGGATTGGGAGACGGAGTACAACAACTATGTCGTCAATGTGGCCGTGGTCGATGGACTGGACGCGGCCATCGCCCACATCCATCGCCACGGCTCCGGTCACAGCGACGCCATCGTCACCTCCGACCCGTTGATGGCCGAGCGTTTCCTCGCCGAGGTGGATTCGGCGGCCGTGTATTGGAACGCCTCGACGCGGTTCACCGACGGAGGCGAGTACGGCATGGGTGCCGAGATCGGCATCAGCACCGACAAGATCGGGGCCCGGGGCCCGATGGGCCTCGAGGAACTCTGCAGCTACAAGTGGCAGGGGATCGGGACCGGCCAGGTGCGAGCCTAAACCCTCGGGCCGATCCGGGGGCCTGAACCCAAACAACAGCCATCGGCACCGGCCGCCGCGATGCGGTGCCGATGGCCGTGGGTCGGACGGGACCGCGGACGGGTCCTGATCCAACCCGCCGGGACCTGCACGACCGGCACGACCGTCAGGCTGCCGCCGGCGCCGGGCTGCCGAAGCCGGGGAGCTTCGGGGGCACGGGCTTGATGACCTCGGGCAGCGGTGTCGAGGCCTGCGCGCCGCTCGGGGGATCCGATTTCCCGGGTCCGGACGAATGCGGGGTGAAGGTGCCCGTGCGGACAATCTCCTCGACCTGGGCCCCTTCGAGGGTCTCGTGCTCAAGCAGGGCCTGGGCGACGAGTTCCACCTTGTCGCGGTGCTCGTTGAGGATGTCCGACGCCGTCTTGAAGCCGGCGTCGATGATGCGCTTGACCTCGGCGTCGATCCGCTGGGCGGTGTCCTCGCTGTAGTCTTTCGAGCGCATCATGTCGCGGCCGAGGAAGACGTACTCCTGGGATTCCCCGTAGAGCACCATGCCCAGCTGGTCGCTCATGCCCCAATGCATGACCATGGCCTTGGCCATGGAGGTCGCCTGCTGGATGTCGCCGGAGGCACCGGTGGAGATGTCGTCGGTGATCATCTGCTCGGCGATGCGACCGGCCATCATCACGGCGATCAGGTCGTTGAGTTCCTTGCGCTTGCGGTTGTGGATGTCCTCCTTCGGCAGGTACATGGTCGCCCCGAGGGCCTGGCCACGGGGGATGATGGTCACCTTGTGCAGCGGATGGGTGTGCTTGAGCACCACGTTGACGATCGCATGGCCCGCCTCGTGCCAGGCGGTGCCCTTCTTTTCCTCCTCGGACATCGCCATGCTGCGCCGCTCGCGGCCCCAGCGGACCTTGTCGCGGGCTTCCTCGAGCTCGGCCATGCCGATGGCCTTCTTGCCGGTGCGCGCGGCCAGGAGGGCCGCCTCGTTGAGCAGGTTCGCCAGTTCGGCCCCGGAGAACCCGGGCGTGCCCCGGGCGATCACCGAGAGGTCGACCACGCCGTCGAGCTTCACGTTCTTGGCGTGCACCTTGAGGATGGCCTCGCGTCCGCGGACATCGGGCAGGTTGACCGTCACCTGGCGGTCGAAGCGACCCGGGCGGAGCAGGGCGGGGTCCAGCACGTCGGGCCGGTTGGTGGCGGCGATGATGATGATGCCCTCCTGGGTGTCGAAACCGTCCATCTCGACGAGCAGCGCATTGAGCGTCTGCTCGCGCTCGTCGTTGCCGCCGCCGAGGCCGTGGCCCCGGCTCCGGCCCACGGCGTCGATCTCGTCGATGAAGATGAGGCACGGGGTGTTCTTGCGGGCCTGCTCGAACATGTCGCGCACCCGGCTGGCGCCCACGCCGACGAACATCTCCACGAAGTCCGAGCCGCTGATGCTGAAGAAGCTCGCGTCGGCCTCGCCGGCGATCGCCTTGGCCAAGAGGGTCTTGCCGGTTCCAGGCGGGCCGACCATCAGGATGCCCTTGGGGATCCGGCCACCCAGCTTCTGGAATTTCTTCGGATCCCGGAGGAATTCGACCAGCTCGGAGACCTCGTCCTTGGCCTCCTCGACACCGGCCACGTCCTTGAAGGTGGTCTTGTTGCGATCCTTGGTGAGCAGCCGGGCCTTGGATTTGCCAAAGCTCAGGGCTCCCTTGCCGGCGGCCTTGATCTGGCGCAGGAAAATGAACCAGATGAGCACCCCGCCGAGGATCAGGGGGGCCGCGCTCATCAGGAAGGTCGTCCAGCTGCCGGTGCGCTCGACGGATCGGAACCCGTGCACCTTGTACAGGTCGCGGAGGTCCTGGTCGGTGACGAGCATCTCCACGCGGAAGGCGGTCAGGTTGGTGGAGTTGGGGTTGGCCTGATACAGGCCCCGGATCGTCTGCAATGCCTGGGGCGGCGGGTTGATCTCGATGAGACCGCCGCGGACCTGGTTGGTCGCCACCAGTTGGAAGAACTCCTGGGGGGTCAGGACCTTTTCGCCGATGCTGCGGCTTTGGCTTCGCCAGAAGACCAAGCCAAGACCCAGGAGCACCAGTGCGGGCCAGATCAGCCAGTTCTGGTTAGGAACCTTGGGTTCCCCGGGCCGGTTGCCTCGGTTCCCCTGCGGAGTGAAGTCTTCGGACATGTAATTCGGGGCACTCTACCAGCCGTGGTATCCCTGCGCAAATGTTGGATGTCCCCTGTTTTGAGTGCCGGCGACGGGTTTCAGCCCGGAAACTTCGCCCGGCAGTCGGCCAACGGCGGCCCGCCGGCTCAAGTCTCGGGCGAGACCCCGTCGGTTGGGGGCGGGATGGCCGGGGCGGTGTCGGCGTCGATCGGGAGGGCCGCCCCCATGGGTTCGATCTCGATTTCGCTGAAGTCGTCGGTCTGGGACAGTCGCAGTTGGTGGAGGCGGGTGAGTTCCAGCAGCGCCAGGAAGGTGACGACCACCTCGCTGCGGCTGCGGGCGCTGGCGAAGAGTTCGCTGAAGCGGAACCGCCCGCGCTCCTCGAGCAGCACCCGAAGCTCGGCCATCTTCTCCGAGACCGTGAAGGGATCTGCCTGGATCTCTCGGACGTCGTCCCGTTCGTTGAAGCGCTTGAGCAGGACGCTGACGGCCTGGATCAGGTCGAAGACCGAGACGGGCTCGCGACGACGCGGACCGGCCTCCTCCGGGACCAGGACCACCGATCGGTGCCCGTAGACCTGGTCCATCCGGTGCTCGAGGCCCTGGAGCTCGGCGGCGGCATCCTTGAACTTCTTGTACTCCACCAACCGCCGAATGAGCTCGAAGCGGGGATCCTCGTCGTCCTCGTCGTCGGCCTGTGAGACGGGCTTCTGGTCGGCCGGGAGCAGTTCGCGGCTCTTGATGTAGATGAGTGTGGCCGCCATCACCAGGAACTCTCCGGCGACCTCCAGGTCGAGTTCCCGCATCTGGTCGATGTAGGCGACGAATTCCGAGGCGATGCGCGTGAGGTTGACCTGGTAGATGTCGACCTCCTGCTTCTTGACCAGGTGGAGGAGCAGGTCGAGCGGCCCTTCGAAGACGTCGAATTGGACCCGGTATTCGTTCATGAGTCCGAGGGGGAGTTGCTTCCAGCGCGTGATATCGGAGGGCGGTTCGCCCGTCGAGTCGGGCACGGGGGTGTCGGGGCGGGACGGGTCAATGCACCACCAGCGCGACCTGGCGGTCGGCGGCCTTTTCGCTCAACCACACCCGCAGCAGGTCGACGATCCAGTCCGACCAGCGGCGGCACTCCGGACACCAGATCTTGCGGCCGGTGATCATCTTGACGCAGCTCCTGAGCCCGGAGAATTCCACGGTCTGCGGGCCCGTCTCCAGCGCCGTGGCCAACTGCGACAGCAGGGCCTGCTGGAAGGCCAGTTCACCGAGTTGGACCGAGTCGACGGCGATGGCCCGCAGGTCGCCCCGCCACACCGCCGGGGAAGTCACCGGCCCGGAGGGAGTCCCCGTGTCCCCGGTGGAGTCTTGCGGGGCGGAGGTGGCCTGGGGTTGCGCCGCCCCGGATGGCGGTTGTGGTTCGATCGACTGCACCTCGGCCGTCAGGCCGAGTCCCTGGAAGACCTTGGACAGCGCGGCCGTGAACTCCGCCACGGTGACGTGGCTCTTGCCCAGTTCCTCCTTGAAATAGTGGAGCACGCCGGCGGCCGCCTGGCGCATCCATTCCGGGTCGACCTGCTGGGCGGCGGCACCTGCCAATTCGAAGGTCAGGTGCTCGACGGAGCAGGGGATGAACTGCCCGCCTTCCTGGGCCACCAGCAGGAATTCGTCGCGGAGGGCGATCATGGGCTTCGCTTGGCCTTGGCGGCGGCCTCGGATTCGGCGATCAGCTCGAGCTGCCGCTGGTCGTCGATCGGCAGGGACCCCAGTCGCTCCACCTCGCTGACGAAGTCGGTCGCCTCCTCGAAATTCCGGTAGATGCTGGCGAACCGCACGTAGGCGACCGGGTCCAGTTTGCGCAGTTCGCGCATGACCCGCTCGCCGATGGCCCGCGACGTGGTTTCCCGGTCGACGCTCTCGGCAAGCCCTTCCTGGATCCGCTCGAGTGCCGAGGCCAGATCGTCCTCGGACACCGGCCGCTTCTGGCACGCCCGCTGGAGGCTCGAGAGCAGTTTTTCCTTGGAGAACATCTCCCGGCGTCCGTCCCGCTTGACCACCATCAGCGGGTCGTGCTCGATCTGCTCGTAGGTGGTGAACCGGTGTTCGCAGGCGAGGCACTCGCGCCGACGCCGGATTGTTGCCCCCTCCTTGGAGGATCTCGAGTCGATGACCTTGTCATCCTGACCGCCGCATTTGGGACAGCGCATATTCCGGAGCCATGGCCAGCACATCAATCGGCTGTGGCTGAGGGCGAACTAAACCACCATCGGTTGTGGCGTCAACCCGTTTGCCGGGAAACTTGCTCACAACCGATGTCGCCGACTCGAGGCCAGGGGGAGTCCGTGGCTTCGGCCATCCCCGGGCCCGCTCCGCGACCCGGGGTCGGGTTCGCGATCCCGCGTCGCAACAGGGACTGACAAATCCCGGCCCTCCGTTAGCCTCCTGCCCATGAGTCAAGGCCTGGTGGAAGTGCGCGGGGTCTCCAAATCGTTCCCTGCGGGGGACCGGACGATCCGGGTGCTCGACGGGGTCGACCTGAGGGTGGCTGCCGGCGAGAGCGTGGCCTTGGTGGGGCCGAGCGGATCGGGCAAGAGCACGCTGCTGAACCTCCTCGGGACCCTCGACACCCCGGACCAGGGAACGATTGTCATCGACGGCCGGGACTTGTCGACGATGGCGGCCGACGAGTTGGCCAGGTTCCGCAACCAGAACCTCGGGTTCGTGTTCCAGTCGCATCACCTGCTGCCGCATCTCAGCGTGCTGGAAAACGTCCTCGTGCCGGTGTTGGCCCACGGGTCTCGGATCGCCCCCGAGGTGGTCGCCCGTGCCGAGGCCCTGCTGAAGCGGGTGGGCCTCGACCACCGTCGCGACCAGTTGCCCGGGCGCCTTTCGGGCGGTGAGCGTCAGCGGGCGGCCGTGGTCCGGGCCCTGATCAACCAGCCCAAGCTCGTGCTGGCCGACGAGCCGACCGGTGCCCTCGACCGCACCTCGGCCGGCGAGGTGGCTGCGTTGCTGGGAGACCTCAATCGGGAGCAGGGGATCACCCTCGTCGTGGTGACCCACTCCGAGGAGCTCGCCTCCCGGATGAACCGGGTGCTGACCATGCAGGACGGACGCCTGGGCTGAGCCCCCAGGCGGCATCGCCACCGTCGCCCGCACCCCCTTCATTCCTGCCCTGATCGACGGACCCAGGCCATGGCGTGGATTGGACTTCGCCAAAGACCCTGGTTTTCCTCAGGATCCCCCCATGATCGAGCGCCGGGATTGGAGACCCGAGGACGTCATCGGGCTGGTGCTGCGGGTGCTCATCGCCTTCGTCGTGGCGGGCCTCGTGCAGTCGCTGGTCCTGCCGGTGGCCGGCGGATCGGCCGGTGAGCCGGGGCCCCGCACCTGGCTGGCGCTGGTGGCGGGGCAGGTTTGCCTGCACGGCGCGCTGCTGGTCTCGATGCGCGGGTTTCTCCGGAAGCATCGCCTTGGCTGGAGCGAGGGCTTTGGGCTGCGGGTCGGCGGCTGCGCCCGGGCCATCGGCACCGGCATCCTCGCCGGACTGGCGTTCCTGCC
>JAJTFN010000032.1 GCA_021298285.1 Verrucomicrobium sp.
GGACGTCGCCGAGGATGCGGAGTCCGCGGCGTGTCCCCCAGCCGACATGGGTATGCGTGTTCCCGACGTCGAGCAGCAGGATCACGGCGTCGTCCCCTTCAACAGCGACACGTCGCCCCCGATGATGTGTTCCAGCCGGCCGTGGTCGGTGCGCACCAGCAGGGCGCCGTCCTCGTCGAGCGACTCCGCACGCCCCACCACCACCCGGTCCCCGGTCCGGATCGAGACCCGCTTGCCCAGCGTGCTGCAGCGGCACATCCATTCGTCGCTGATTTCATGGAAGTCCCCCCGACGCAGCCTCCCATAGGCGGCATCGAGTTCGATCAGGACCGCCGACGCGAGGTCGGCCCGGTCGAAGGTTCGGCCTCCCTCGATGCGCAGTGAGGTGGCAATCGGCCGCAGGTCCTCCGGCAACTCTTCGGCCGTCTGGTTCACGTCGATGCCAATCCCCAGGACGACATGGCGGATGTGGTCCAGTTCGGCTCCCAGTTCCAGCAGGATGCCGGCGACTTTCCGGGTTCCGAACACGATGTCATTGGGCCACTTGATCGACGGCCGCAGGCCGGTGTGCCGTTCGATGCCGCGGGCCACCGCGACGGCGCTCAGCACGGTGAGCTGGGTGGCGGCCGTCGGCGGGAGCTTCGGCCTCAGCAGCACCGAGAACCACAACCCCTTCCCGGCGGGTGATACCCACCGCCGGCCCAGGCGCCCGCGACCCCGGCTCTGCGATTCGGCGAAGACGACGACCCCCTCGCGGACATCGTCCCGGGCGAGCTTCTCGACGATGTCGTTGGTGGAGGCCGTCTCCTGGAACACCTGGATCTCGCGCCCGATGCCCGTTCGGGCCCCCAGCCTCGCCTGGAGGTCGTCGGGGTGCAGGCGGTCGGGGCAGGACCGGAGCCGGTAGCCGTGGTGCGGGCTGGCCTCGATGTCGTACCCGGACTTGCGCAGGTCCTCGATCCTGGCCCACACGGCCGCACGGGAGACCCCGAGTTCCTTGGCCAGGGCGGCCCCGGAGACCCCGGCTTCACCGGCCGTCCGCAGGCCCGCCAGGATGCGTGCGTCGGGATTCACGGCAGGAAATCCAGCCCGATGTCCACGGCACGGGCCGAGTGGGTGAGCGCCCCGACCGAGATGAATTGCACCCCCGTCGCGGCCACCGCCCGGATGGTGTCCTCCCGGATGCCGCCGCTGGCCTCGGTCTGGCACCGCCCGGCGATCAGGGCCAACGCCTCCCGAAGAACAGCGGGCGGCATGTTGTCGAGCAGCACGCCATCGGCCCCCGCATCGGCGGCCTGCCGTGCCTGGTCCGGAGTGTCGGCCTCGACCTGGACGAACATTCCGGGAAATTGCGCCCTGGATCGGCGGACCGCCGCGGTCACCGGATCAGGTGCCGCGTCGGCGAGGGCCGAGAGGTGGTTGTCCTTGATGAGGATGCGGTCATGCAGGCCCAACCGGTGGTTCACCCCGCCTCCGCAGCGCACGGCGTACTTCTCGAAAAGCCGCCAGCCGGGCGTGGTCTTCCGGGTGTCGAGGATCCGCGTCCCGGTGCCTTCCACGGCCCGCACGAACCGTGCGGTCGCGGTGGCGACACCCGAGAGCCGTTGCACGAAGTTCAGCGCCACCCGTTCGGCCGAGAGCAGGGCACGCGAGGGACCGGACACCTCCAGCAGGGTGGTCCCGGGGGCACAGTCGGTGCCGTCGTCGACCCGGCTCAGGATCCGGGCGTTCGGCGCCAGCTCCCGGAATGCGGCCACGGCGAATGCCAGTCCGGCGACCGTCAGTCGCTCGCGGGCATTCATCCGGGCCGTCGATGCCGCATCGGGCGGGATGCAGGCGAGGCTGGTGACGTCCCCCATGCCGAGGTCCTCGTCGAGGGCCTGCAGCACCGCGGAACGGATCCTTGGGCCATCCAGTGGGTCCACGGGCCAAGGCTGGAGGATGCGTGGTGGAGGGTGCAATCGGCAAAGCACCGAGCGATCGATCCCGCGCCAAGGCGGAACGTCCTCGGCGGTCCCCCCGGGGCACCCAAACGAAACGGCGCCGAAGGCCATGGGCCCTGGCGCCGATCGAAGACTTCCGGAGCAGCCGCCCGGGCGAGGCCCGTGAGCGGGGCGTCGATGCGGGTGGCTTGCCGGGCCGTGAGGATCACTGCAGGGCTTCGAACACCTTGCCCACCATGTCCTTGCTGGGGGTCAGGGTGCGGGAACCGGGCTTCCACTTGGCCGGGCAGGCCTGGTCGGGGTGGCGGACGAGGTAGGCGTTGGCCTCCATCTTGCGCAGGAGTTCGGAGGCGTCACGGCCGACGTTGTAGAAGTTGACCTCGCTGGACACGAGAACGCCGTCGGGATTGATGATGAAGGTGCCCCGCAGCGCCAGGCCGCTGGCCGGGTCGTAGACCCCGAAGAGTTTGGACACGGCGCCCGTGGGGTCGGCCGCCAGCGGATAGCGCACGTCGGCGAGCAGCTTCTCGGAATGGCGCCACGCCAGATGGGCGAATTTGGTGTCGGTGGAGACACCGTAGACGTCGCAGCCCAGGTCCTTGAGCTTGGGGTGGACCACGGCCAGGTCGGCCAGTTCGGTGGGGCAGACGAAGGTGAAGTCGGCCGGGTAGAAGACCAGGACGGTCCAACGGGAGCCGCGCTTGGCTTCTTCGAGGGAGAACTTGCCGAACTCGCCGGCGGCGGGGTCGTAGGTCTCCATCTCGAAGTGGGGCACTCCTTGGCCGACGCGGAGGGTGATCGGTTCACTCATGGCAACAGGGGTGGGATGAACGATGAATTGGGTGGGGTCGATGGATGTGGTCGGTTCCGGCGATGGCCGGACCGGGCAAATCGATAGCATCTCCGACGTCGGGTGCAATCCGGCGGGCGTGTTTTTTGACGCGGGGCCGAAGCGCGGTAGGGTCACCCATGAAGCTCCTTGTCTGCCTCGGCCTCCTGGCATGCGCCCCCATTTCGGCCGCGGCATCGTGGAACCAGTGGCGGGGCCCCCTCCGCGATGGGTCCGCCACGAAGGCCGATTGGCCGGCCACCCTCGACGAGTCGGGCCTGCATCGCCGATGGGCCGTTCCGATGGGACCGAGCTATTCCGGACCGGTCATGGACGCCGATCGGGTCTTCACCACCGAGACGGTGGACAAGAAGCGCGAGCGGGTCACGGCCTTGAAGCGGTCCGACGGGACGGTCCTCTGGAAGCGCGACTGGGAAGGCGCGATGTCCGTGCCGTTCTTTGCGCGCTCCAACGGCGACTGGATCCGGGCCACCCCGGCCCTCGACGGCGAAACCCTGTACGTCGCAGGGATGCGCGATGTGCTCGTGGCGTTGGACACCCGGGACGGGACCGAGCGGTGGCGCCTGGACTTCGTCCAGCGCTTCGGTTCGGAGTTGCCCACCTTCGGGTTCGTTTCCTCGCCCCTGGTCGATGGCGACAGCCTCTATGTGCAGGCGGGTGGCGGGGTGGCCCGGTTGCGCAAGGCGGATGGGCAGGTGGTCTGGCACGGTGTCAAGGATGGCGGGGGCATGATGGGCAGTGCATTCGGCTCGCCGGTGATCCTCACCCTGGCGGGGCGACGTCAACTGGTCGTCCAGTCTCGGACCCGCCTGGTCGGGGTGGCCCTCGAGGACGGAGCCGAGCTGTGGGCGTTGCCGATCGAGTCCTTCCGTGGCATGAACATCCTGACCCCGACCCTCGCGGGTCCGGACCGGCTGTTCACGGCGGCCTACGGCGGCAAGACCCTGGGCATCGACATCCGGTCCGAGGGCGGCCGCTTCCGGGCGGTACCCGCCTGGGAGTTCAAGGCCCAAGGCTACATGACCTCCCCGATCGTCCACGGGGGACACGCCTACCTGCAACTGCGCAGCCAACGGGCGATGTGCATCGAACTGGCGACGGGAACCGAGAAGTGGACGACGGGCGAGAGCTTCGGGAAGTACTGGAGCATGGTGTCGTTGGGCGACCGGATCCTCGCCCTGGACCAGAAAGGAGAACTGATCCTTTTCCGGGCGACGCCGGAGAAGTTCGATGTCGTCTCGCGGCGGAAGGTGTCCGACGCGGAGACCTGGGCTCACCTGGCCGTCGACCGGGGTTCGCTCTACATCCGGGAACTCAACGGGCTCGCCGCTTGGGACTGGACCGGGACGAAGGCCCGATGATCCGGTCCCGGTGGATCGGGTTCCGAGGCAACTCGCCGGGAGACCGGGCGAGGGTGGGACAAGGAGGACGAGCGGTCGGATGACCGGTCAGAAGATGCTGCCCGCGGCTGTGCCGATGACCTGAAGGGGCCCGGCATCCTCGAGCGTCTCGGTGGCCTTCTCAACCTTCTGGAGGGTCAGCTTGAGGTTCCGCAGGAAGGCGTCGTCGTTGATCAGTTGTCCCACCGTGCCATTGCCGCGGTTCAACTTCTCGGCGACCTCGCGGAGGTTGGTCATCATGTTCGTGGTCTCGCGGAAGAGGGAGTCGTCGACCATCAGCCGCCCGATGGTGCCCTTGCCTGAATTCATGTCGGAGACCATCTGCCGGGTGGTCGACAGCGTGACCTTCAGGTCCTCGGTCGATGCGATCAGGTTGGTGACGGCCTGCAGCGTCTGCACATACAACCCATCCTCGCGCATCAGGCGTCCGAGGGTGCCTTCGCCCTTGCTCATGCCGGTGGTGAGGCTGTCGATGTTGCCGAGGATCGAGGCGATCCTGGGTTGGTTGTCCTTGATGAGGTCGGTCATCGGGCCGAGGAGCTTGGTGAATTCCTCGCCGCTGAAGCTCTTGCTCATGTTCTGCATGCCGTCGGCGGCGCTCTCGAGCTTGGCCATGATGGCCGCGAGGTCGGGTTGTTCCCGGCTCTCCAGCACGGCACCGGTGGAAACCACCGGGGAGGCCTGGTTGCCGAACTCGAGGGCGACGAAGTTCTGGCCCATCAGGCCGGTGAACTTGATCGAGGCCTTGCTGTCGGTGCGGATGCCGGCGGCGGGTTCCACGGTCATCGACACCTCGACCTTCCCGTCGGCGATGCGGATGGCCTGGACCCGTCCGACGTCCACCCCCGCCAGCTTGACCGGGTCGCCGACCTTCAGGTCGCCTGCGGTGTTGAATCGGGCCTTGATCGGCACGCCGGACGAGAAGAAGCGTCCGCCTCCGACCATCTCGAAGAGCACGAAGGCGGCGACGAAGACGAGGGCGAAGAAGAGCCCAAGCCGGGTTTCCAGGGAGTTTTTCATTCAGTCCGATGTCGGGAACGTGAGCCCGTCCATGATGTCTGCACCGGAACGCTAGGAAGGCAACCCCCCGGGGTCAACGGGCGAGAGGACGTGTCCAAGGGGGGACGCAGCGTCCCGGGATGCGAAGGGGGGCAGGGTAAAGCGCTTCGGGTGGAGACGATGCCGCCCCGGGACGTCGAGGCGTTCCGGGGCGGATCGGCTTCGGGGGAGGTGATGGTCCCCGGATCAGGCGAAGGTGTTCTTCCGGTAGGCGCCCATGGCCGGGGCGTCCGGGTTGACCTCGGGCCCGAAGTAGCGCAGGCAGACCAGCGGCTCGGTGGCGCTGGTGTTCTCGAAGGTCACACCGGCCTTCGCACCCTCCTCGGTGCAGAAGTACTCGTCCTCGGTGAGCTCATGGAAGCGGATGAGCTTCGGGCTGTTCAGTGGCAGGCCGTTGATCTTGCCGCTGCCCTGGACGCAGATCAGGCCGTAGGCGCCGTTGTCCCGGATGGTGGTCTTCGTGCCCGGATCCACGGTCAGTTCCTTGGCCGTGAAGAGCTGCTCGCCGTCCACCTTGCCATAGACGATCCAACGATCGACGAAGCCCTCCTTGCGGGTATCGGCCACCGGCACGGGCTCGAGGTAGTGGTTGTCCTTGAAATTCGGGTCGACGTTCTTGTCCCAGTCGAGCTGCTCGACGATGAAGTCGAGATCCTGATGGTACTTTTTGGGCATGTCCTTGACCAGGAGGCTCCAGGGCACGTAGCGGCCCTCGACCATGCTCTGGTACATGCCGAACACGTCGCTGCCCCACTGCGGCTCGTAGGTGCAGAGGCTGCCCGGGGCATGGAGGATGCAGGGGTCGATCAGCCAGCCGGTGCCGGGCTTGAGGCGGTAGGCCTTCGAAAGGTCGAGGATGCCGTTGTCGCCCTTGTTCCAGTCCTCCAGGCACTTGCGGACCTGGGCCTTGGTCGTGCCCGGCTCGAAGCCCATGAACGTGTAGGGGAAGTTGTTGCCGACGTTGTTGTGCTGCGGCGGGAAATAGTAGCTCTCGGGCTTGCCCTCCTGACCGACCAGCTTGGCCTGCTTGGCCGACTGGTGCATGTGGTGAGGGATCGGCCCCATGTTGTCGAAGAACTTGGAGTAGACGGGCCAGCGACCGTATTTCTTCCAGATCGACTTGCCCACCAGCGTGGCCCCGGTGTCTTCGACCGCCTGGCGCAGGGTGAAGCGCTCCTTGCCGACCACCACGTAGCTGAGCCCCTCGTCTGGAACGCGACCTTCGTTGGCGGCCTCGGTGGTCGAGGCGAACCAGCGTTCATCGATGCCGCCCCGGTTGGCGCCGTAGGCGTAGGTGTCGTCCGGATGCAGCTTCAGGCGAAGTCCCGGCTGCAGGAAGGAGCGGGGAACCCAGGCGGGTGCGAGGCGGAGCAGGCCGCCGGTGCGTGAGAGTTCTGCTTCGACCTTGGACTGGGTGTTCTTCCGGACGGTCTTCAGTTGCGTGACAGTATTCATCGACAATCGTTTCCGAGGGGTTCCATGACCCGGCGATCCGCTCCCGACCCTTGACCCGTGGGCCTGGATCCGGGGAACCGCAAGGACTCGGGCAACGATAAGCGCGGACCGGGCCTGACGGCCAACGGAAATCCTCGCCGCGTCTGGAGTGCTGCAGGGGATCGCGGCGCGACACCCCGGCCGGCCTTCCTCACGACGGCAACAGACGGAGCACCGACTGGGGCAACTGGTTGGCCTGCGCCAGCATGGCGGTGGTGGACTGGTTGAGGATGTTCTGCCGTGAGAACTCGGTGCTCTCGGTGGCGACATTCACATCCTTGATGGCCGAGCTGGCCGCCGTGAAGCTCTCGATGGTGGCCGCGAGGTAGTCGCCTGCCATGTTGAGGCGGGACTGGTAGGAACCCACCTGGGCACGGTCCGAGGCCAGTTGGGTGATCGCGGTCCGGATGGACGACAGGGCCGTGGTGGCCGCGGAAGTCGTCGCGATGCTCGTGGACAACTGGGTGACCGAGTTGTAGGTGGTCGAGGTCGAGCTCAGGTTGATGCCGTTCATCACGAAGGTGGTGCCTTCGGAGTCGATCACCGATTCGACATTTGCCGTGGAGAACAGCGAGACGCCGTTGAATTCCTTGGTCGCGATGTCGTTGATGTAGCTCTTGAGCTGGGTGAACTCGTTGTTGTACAGCGAGCGATCGGCGTCGCTCTTCGTGCCGTCGAGCGAGAGCATCGCCAGTTCACTCATGCGGTTGAGCGTCTTGGCGACCCGCTTCAGGTAGCCGTCCTGGGTGTTGGTGAAGGACTGGGCGTTCGACACGTTGTCCTTGGCGGCGTGTGCGCGCTCCAGCTTCGAATCGAAGCGCATGCTGATCGCCACGCCGGCGGCGTCGTCGAAGGCGTTCACGATGCGGGAACCGGAGCTGAGCTTGGCCAGCGATTTCGACAACGCGGCCGAGGTGCGGGTCAGATCGTTCGCGGCCGACTGGGCGGCGAGGTTGGAGCTGATGATCATGGGATTCTGGGTTCCTGGATGGATGGAGTGGGGCCTCGCGTGGGATCAGGGGATCCGGATCACTGAGGCAGCAGGCGCAGGACCGACTGGGGCAGCTGGTTGGCCTGGGCCAGCATGGCGGTGGTCGACTGGTTGAGGATGTTCTGCCGGGAAAACTCCGTGCTTTCGCGGGCCACATCGACGTCCTTGATGACGGAACTGGCAGCCGTGAAGTTCTCGATGGTCGCGGCCAACTGGTCGTTGGCCATGTTGAGGCGCGACTGGTAGGCGCCGATGGTGGCGCGATCCGAGGCGAGCTGGTCGATGGCGAGTCGCACGTTGGACAAGGCGGTCGTCGCCGAGGAGGTGGAGGCGATCGAGCTGCTGGTCACGTTCGTGTAGGTTGCGGCGCCAAGGAAGACGCCACTCATGTCGAAGGTGGTGCCCTCCGAGTCGATGACCGACGAGACGGTCGCCGCGGAGAACAGGTTGACTCCGTTGAACTCCTTGCCCGCCACGTTGGTGATGTAGCTGCTGAGCTGGTCGAACTCGTTCTCGTAGAGGGCGCGGTCGGCGTCGCTCTTGGTGCCGTCGAGCGAGAGCATCGCCAGCTCGCTCATGCGGTTGAGCGTGTTGGAGATCCGCTTGAGGTAGCCGTCCTGGGTGTTGGTGAACGACATGGCGTTGGCCACGTTGTCGCGGGCGGCGTTGGCGCGCTCGATCTTGGCGTCGAAGCGCAGGCTGATGGCCACGCCAGCGGCGTCATCGAACGCGTTCACGATGCGTGAACCCGAGCTCAGCTTGGCCAGGGACTTCGTCAGCGCGGCCGACGTCTTGGTGAGGTCGTTGGCGGCCGACTGCGCCGCCAAGTTTGAACTGATGATCATACGGTTTTACTGTGTTTCTGGTTGGTGGCAGGACTGAAATCGGTTTGGGACGCCACGGGCGTCGCCGGAGAGGGAGCCGGAGCGGCGGTCTTGGAGTGGCCGGTCTTGCCCTGCGCATTCAGCAGCGAGGGAACCTGGCTGAGGGGGGCGCGCGTGGCCGCTTCGCGGTTGGCACGCTGGATCTCCTCGTAGACCTCCTGGCGGTGCACCGGGATGTTGGAAGGGGCTTCGATGCCCACCTTCACGGTGTCGCCGTCGGTGCGGATGATCTTCACGACGATCCGCCCATCGATGACGACGCTTTCCCCGGTTTTTCTCGAAAGTATCAGCATGGGACCCTCCTTGGTTCGTGGACTCCTGGGTGTCTTATCAGGCCGATCGGATCGGATGCTTGATCGCGTAGGCCGACTGGCTGAGCACGACCTGCTTGCCGATCATGGTGTGGCGGTTGATCACGATCGGGCCCTTGAGGTTGACCGTGGCGGAACCGTCCGACCTGAGGGTCACGATGTTGAGCACCATCGCGTCGTTCGGATTGCGGATCTCGAGGAAATCCACATCCTCATCGCACAAGTCCGGCGCATAGTCCGGGAGGACGAAGCTCGGGGGAACCACGAGGAACGCCAGATCCTCGCCCTCGGGCACCGACAACCACAGGAACGGCTCCTGGTCCGGCTTGGTGACGAGGGAGTACGTCTTGATGCGCTCGAATCCCAGCAGTCCCAAGGGCAACTGGACCTGCAGGGTCTTTGCGATGTCTATCTCGGCGACGCTACTCATGGCGAGCACCTCACAGCAACGGCCGTGCCAGAGGTGGAAACAGCCTGAAAAACACCATTTTTGCCGCAAGACCCCTCAAAAACGCCCGTTTGTGCCCCAAAAACCCGGAGTGGCGGCAAAAACGTCCGGTACCTGGAAGGCCCTGAGGCGCCTGGAGCATGGGTGACGTTTTCCGGGGCCAGGATCTGCGTTCCGGGGTTGGATGACCGGCAAGGTTCAGATGAGCATCAACCCATGACCCTTCATTGGCGCCCCTGGTGGAAACGGTTGGCAGGGATGTTGGCGGCGTTTGCTGCCGCCTTGGCCTCGGTCTTGGTTCCCTTCGAGACGCCCCCTGGGTGGCGTATGGAGCCGGCGAGCCTCGGGGCTCGTGCCGCCCTCGAGGCCCAGCGTCCGGCGATCCGGGTCCAGTCGGGGCCTCTCCGGGCCGGTTGGGCGCGTGCAGCGCTGACGCCGACCCTCGGAGCGACGATGGATGATGGCCGGGCCGGCCAGTTCCGGGAACTGCCCCTGGCCGGGTACGGTGCCCGGCGGGGACGACCTTCCACCGGTGTCCGGCAAGACCTTTGGACCAAGGCGCTGGCCCTGGAGGTGGCCGACCAGCGCGTGGTCCTGGTCGCGTCCGATCTGTTGATCGTCCCGCGCGAAGTTGCCGAGGAGGTATTGCGCCACCTCGCGGCCGAACCCGGGCTCCGCCGGGATCAGGTGTATTTCACCGCGACCCACACCCACGGCAGCCTGGGTGGCTGGGGCGAGGGGTGGGTGGCCGAGCAGTTCGGCGGCCCATTCGTGCCCGAGGTCCGGGTCTGGTTGGTCGGGCAGTTGACCCGGGTGGCCCGGCAGGCATGGGCATCGAAGGGACCCGCGAGCATCGGCTTCGATGCCTTCGACGCCCCCGAGGGGGTCCGCAACCGCCTGGTGGGCGATGCCGGCACGGTCGACCCGGAATTCGCCTACTTCCGGGTCCGGCGCGACGACGATGGCCGGGAAGCCTTGTGGGGCTCCTACAGTGCCCATGCCACGGTGCTCGGTGCGGGCGAGATGCGCTTCCATGGAGACTACCCCGGGGTCTGGCAGGAGTCCGTCGAGTCGGCCACCGGGGGATTGGCGCTCTTCGCCGCCGGCGCGGTGGGGAGCCATGGGCCGAAGGCGACCCGGCCCGGTTGGGACGGGGCGCGGCAGCTGGGCGAAGACCTCGCCCGGCGCACGGTGGAGAGCAGTCGCCGTTGCCGGATGATGTCCGAGGTCCAACTGGGGACCGCGGCGGTGACCTTCGGGCTGCCGCCGCTGAGGGTGCGCCTTGGGGATCACCTGGGCCTGCGCGCCTGGGCCGCCGCCCGGGTGCTGCCGGTTGCCGACCGCACCACGCTCCAGGCCGTCAGGATCGGCCCCTGGGTCTGGCTGTCCACGCCGTGTGATTTTTCCGGGGAGCTGGCCCTCGAACTCAAGCAGCGTGCCCGGGCGGCCGACCTGCGCTGTGCCGTCACCAGCTTCAATGGCGACTACCTCGGGTACGTCATCCCGACCCGGTATGCGTCCATGGATGGCTATGAGTCGCGCACCATGTCGTTCTATGGTCCGGCCCTCACCGAGGGGTTCATGGAGACCCTCGGTGGCCTGATGGAGGTGCTGGGATCCACGGCGGTGTCCCGACCCTGACCCTCGATGCTGCGCGGTGTGTTCCGTCGGGTTTACCGGCGCGTGGTTGGTCGATTGAGGGAATTCCCCCTTGTTCCGCGCCGACCGCTCGGCCTAGCGTTCGCGTGCCAGGGCCCATGGAACGCGGGCTGGTGAACCCCGCCAGGGCCGGAAGGCAGCAACGGTGCCTGCCCCGCGTCTGCCGTGGGTACCCTGGCAATCCTCCTTTTCCTGCCGCCAACCTCTCCGGGGCACCGTCTCCCCGGTTGAAGTCACCGGACCCCATGGCACCCTCCCTGGATTGAAGACCGCCCTCCATTGGTTCCGTCGCGACCTCCGGATCACCGACAACACGGCCCTCTGGCAGGCGTACACCGAAGGCGACCGGTTGGTCGCCGCCTTCTGCTGGGACGAGGCCATCTTGAAGTCTCCCGACGTCGGCCCGGCCCGCGTCCACTTCCTGCTCCGTTCCCTGGAGGCGTTGTCCCGCAACCTTGAGAGCCTCGGCCACCGACTCATCGTGCGGCACGGCCCTCCGGAGCAGGTGATTCCCGGGCTGGCCCACGAGGTCGGGGCCGACGCGGTGTTCGTGAACCGCGACTACGAGCCCTATTCGGTCGCCCGGGACCGACGGGTTGCCGAGGCGTTGGCCGGGCGCGGCATCGTCCTCCGGTCCCACAAGGACTCGGTGATCCATGAGGAGCGAGAGGTGCTGACACGCACCGGCACGGTCTTCAGCGTCTTCACGCCGTACTCGCGCGCCTGGAAGGCCCGACCAGTGTCCTGGCCCGTCCCCCGGCTCGGCCCACCCAAGGCCCCCCCACCGGTGGTGCCCTCGCTGCCGCTGCCAGCCGACGCCCGGGAATTGGGGCATCCCCTCGCGCAGGAGGTGTTTCCTGCCGGGGAACGGGCCGGGCTGGAGGCGCTGGACCGGTTCCTCGAGGCCCGGGTCTTCGACTACGACCACGGGCGCAACGTCCTCTCGCTCGAGCCCGGGACCTCGCAGTTGTCCCCGCACCTGCGTTTCGGGACCCTCGGCATCCGGACGGTGCTGGAACGCCTCCAGTCGGCCCGGGCGAAGGCCCCGACAGCCGCCGGGCAGAAGTCCTGCGACACCTGGCTCAGTGAATTGATCTGGCGCGAGTTCTACCTCCAGATCCTGTCCAATCATCCCCGCGTGGCCACGGGTGCGTTCCGTCCCGAGTACGAGCGGATCCAATGGGAGGGGACCGATGCCCAGTTCGAGGCCTGGTGTGCGGGGCAGACCGGATACCCCATCGTCGATGCGGCCATGCGCTGCCTGGCGGCGACCGGCTGGATGCACAACCGCCTCCGCATGATCGTGGCCATGTTCCTGACCAAGGACCTGCTGGTGTCGTGGCAGCGGGGCGAGCGGCACTTCATGCGGACCCTCGTGGATGGAGACCTCGCGGCCAACAACGGCGGGTGGCAATGGAGCGCCGGGTGCGGGACCGATGCCGCGCCGTACTTCCGGATCTTCAACCCGGTCACGCAGGCCGAGAAATGCGACCCGGACGGATCCTTCGTGCGACGCTGGGTGCCCGAACTCCGGGATGCGCCCTCGGATTGCGTCCATGCGCCCTGGAACCGGCCCTTGTTCCTGACCAAGAGTCGATATGCGTCACCCATCGTCCAGCATGACATCCAGCGGGGGCGCTGCCTGGCCATGTATCAGGCCGTGAAGGGGGCATCGACGGAACCCCGCACCCCGGACACCCTGGACGAATGAACCCGCAGGAATCTCTTGGGACCGCCTCAGGCGCCCTGTCTCCGGCCGACCGGGCCCGGCTCGAGTACGACGCCCTGACCCGCCAGTTGGAGCGGATGCGGGCCATGCAGTACGCCTACAACCGCAAGTTCTTCGGCCTGCTCCTGGTGTCCACGCTGGTGGCCCTCGGGTTGTTGCTCTGGGACAACGGGTTGGCCGGGTTGGTGGTGGCCTTCGGGTTGGTGAGCACCGGGGTGACGGCCTCGTTCTTCCTGCACTTCTGCGATTTCGCCCGGGTGCATGCCCGGGCCCTGGAGGCCCGCATCAATGCCCTGCTCGGGGCCCGCGTGCTCATCGCCTCCGAACTGGAGGCCGACTACTTCTACCCGCATGCCCGGCCCAAGTTCAGCGGGTTCAGCTTCGATCGGCCCCTGTCGTTCTTCTCGGTCTACACCCTCCATTTCAGTGCGGTCTGGGGAGCCCTCATCCTCTGGAGCGCCATCAAGACGGGTCGGTACTTCTCCGGTGACCATTGCCTCGGATGGGGCTTTCTGTGGCTGACCTGGACCTGCATCCACGCGGGGTACCTGCGGTGGTGGTTCATGGCATCGGGGGCCGAGCGGCGCATGGCCGAGCGGCTCGGCGAGGCCTACGGCCTGGCCGGCGATCCGGGCGGCGTGGGCGATCGCACGCCGCCGAAGGCGTGACACCGGCCCGGGGACGGGGTCACGGAGCACCGTTGCCGGACTCATCGCCGACACGACCCCGTTTCCGCTCTGGCCAAAACGCCTGAGCCCCGGCACAACCCCTGTCGCACCATGACTCGCCGCACCTTCCTGACGGCCGCCACCGTGGCCGGAGCCTCCGCCCTCGCCGCCCCCGCCACCCTGGCCGCCGCACCCGCCCGCCGGGACGCCTCGGGCAACCGCATCGCCCTGGGCATCGACAACTTCGCGGTGCGCGCCTGGGGGTGGAAGGGGCGCGAGCTGGTCGACTACGCGGCCGGACTCAAGCTCGACACCCTCTTCATCACAGACCTGGCCTCCCTCGGATCGCTGGAGACCTCCGCGGCCTCGGAACTCCGGAAGTATGCCGCCGACAAGGGCGTGGAGATCCTGTTGGGATCCTGGAGCATTTGCCCGACCTCCAAGAGCTTCAAGAAGGACTGGGGCACCGCCGAGGAGCACCTGTCGCTGGGCTTGAGGCTCTCGAAGGCCGTCGGCTCGAAGGCCTTCCGCGTGGTCCTCGGGTCGCGCGACGACCGCCGTACCCCCGGGGGCATCGAGGCCCGCATCGCCGACACGGTCAAGGTGCTCAAGGCCTGCCGCAACCAGGCCCTCGACCTCGGAGTGAAGGTGTCGGTCGAGAACCACGCCGGCGACATGACGGCCGATGAGCTGATCCTGCTCATCGAATCCGCGGGCCGGGAATACGTCGGGGCCAACATGGATTCAGGCAACGCCGCCTGGACCCTCGAGGACCCCATGGAGAGCCTCGAGAAGCTCGGGCCCTACGCCATCACCACCAGCCTGCGCGACTCGCGCATCTGGCAGACCGACAAGGGCTGCAAGGTGCAATGGACGGCCATGGGAGACGGCGGCTGCGTGGACCTCGAACGCTACTTCACCCGGTACGCCCAGCTTTGCCCGGGCGTGGCGGTGAACATCGAGACGATCGGCGGCTTCGTCGTGGAGTTTCCCTACTACGAGGACTCGTTCTGGGAGGCCTTCCCGAAGAAGTCCGCCGCGGAGTTCGCCAGGTTCCTCGCCGTCGCCCGGCGCGGCCAGGCGATGGACCAGTACAATGGCGGCGACAAGCAGCGCCAGCGCGAGGACCTCGAGAAGAGCCTGCGCTACTGCCGGGAGACCCTGGGCCTGGGCCTGAAGGGCTGAGGTGCCGGGTCGGGGTTTCGGCGTCGGGCGGGCGGGGCCCGTCCGGCACCATCCCGCGCCGCAGGGCGAGCCTCACAGCCGCCGCCAGGCCGCCACGAACATGCCGTTGCCCCCGGTGTCCTGGGGCCACAGGTGCATCTGGGTGACCGGCGGATCGTCGGGCTGGAAGGGGTTGACCACCGCCAGCGTGTCGAAGTCGCTGCGCTCCTGCGTGAAGGCGTCGGCGACGGCGGTCGTCTCGGCGTGGCTCAGGGTGCAGACCGCGTAGATCAGCCGGCCGCCGGGCTTGAGCGAGTCGGCCACATGACGCAGCAGCCGGGCCTGGATCTCGGCGAGTTCCTCGACATCGCGCACGGAGGTCGTCCACCGGGCATGCGGATTCCGTCCCCAGGTGCCGAGGCCGGAGCACGGGGCATCGAGCAGGATGCCGTCGAAACGGGTCTTGGTCGGCGGGCGTTCGGAGCCGTCCCAGGGGACGGCACGGTAGTTGAAGCACTTGGCCCGGGCGGCCCGCTGGCGCAACCGGTCCAGCCGCCAGGCGGCGCGGTCGCTGGCCCAGATGAGGCTCTTGCCCCCCATCAGGGCGGACAGGTGCAGGGTCTTGCCGCCCTCGCCGGCACAGGCGTCCCACCAGACCTCCCCGGGCCGCGGGGCACAGATGCGGCCGACAGCCTGCGAGGCGATGTCCTGGATCTCGAACTGGCCGGCCTGGAATCCCCGGTCGAGGAACAGGTCCTCTCGGCCGAGGTAGCGGTGCGAGTCGGGGAAAGGGCCGGGTTCCACGCCCATCAAACGGCGCGAAAGCTCCTCGGTGAACTCAGGCCGGCTCCGCAGCCAAAGCACCGGTTCGCCCTGGAGGGCCCGCGCCAGGGGGCCGCTCACCGGCAGGTGCCCCGCCGCCCAACCCGGCACGCTGCGTTGCACCAGTTCTTCCTCGGGGAATTCTTCCGGACGGGAGGCGAAGCGTGCGGCCAGGCGCAGGCCGTCCTCGATGCGTGCCTCCAGCGGGCGGTCCTCCGGCAGCCACCCTTGCCATCGGAAGAAGTTGAACACCGCCCGGCTCACCCAGGCCGCGTCGGACGGCGGCAGCGACCGCCGTCGGAAAAGGGTCTGTCGCAGGACCAGGTCGGCCGGATTCTCGACGGAGGAGCGCTCCACGATGCGGGCGGCCAACTGCAGCGGGGTCATCTGCGAGGGTGGCATGCCGGCCTCGGCGCCGGCTGCGTCGCCGGGGTGCTCCGGTCCAACCGCCGGCCGGGGCCGCTGGGCGGAGGGATCGCCGGGAGGACGCGTCGGGTTGCGGGGTTGCCACCGGGGACCGTCGCGTCGGGTGTCGACGGGGCGTCGGGGTCCGCGGAATCGGTTGCCACCTCCGGAAGGACGAGGACCGGGGCCGCGGCGGGGACCGGGGCCGGATCTTCCTTGAAAACCGGAGGGGTCGTTGGGGGGAGGGTTCATTCCTTCAGTCGTCGGGCGTGGACGCGTGCCACATCGCCCATGTAGTCGCCCTGCGGGGCCATCCCGGCAGCCGCCCGGATGTGTTCGGAGGCCTTGGCCTTCTCGCCGGTGGCCTCGAAATAAAGGCCGAGGTAGAGCCGGGCGTAGAACAGGTGTCGCCGCTTGGCCTTGGGGTCGGCCGGCGTCTCCTCGGCCGCACGGATCACGTCGGCCGGGGTCGCCTTGCCGGCGAAGAGTTGGTGCACCTCCTTCATCGGGACGCGCGTGTCCCCCCGGATGGGGATGAGGGCCTCGCGGGCCGCCTCGGGGCTTTTCTCCCGCGCGTGGCAGAGGAAATGCCACACCGCGTTCTCCACGTCCTCAGGGTTCACGGTCTGGTGCCGCTCGAACTGCCGCCGGCCGTCGGCGAACCTGCCCGCGTAGTAGAGGGCGATGCCACGTTGCCAGTTCTGTGGATCCATCCGTGGATCCAGTTCGTTGGCACGATCGAAGTCGGCCAGGGCCTTCTCCAGGTCGTTGCGGCGGAAATGCATCATCCCGCGCTCCTCCACCAGGTAGGGTGACTTCGGCTCCCGCCGGATGGCCTCGCCGAGATCGGCGATCGCCCCGTCGGCGTCACCGGTCATCCCGCGGATCTGCGCCCTCAGGTGCCAGGCGCGCGAGTCCTCGGGCTTGTCCTTCAGGAGGGCTCCGAGCGTGGCGATGGCGTTGGTGGAATCGCCCTGGCGCATCGCCTGGAGGGCCGCCTCGACCGTCGGTGTCTCCGCCCCCGAGGCGCAGACCAGGGTCAGCGCCAGGACGAGGAATCTGGGAATCAGCCGGCGGATCCGATGCATGATGGCTGCAGATTGGAGTCGGGACCGGCTCCCGGGCCAGACCATTCTGGGTGGTCCCGCGGGTTCATGGAAGTTTTCGCCGGTGAAACCCGGGTGCGGGACTGGACTTCGAGGGCGATTCCCTGATTGTCTGCCGGTCCATCGATCCACCATGAGTGCCACCCCGGATTCCGCCTCCCTCGCGCCCTATCGTGCCGCCAGCGACCACCTCGCCCGGGTTCGTTCCGAGATGGCCCGGGTCATCGTGGGCCAGCAGGAGCTGGTGCACCGTCTCCTCGTGGCGCTTGTGGCCCGCGGACACATCCTGCTCGAGGGCCTGCCGGGCCTGGCCAAGACCGCCAGCGTCAGCGCGCTGGCCAGGGCGACGGCCTGCCAGTTCTCGCGCATCCAGTTCACCCCCGACCTGCTCCCGGGCGACATCACCGGCACGCTGATCTACGATCCGGTGCAGGGGAGCTACTCCACGCGGCAGGGGCCGATCTTCGCCAACCTGGTGCTGGCCGACGAGATCAACCGGGCCCCAAGCAAGGTGCAGTCGGCGCTGCTCGAGGCCATGCAGGAGCGCCAGGTGACCATCGGGGACAAGACCTGGCCGCTGCCCGAGCCGTTCCTGGTGCTGGCCACCCAGAACCCCATCGAGCAGGAGGGAACCTACCCGCTGCCGGAGGCGCAGATGGACCGCTTCATGCTGAAGGTCGTGGTCGGTTACCCCACCGCCGACGAGGAGTTGCTCATCCTCGACCGCATGGCCAGCACGCGCCCGCAATTCACCCTGGACGCGGTGGTCACGCCTGAGGAGATCTCGGCCTACCAGTCGCTGGTGAACACCATCCACGTCGACCCGCTGGTGCGCGACTACATCGTCCGCCTGGTTGTCGCGACCCGCGAGGCCGCCGCCGGCAAGGGGGTGGCCCCGGAACTCAAGCGCCTGGTGCGCATTGGCGCGAGCCCCCGGGCCACCATCAACCTCACCCTCGCCGCGCGGGCCTGCGCGCTGATCGAGGGTCGCAACCATGCGACGCCCGACGACGTGAAGCGCATCGCGCCCGACGTGCTGCGCCATCGCATCCTGCTGACCTACGAGGCCGAGGCCGAGGAGGTGACCACCGAGAGCCTGGTCCAGACGCTGCTCTCGAAGGTCAAGGTGCCCTGAACCGCGCGCCGAGTATCCAAAGGCAGGGCGGGGGGGGCGGGGTGCATGGGACAGCCGACCCCGGGGTTTCCGGCGGCCGGGCGAGGGCTACTTGGCGCCAGGTTTCGGGGCCAGGTCCTTGCGCGGGAAGAGCGGGATCGGGGCGCCGACCTGATGCCCCTCTCCCAGACCACCCCAAGTCGACTGTCGCCATTCGGAGGGTTCTCCACAGGTCTTGAGCTGGGCGAAGATCTTCCCGGCCGTCCCCGGCATCACCGGGTGGACCAGCACGGCCAGGATGCGGCACGACTCCACGAGGTTGTAGAGCACCGAATCGAGCAGCGCGGCCTGCGCGGGGTCCTTGGCGAGGTGGAAGGGCTTGGTCTCCTCGACGAAGAGGTTCGCACGGTCGACCAGTTCCCAGGCGGCGATCAACGCCCCCTGGGGGTCGTTGTCCAGGTAGCATTCCCGGGCCTTGGCGGTGGCCGCGGTGGCGGCGGCCTCGAGCGTGTTCGACGCGGCCGGGACGACGCCCGCCCGGTACTTGTTGAGCATGTTCACCGCGCGGTTGAGCAGGTTGCCCAGCCCGTTGGCCAGTTCGGAATTGTAGCGCACCCGGAACCCCTCGTCGGTCCAGTTGCCGTCGGGCCCGATGGCCAGTTCCCGCACCACGTAGTAGCGGAAGGCATCGAGTCCCCAGTCGGCGATGATCGCCAAGGGATCGACCACGTTGCCGGTGCTTTTGCTGAGCTTGGCCCCGTCCTTCTGCCACCACCCATGCACCAGCAGCGTGCGGGGCAGCGGGGCCCCGAGCGCGTGCAGCATGATGGGCCAGTACACGGCGTGGAACTTGAGGATGTCCTTGCCGATGAGGTGGAGGTCCGCAGGCCATGCCGACAGGGTTGAACCGGCGGGCGCCGGTGCCCCCAGCGCGGCCAGCGCCACGGGGTCGCCGAGCGCGGCAGGGATGGAAAAATAATTCACCAGCGCGTCGAACCAGACGTAGGTGACGTAGCCCGGGTCGAAGGGCAGGGGGATGCCCCAGGACAGGCGCGAGGCGGGCCTTGAGATGCACAGGTCCTCGAGCTTCTGCGAGCGGAGGAACCCGAGCACCTCGTTGCGCCGGTGCGCCGGTTGCACGAATTCCGGGTGCCGCTCGAGATGGTCCACCAGCCAGGCCTGATGCTCGCCCAGCTTGAAGTACCAGTTCTCCTCGACGAGTTCCTGCACCACGCCCCATTGAGGGTCCCAGGTGCCGTCCGGGTTGCGGTCCTTCTCGGTGAGGAAGGTCTCCTCCTTCACCGAGTAGAATCCCCGGTAGGCCGACTTGTAGAAATGCCCCGAGGCGTGGAGGCGCTCGAGGAGCAGGGTGACGATGTGGCGGTGGCGGGCCTCGGTGGTCCGGACGAAGTCGTCGTGGCTGAGGCCCAGCGCCTCGACGAAGGACCGCCACTGGACTGCCAGGCCGTCGCAATAGGCCTGCGGCGACCGGCCCAGGTCCTGGGCCGCCTGCTGGACCTTCTGGCCGTGCTCGTCGAGTCCGGTGAGGAAGAACACCGACTGGCCCAGGCTCCGGCGGGCCCGTGCGATGACGTCGGCCACGACCTTCTCGTAGGCATGCCCCAGATGCGGGGCGCCGTTCACGTAGTCGATGGCGGTGGTGAGGTAGAACCGCTTGTCCATGTGCGGAGGATTCAAGCCCAGAACGCGGCCGAATCGAAGTGTTTCCTCGGCCGGAGCAACCGGGGGCGATCCGGGCCCCGATGGCCGGCCGGGCCCCGATCCGTCGGCTCAGTGCGCCCGGCCCTGCCGCCACTTGTCGAGGCCCACCGCCATGACGATCACCGCACCGATGATGATTTCCTGCACGTAGGAGTCCCAGCCGAGCTGGTTGGTGCCGTTGCGCAGCACCGCCATGAGCAGGGCGCCGAGGATCGAGCCGCTGATGCCGCCGATGCCCCCGTTGAGGCTGGCGCCGCCGATGACCACCGCCGCGATGATGTCGAGTTCGAGGCCCACGGCCACCGTCGGATCGCCCTGGGCGAGGCGTGACTGCTGCATGAGTCCCGCCAGGCCAAAGAAGGCCCCGGCCAGCGTGTACAGCCAGAGCTTGACCCTCTGGACCCGCACGCCGCAGAGGCGCGCGGCCGGTTCGCTGGAACCGACGGCGTAGACATGCCGTCCGAAGACGCTGCGGCGCATGATGAAGCCGGCGACGATCGCCAGGCCGAGGGTGATCCAGACCCCGGGGGGCAGCGGCAGCAGGCCCTGCGGGTTGGTGCGTTCCATCAGCGTGTTGAGCCCGGCGCCCTCGGGGTTGTAGACCGCCTGCTTGCCGCTGATCCATTTGGCCCCGCCCCGCACCACGCCCATCATGCCCAGGGTGATGATGAACGGGGAAAGCCTCAACCCGGCGATGAGGCCGCCATTGGCCAGGCCGATCAGCGCCCCGGTGCCGACCACCGCCGCCCCGGCCACCCAGGAATTGTGGCCCGCCGTCAACAGCTTGGCCCCGACCACCGAGCTGAAGGCGACCGCCGCCCCGACGCTGAGGTCGATCCCACCGCTGACGATGATCAGGGTCATGCCGATGGCCCCCAGGGCCACGATGACCGTCTGGGTGAGCACGATGGCGGCGTTGCGCCCCGTGAAGAGCGTCGGCCTGGCCTCCTCGCTCAGGGCGAGCAGCCCGAGCACGAAGACGAGGCCCAGCAGGGGCCCGGCCGTCTGCAGCAGGCGACGCCAGGATCGGGGAGCATGGTCAGCGGGAGGAGTGGCCATCGGAGCGTTCGGAGAACGGCAAAAGCCTGCCTGCTCCGAGGTGCGGCGCCAACCCCCGATCGGTGCCCGGAGTCGTGAGGGCCGGCTGAGGTCTCTGGTCGGTTGACGGCACCGCTTCCGTGAAGTAGTACGCATGCGTACGATATGCCTCTTGAGAAACTCGCCGCCGCGTTCTTCCTGCAGATGGCGATCATCCTGACGGCCTGTCGCGTCGCCGGGCTGGTCGGGCGTCGATTGGGCCAGCCTCAGGTGGTCTGCGAGATGATCGCCGGAGTCTGCCTTGGACCATCGCTCCTCGGCTGGCTCGCCCCGGGTCTGCAGGCCCAACTCTTCCCGCCCGATTCCCTCAGGGTGCTCTATGTCGGGGCGCAACTCGGGGTGGGTCTCTACATGTTCCTGGTCGGTGCGGAATTCCGGGTCGACCTGTTCCGTGGGCGATTGCGCGGCGCCGCCTCGGTTTCCATCGCCGGGATGCTGGCGCCATTCCTCCTCGGGGCGCTGCTCACGCCGTGGTTGATGAAGATCCCCGGGCTGTTCTCACCGAGGGCGACCCAGTGGGAGGCCACGTTGTTCCTCGGGGCCGCCATCGCCATCACCGCCTTCCCGATGTTGGCGCGCATCATCCACGAACGGGGCCTGAGCGGCACCCCGCTCGGCACGTTGGCGTTGGCGGCGGGGGCCATCGATGACGCGGCGGCTTGGTGCGTGCTGGCGGTGGTCCTGGCCAGCTTCGGAAAGGGGGCCCACCTCGCCTATCAGGCCATTGGAGGAGGGGTCGCCTATGCCTTGTTCCTGCTGCTCGTCGGCCGCCGGCTGCTGGTGCCCCTGGGCCAGGCCGTCGAGCGAGCCGGTCGATTGACCCAGACCCACCTGGCGATCCTGCTCACGCTCTTCGCGCTCGGGGCCTGGGCCATGGACGCCGTCGGCATCCATGCCGTGTTCGGCGGCTTCCTGCTCGGTGCCTCGCTGCCCCGCGGCCTGCTCACGCGGGAGTTGCAGCGGCTGGTCGAGCCCTTCGCCGTGGTCTTCCTCCTGCCCATGTTCTTCACCTTCTCGGGCCTCCGGACCCGGCTGGACACGGTGGACTCCCTCCAGATGTTCCTGGTGGCCCTGGTGGTCCTGGCCGCTTCCGTCCTGGGCAAGGGCGTGGCCTGCTGGGCGGCCGCGCGTCTCAACGGCGAGGATTCGGCCACGTCGCTCGCCGTGGGCACCCTGATGAACGCCCGTGGCCTGATGGAACTCATCATCCTCAACATCGGACTCCAGAACGGCTTCATCGAATCGGGCCTCTTCTCGGTGATGGTGGTCATGGCCATCGTCACCACCCTGATGGCCTCGCCCGTGTTCGAGTGGGTGTACGGCCGGAGGGCGCGCCTGGAGGGGCGTCTGGGCTCGGCCGGGTCCACCGACTGATCGCGGTCGGAAGGCCGCGGTCGGGAGCCGATGTCAGGAATCCCCTCGCGCGCCAGCGGGGTCTTTGGCCAGTCTCAGGGGATTCGCATGCCCGCCACCGCTTCCCGCCTGCAGGTGTTCACCGAGTCCGTGATCCGCGGCATGAGCCGCCTGGCCACGCGCCATGGGGCCATCAACCTCGCCCAGGGATTTCCCGACTTCGACCCGCCGGAGCCGCTCCTGGCCGCGCTGGAACGGGCCACCCGAGGGCCCTTCCACCAGTACGCGGTGACCTGGGGAGCGCCGAGGTTCCGGGAGGCCCTCGCCCGGAAGATCTCCCGCCGCACCGGGCTCGAGGTCGATCCCGACCGCCACCTGGTCGTCACCTGCGGCAGCACCGAGGCGATGATGGTGGCCATGATGACGGCCTGCAATCCGGGCGACCGGGTCGTCGTCTTCTCTCCCTTCTACGAGAACTATGCGGCCGACGCGATCCTGTCGGGAGCCGAGCCCATCTATGTGCCGCTGCGGGCTCCGGACTTCCGGTACGACCGGGCCGAATTGGCCG